>JALUXV010000001.1 GCA_027013165.1 Alteromonadaceae bacterium
CACACAGGCAATGCGAGACCAATTTGGTCTTAAGTCTGTGTTTGATATTGTTGGCAACCATGGAACACCCAGCTTTACCATGCCAGAAGACCAGCCAGGGTTTGGTGAGCTTTATGATATTGATGGCAATTTGGTTGCCGATCATCAAAACTTAGCGCCTGAAGCACTCGACCCAGAGAACAACCCCCTACATAGCTTTTTTCACAACTATCCAGACTTAGTGAAACTGTCTAATTTAGATGATGAAAACCCTGAGGTGCGAGATTATCTCATCAACAGCTATTTGTATTGGATTTCTCAAGGCGCAGATGCATTTCGAATAGATACCATTCGACACGTGCCTCACAGCTTTTGGCGAGAAGCCGCGGATCGTATAAGAGAAGTGAAGCCCGATTTCTTTATGTTTGGTGAGAGCTTTCAATACGATGCTAATTTTATCGCGCAACACACCTTACCGAAAAATGGCGGAGTGAGTGTACTCGATTTCCCTATGCAAAAAGCCATGCTTAGTGTGTTCGAAAACCCAGCGGAAAGTGACTACGCCGTATTAGCTGATGTACTGCACTTGACTCACGGCCCATACAATAATCCGTATGATTTGACGACGTTTTACGACAACCACGATATGCCTCGTATGAACGCCACAGATGAAGGTTTTATCAATGCTCATAACTGGTTGTTTACTGCGCGTGGTATTCCTGTGGTATATCAGGGATCAGAGATAGGCTTCATGCGCGGTACTGCTGAACATTCAGGAAATCGTAATTATCTTGGTCAAGACAATATTGAATTGGCGAAAACCCATCATATTCACAACAACCTGTCGACGATTGCTAATGTGAGAAAAACAACACCCGCACTTCAACGAGGATTGCAGTACAACATTGAATTAAATGGTCACAAAGCGGCATTTTATCGCGTATTACAAGATGAAAACACGCAGCAAACCGCCTTGGTTCTATTGAATAAAGGTACAGAAAAAGAAGAGTTTGAAGTGTCAGCTAATTTAGAGCCTGGTTTATGGCGAGAAGCAATCAGTGGTGAGGAAGTTAGCATAGCTAAAGGAGAGAGCCTAACTACGAACGTTGACGCGAATGGTGTTCAAGTGTGGATACGCAATGGTGCTATTTCAAGCTCGGAGTTTATCGATATTCTTAGTCAACAAATGAGTTATCAATAGCTGTTATCAATCACAGAGTACGCGTGCTAGGTAAGTAACGCGTACTTTGTGGTGGCTGTTATCGATTAGTCAGCTAGCAACCATTTGCTTAGTTGGTCTTTCTCTAGTGCAGTTAATGTTTGCCGTGCGATCCACTCGTTAGCTTCCTCTAAAGATTGTGATCGCAAGAAGTCTAATGACGGCAGCGTAACGAATTTCAACAAATGATCAGAGTATTTGGTCTCATCAACAATCCAGCATTCGGCAACTTGTGCTCTTCGATCAAGCACAATGTCGGTTTTAAACTCAGACGCTTTGACTTCATCTGAGCAAATCCACCCGCGCATATCTACAATAACTACGAACTGACGTGATTTAAAACGTGTAAAAGCCTGAGCTAAATCAGTGATATAGGCTATATCTGTGACAATATCCCAATAACCTGATTTTCTAACTAAAATCATCGAAGACACGATATCGATGGAGAAAGTAGCTTTGTTCAAAAAAATGCCTCTAATGGGTTAGAAGTGAATGAAATGTGCCAATAAGTAAAACTTGAACACATTTTAACCCAAGGTAGAGTTGAGCGCATTTAGCCATTAGGTTAACGTGGTCCGATGAGTATGTGGGTTATGTATTGAGAGGAAAAACCTCTCAATACACAATGTCATTACTAACGGGAAAGACTGCCGCAAGATTCGCGAATAATGACCTCTGCGGGCATCAGGTAATCGTTAACTTTTTCATTATTTATCGCTTTTATAAGCGTAGTAACTAGCAGCTCGCCTGCTAGCTTTGTATTTTGACTCACCGTAGTGAGTGGCGGGGTTGTAAATGCCGACACTGCAATATTGTCGTAGCCCACTACTGCAATGTCATTTGGCACAGCTAATTTGGTTTCTCGAAGCGCACCAAGTACACCCATTGCAATTGAGTCAGATGCACACACAACGGCGTCAGGCAATTGGGCTTGTGCCAATATTTTATCAATGGCTTCACGACCTGATTCTTCGGTAGAAAAGGCGTCAAACTGAGTAACGTAATCTGTTTGGCCGTATTTATTCAGTGCGTCGGTAAAACCCTGATAGCGCGCCATAAATTCTGGAGCATGTGCGCCTGAATCTCCCACAAAAGCGAATCGTTTGCGGCCCATACGCACAAGGTGCTCGGTGATACTAAAGCCACCTTGATAATTGTCGCAACCAACGCTTACGCCCGGATGTTCCTCGTCGGGTGCGCCCCAGCGAACAAAATGAGTGCCTTGTTCTTCCAGTTGTGCAACCTTGGTTTGGTAGTCGGTGTAATCACCATAGCCGAGTAAAATTATGCCATCAGCTTTGTTAGAATCTTCATATTCAGCGTGCCAATCATCGTCTAAATTTTGAAAAGAAACTAAGAGATCATAGCCCGAACTTGCACAGGCTCTCGTAATACTTCCAAGCATGGATAAGAAAAACGGATTTATCATTGAGTCGTCAGACGTAGGATCTTCAAACAGGAGTAGGGCAATGGTACTGCTTTTCTGCTTGCGCAAATTACTCGCGTTTTTGTCTACTTTATAATTGAGCTCTCTGGCTATTCTTTGAACCCGCTCTCGTGTTTCCTGATTAACCAGGTGACTGTTGTTCAAAGCTCTAGAAACAGTAGACTGAGAAACACCAGCAAGATGCGCGATATCAAATGAAGTTGCTTTTTCTTTCATAGACACCTTATATCAGTGACTTTTACGGCAATTAACACCAAGACTAACACATTTTGTAAGCGCGGCATCGGCGAATAGACAATTTTACCACTTCAATGCTGCTAAATTGACCGAGTAGAAAAAATGACAGTAATTAATCATGGTTGTCTGTTTTGAGTCAATGTTATACTCAACGAAATAACATTAAATACTTCTTTTAAGGGGAACAAGCAAATGGCCGAGACTGAGCATCGTCCGACCAATTTTATCCGCCAGATTATTGATGGCGATTTGGCGAGTGGATTACACAATACTGTTAAAACCCGTTTTCCGCCCGAGCCAAATGGTTTTTTACACATTGGCCATGCTAAGTCTATCTGCTTGAATTTTGGTATTGCGCAAGACTACACAGGTACATGTAATCTGCGATTTGACGATACTAATCCAGCGAAAGAAGATATTTCCTTTGTAAATGCGATTAAAGAAGATGTTTCTTGGTTAGGTTTTACCTGGGACGGCGAAGAGCGCTATTCATCAAATTACTTCGACCAATTGCACGGTTATGCCATCGAGCTTATAGAAAAGGGCTTGGCGTATGTAGATTTTTCGTCTCAAGAAGAAATGCGAGAAATGCGAGGTACGCTTAAAGCGCCTGGTACCAATAGCCCTTATCGCGATACCGACATCGAAACCAATAAGCGCGAATTCGAAAAAATGACAGCGGGTGAGTACGAAGAAGGTCAGTGCTGCTTGCGCGCTAAAATCGATATGGCGTCGTCGTTTATGTGTATGCGTGATCCGGTAATCTATCGCGTAAAACACGCTCACCATCACCAAACTGGTGACAAATGGTGTGTGTACCCAATGTATGACTTTACTCATTGTATCTCTGATGCCATCGAGGGTATTTCTCACTCACTCTGTACATTGGAATTTCAGGATAATCGTCGTTTATACGACTGGGTGATCGAAAATATTTCTATTGAGTGTACGCCCCGTCAGTACGAATTCTCGCGCTTGAATCTTGAGTATACCGTATTGAGTAAACGTCGACTTATTCAATTAGTTGAAGAGAATCATGTTGAAGGGTGGGACGATCCGCGTATGCCTACTATCGCAGGCTTACGTCGTCGTGGTTATACACCAGGCTCAATTCGCGAATTTTGTACCCGTATTGGCGTAACCAAAATGGATAACATGGTTGAAATGTCCATGTTAGAAGCCTGTATTCGCGATGATTTAAACGTCAATGCACCGCGTGCGATGGCAGTGTTAGATCCCATTAAGTTGGTTATCGAGAACCTCCCAGAAGGTGAGTCGATAACTATCACCGCACCTAACCATCCAAATGATGAATCTATGGGAACTCGTACTTTGTCATTTGGTCGTGACATCTGGATTGAAGCTGAGGATTTCAGAGAGTCAGCTAACAAGAAGTTCAAGCGACTCGTGCTTGATAAAGAAGTTCGTCTACGTAACGCTTTTGTTGTTAAGGCGCTTCGGGTCGAAAAAGACGCTGATGACAAAGTCACGACCGTTTATTGTTCGTATGATCCAGAAACCTTAGGTAAAGACCCTGCGGATGGACGCAAAGTCAAAGGGGTTATCCATTGGGTCGATGGTGCAACTGGAGCCCCAGCGCAGTTCAAGCTTTACGACCGATTGTTTAATGTACCAAACCCTGCTGCTGAAGAGAGTTTCACCGATGCAATTAATCCAGCGTCGCTTGAAGTTAAAGAGGGATGGGTTGAACCGGGCTTAGATGCACGGGTTCCAGACATCGGCGCGTGGCAATTTGAACGTACGGGGTATTTTTGTTTGGACAAGCATTCAACGTCCGATGCTTTAGTTTTTAATCGTACAGTTGGCCTGCGTGATACATGGGCAAAAATTGAAGGCTAGCGTTTGCTAAACCTTATTGAAAAAGCCATGGCACATGCCATGGCTTTTTTTTGGCGTTCAGACTGTGTTTTATTGCAGCTGAAGGACGCCTTACTTCGGCTGGCAGTCTAACGATTCACCGTTTACTACGGCGCTGTCGTTGCCCATAAGGTAAAGATACATTGGCATAATGTCTTCAGGTGTTTTCAGTGTTTCTGGGTTTTCCGCTGGGAAAGCTTGCGCACGCATATTGGTGCGTGTGCCACCTGGGTTAATGCAGTTAAAAC
>JALUXV010000002.1 GCA_027013165.1 Alteromonadaceae bacterium
GTGCTTGTTCAGTGCAAACAATGGAAGGCACAAAAAATTGGTGTCAGTGTGGTACGCGAGATGTTTGGTGTATTAACCGCCAGTAATGCAGACAAGGTTATTGTCATCTGTTCAGGTAAATTTACCCAACAGGCGATAGATTTCGCATCTGATAAGACTATCGAGCTACTTTCTGGAAATGACCTATTGTTGCTCGTTAAAGATGTCCAAGCAGAGCCCAATATAGCACCGCTCCAACAGGCATCATGCCCAAGGTGCGGCTGTGAATTAGTTGAACGGCAAGCTAAGCGCGGCACCAATGCAGGAAAAACCTTCTTAGGCTGTTCTGCCTTTCCTAAATGCCGCTATACCGAATAGATATTTTAAGGAAAATAGATGAAAGACTTGGATGTTCATAAAAAAGTAGCGGTACTCATTGATGCTGATAACGCCCAACTATCGAAGTTATCTGCCATTTTGGATGAGATATCCGCGCATGGTCATGTACTGATCAAGCGCGCCTATGGCGATTGGTCTATTGATGCACTAAAGAATTGGAAAACGCCACTCAACGAATTGGCAATCCAACCTATTCAACAATTCGCTTATACGACAGGCAAAAACTCAACAGATGCCTCGATGATCATTGATGCGATGGATTTACTTTACTCTGAAAAAATCGACGCTTTTACATTGGTATCCAGTGATAGTGATTTTACCAAGCTAGCATCTCGTTTGAGAGAGTCAGAGAAGTTTGTTTTTGGTGTAGGTGAAAAGAAAACACCAGTGTCGTTTAGGAATGCCTGTGATGACTTTATCTTCACGGAAAACCTTGAAGCTGGGCAAATGCCTAAAACAGGAAAGTCTAAGCAAACAGAAAGTAATAATGCTAATGGTGCGGAGGAATTAATACCGGCACTTCTTAAAGCATGGGAGCTTTATCAAAACGACGATGGATGGGTGAATGCTGGCCCAGCAGGTAGCTTCCTTAAACGTGCGAAACCTGACTTTGACCCGAGAACTTATGGCGCAGCAAAAGTTACCGATATTATTTCAAGCCTGTCTAACGTCTTTGAAATGACGAGACAGAAAGGAAAAGGGACGACACAGATCATTCTGTACCGCCCCATTATTGCAACCTCTTAGGCTAATCGATATCCCAAGGCGGAAGGTCATCATCGATAGCGGCTGACCGTTTGATGGGTTTCTGCTTCTTGGGTTTGGATTTCGCTTTAGATATCGCTCTCTTTTCCTTTAGATAACGCTTGTAAGCACGCCTTGCTTTTTCGAGGCTCTGAAAACCTTTATGTTTATTCTTATGAAAACCTGTAACTTGAGCATCTACCTCTTCCCAAGTAGCGTAAACGCCAGGCTCAAAACCTTCGAATACGACATAGGCTGCTTGTCTGCGGGAAATTTTTATATCGTCCAAACCTCTTGGCATAATCTTGTCCTTACTATGTTTAATAATTCCTTATCTGTTTACAGTTTTCAGAAAGGCCGCTGGGTTTAATCGGAAATACTCACAGTGAAAACCTCCAACTCAAGCCAGTAATGCAAAAAGTTACCTTCCCATATCTGATACATGTCTGTTGCCTGTTCGATAGGAAAGACGCCAAATAAGTTCTGAAAGACACCGGACTGGAAGTCAAAGTCGAGCTCTTTGGCAAGCTCCGCATACGGCCCTCTACCGATATAAGCAAAATCGGTGATGTAGCAGAAGTGCCATTTGTTTCCTTGCCGTTCGAGTCTAACCTCGACTGGGTGGAAACCACCTGCTTCAGGTGAATAGGTTGGGTCACGAAAGTTTATGGTGACAGACTCCGTATCTGTCTGTTTTTCATTTAACAGCGTCTGAAGTGCATGAGCAAATTTGGTTGAGACAGGCAAAGCCAGTCCATCGTAATGAATACGCATAAAATACCTCGAGTATTAGATTGAATGTGATGTGCGCTTTTCGGCGCTTGATTTGTTTGAAGAACACTAATTTATGGGTAAACCAACAATGGGATTGTTTACCCGTGATAATTGATTTTTCTTACCTGCCAATTGAAATCGACATTGCAGTGAGGAGCCTATTTGAAGACGCTTTGGATGGACTCGATGACCCATATCACGAAATTCAAATGACACTCTATGCAGACAATAGCGACGAACAAAGTGGCTCAGCCTATTCAGTGCTCTTCACCAGAGGCTATGAGAACAATGCGGCATTGACGTCATTGGTGTATTACACCTATGAAAAATTCGTCGCTAAACCCGGCGCAGCCTTAATCAAACGTCAGAAAGCATCCCAGCCGGAGTATCACCATTTAGGCGGTGAAGACTGCCAGTCATTTTGCTTGCGTTGGCATGACAACATTCTCAATGACGTGCTTAATGACAAATTGAATAGAGAGCGACTTGCCAGAGCATTGCCTATCGAATTCTTTTTGGATCAGGCATTAGAGTTGGGGCTTGAGCAGGCCCTAAAACTCAGGTTCCTGCTCCAAGCGCCTCGGATGTTATGATTTGGCCTTCTTCAGCACAGCGGGTTTAAGTAAAAACTCATCCAGCTCGCCGGACTCTGTGGCTTTGATGATGGTGTCAATTACCTCAGGCAGTTTGGCCTTATCACCGATATCTATCGAGGGCTTGCCTCTCTGCAACTCGATAGGCTTGTTGTTCACTTTGACTTCCAGATAGTAGTGGTCGTCGCTGTCGTAGTACCACGGCCTTACGGTAGTGGGTCGGCGTTGAACGGTGACTTCGCCTGTTTCGGGATTTTTGACTTTCTTATCACGAAAGGCTTCGAAACGACGGTTCTCTATCATGCAAACGGCCATCTCTTTTTGTTGCTCCAGTTTTTCAATAAGTTTGAGGCGTTTACCAAGAACTGGTGGCTTTGGCTCGATTTTAGGACGAGCGATAACCTTGAGTGAACTCAATACGGATGTAGTCATGTTGTATACCTTCTAGGTTGGTTTAGTTGGCTATAAAGCCGATTGGGGTTTTAGGTTGTTTGCGACGGTTTTCCTCAACAAGCAGTGAGAGTGCCTGTTTGCGGTGGTCCGTCTTGGGGTTAAAACGCATGTGTCTGGCAAGGATAGCTAAATCACCTGGCGTAATATGCTTAAGCTGACTAAGTGTAGAGGCCTCAGACTGCGTGAGAACGCGTATGCCAAGCGTTTGCTTGTACAGCTTATGCAGTTGCTTAACTGACAAGTACGTGCATTCAAGCTTGATATCAAAGCGTCTCAGCACCGCATGATCTAACTTGGCTGCGTAATTGGTGGCAGCAAACACGGGCTGTGTGTTGCACTCTAGTTGTGTCAGCAGTTCATTAACCAGTTGTACATCATGTTGAGCGGTCAGGTGCTGCCTGCTTGCTAACAGACTATCGACTTCATCAAGCAGCAATATCGTCTTTTCGAGATGGGCGCGGTAGAACAGTTCAGAAACCTGATGCTCGCTTTCGCCAACGTACTTGCTGAGCACATCTGACGCTGAGACACGGATAATGGCTTTATCGTGAACCTCGGCAAGATGATGAGCCAGTGCGGTTTTACCTGTGCCGGGTGGCCCAGTGAGTAGAACACGAATAGGCGCATCGCATTTAATCGCATTATCGATGTCGCGAATTCGCGACTTGGGGCCTTTGATATTGAGCAGACTCATATCAAAAGGAATATCACCTTTGTATTGCGGTACAGACTCCAAGAGGCCAGATGCAATTAAGGTGTTTTCAGCCACTTCGGTAACCGTCTTTTCGGCTTCGTTACCTGAGTGATTTACCAAATGGGCAACATGGCAGGCGTTATCGATAACCGCTGGCGTGAGGTTATCTGTCTTAGCCCATTGATGTTTGAACGTCTTGGATAGACGCAAGCCTTTACTCGATTTCTGGATAATGGATTCAAGCTGCGACGCAGGCGGCGCGGTGACTTCCATCACCAGCCTGAACCGTCGAATATAACTAGGCTCTAGCCAGTCGATATAGTTGGTTATCCAGATGCACGGCACTTGGGTGTGTTCAATAAATCGCTGTAGCCGCTCTTTGGTATATCGGGTATCGGCTTGGTCGAACAGGCTTTCACATTCATCGATTAACAACATGGCATTACTGTTACTGCCTAATAAGGTTTGTAACAGCTTCAGGCTTTGCAGCCGCTCATCGCTGGCAAATGGGTAACCGAATTGGTTCTGTGTAGCCGTCTGTTTAGTGTCTTTAGCTCGCACCTCGATAAGCTGACGATGTGTGACTTTTGCAAGTGTTCGGGCAAACTCGGTCTTGCCGTTGCCGCTTTCACCGTAAAGCAGAAGCGAAACACCCGATACCTGTTTATCCATTGCGGCATTGAGGTAGTCGCTAGCAAGTGCATGATTGATATGAGCAAAGTCCTTCAGCCCGAACTGTGCCTCGGGGCTGCTCGTCACCAATGGCGCTAATAACTGCTCCTTTGTCTTTATCGTTGTCGTTAATAACGCATTACGTAGAAAGTACGGCAGACCTAAAGTCGATAGATTATCGATGTCCATGCTGTCGACAAAACCGAGCTCGAAAAGCTTTGTCTGTGCATCGTGTAATGCCTCAATGCGCGACTCGAACATGTGGCATAAGATGCGTTGGTTAGTCAGACGCTGGACGGTAAACTCCATGTCAGAGTAAAGCTTGGCAAAGCCTTCATTCATAGATAAAAGCATCGTGAACAACATTATCTGGCCACATGGATGTGCCAGACCAAACAGCTCACAAACCTTATCGACGTTTCTGGATAACCGCAGCTCGTCAGGTGATAACGCGAGGTTTGATAACAGTACCTTTTTAACGTCCTGTTTCTTTATTGCCTTAGCAAGGCGCACATGCTTGTCTATCACCTTGGGCAACGTGGCAGGCCAGTCAAAATCTACATGTGATGGTGTCACTTCCAATAGGCGTAACGCCAGCTTCGAGCCTAGTGCAGGCAACGCACTGGATACCATGTTGCGCGATGTCATAGCGGCAGACCTGCATCACCATAATTAAGCTCATCCGCTGCTTTA
>JALUXV010000003.1 GCA_027013165.1 Alteromonadaceae bacterium
AGCTCCGTTCTTCCCCTACTATTACCGTTCAATAACATACACCAGCAAAGTTTAATAATATTGTATATTCTTAATTCGCTGTGGTTTTGCCGTTGAAAGATAGATGTTATAAACCTGTTCCATATCAAGTTCTAGCTCAGTAGCGTAAGTATCTTCACCTACAGGATAGCTTTTGACAACGCGAGCGCCTCGGATAACACCATCGACAGAAGCCTTCAATGCTTCGTTTTGCATCACAAGGTTAGACAAAGACTGTGAACCTTCGATGCGCTGACCGTATACCTGCTCTGCAAGCTCTCGGTATGCATCAAGCTTAGAGGCTTTCATAGCCATTAACATTTTTTGCGTATCAGTTTCGCCGTACTGGGTAGTTACCGGAGCGTATCCAACAGCGGTGAGTACTGGATATGTCTCTGGCTCTACGGTTTCCCATTCCACATGTTTGTCTACCAACATGCTACAACCAGACAAGAATACCAAAGGCAATAACACAACTATGCTTGCGCATCTTGTTATTTTACTCATAAATTTATGCATGACCTACCACTCTTCATCACGTGGACACAAAACTCTAATCAGTTCACAGCAAAGAACATGCCCAGTTAGCTCAGCATGTTTTAATAAAGGTTGGCATCTATCTTGATATCTTTCTTGATAAAACTAAATCGCGGTTAGATTAACTGCCTTTGGGTAAATCAATGCATTATCAGCATTTGTTCAGCGGAACCTTGGAACTATTTGCCTCAGCTTGAGTTAGTGACGACGAGTATCAGAACTATGAGTGTAAAAAACTACGTAAAGCAATCGACCTTTTTGTCATTTCTTTGCCTCTTACTGTTAATTCAGGGGCAATGCCATGCCGCTTGGTACGAGGCTACTGGGCAGGCGCTAATTCATGATGGCGACAAAGGCTCGGCCAAACAGCGCGCGACAGAGGAAGCGTTAAAACAAGCCCTGATGTTTGCAGGGGCTTCAATAAATAGTGTACAGCAAATGACAAATGGCCTGCTCAACAACGACCAAATTACGGTTCGCAGTTCAGGAGACGTAGACAGCATAGAACTGATTAATGAGGTTTGGCATAGCGAGTATGTTACGGTTCGCTTACGTGCAGATATATTTCCTCAAACCAGCCAATGTGAGTCATCACCTTACACAAAGACACTTTCAACGGTTTACTTTTCGAACAATCAAGTTTCGCACTTAACCGACGGTGCCCTAAGCGAGTTTCCGCAAGCTTTAACTCACAAACTTGAACGTGAATTCTCGGAACATTCCGACAGCCTAAATTTAAATTACATTGCCCCCTACTCCGCACAATGGCGGGCGTCACAAATAGAGAGCGACGTTGTGGCACTATCAAAGATGTCTAACACTCAGTTTGTTATCGTTGGAGAAATTCAAGACATGAGTGTTGCTCGCGACGCCCCTAGTGCAATTACCTTTTGGAAAGATGAAAAGGCGACGCGCTATTTAAGCGTAAACATGCGCGTTTACGACGGAATAAATGGCGGCCAGGTATTTAACCAGAACTACCAAACAAAGGCGCCTTGGCACTTTGATAGATTTGCTCAACTAGACAGCCATTCAATGCGTTTTTGGGAGTCGCCTTTTGGCGAATCTGTATCTGCTATGCTCCGTACTGCAATTGACGAAATTGACGAAGCCTTGTCTTGTGTACCCCAAACAAGCAGAGTGATACAAAGAACTAGTGATAGCCTTTCTATTGCTTTAGGAAGAGACCAAGGCGTTATGCCCGGCGATATATTTTTTGCGTATCAAATTAAAGAAGTATCAGATAACTATCAATCTCCACATATTCAATACACGCTTTATCCTGGCGAATTTAAAGTAACTCAAGCGTACGCGAACAGTGCTACTTTAATGCCGGTAGACGATACCATTCTGGCCAATATTCAAGTTAGCGATTTTGTGGTTAAGCGGTAACGATTTGTATAGAACTACCCTTGTCGATACGATGAGTATAGCTATGAAAAATAGTAAGTTTCCGTTACACTCAGAGGCCGAATTAGGGTTAAGACACAAGCTTTTCCGCAGTCTCGATAGCTCAGCTGGATAGAGCATCCCCCTCCTAAGGGGAAGGTCGTAGGTTCGAATCCTACTCGGGACGCCATGTAACTTAGTATTCTGCTATTTCTAATGTCATTTCGTTAATCCTAATCTTTTCTTTCTTCACCACGTAAGAAATAGCAAAATTAAAGAGGGAGAGATCCATGAATGTACCCTTTAACGATGACACCCAATCCTTCTTGGATGCTATGCAAGATGTGAAACCCATCGCAAAAACAGATAAAGCACAATTATACGATCCGAGTAGTTCCCTTGAAGAAAAGAAAAAGCGCGCAGCGCTCAAGTTAGCCGAACGTGAAAAAATAAATAATCCTCTCAGCATGGAAGGGGTAAAGCCGGTGCCTGTTCAAGATTTTATTGAGTTTCAACAACCTGGCATTCAAGACGGTGTATTCAAAAAATTGCGGTTGGGTAAATACCCGCTCGAGTTTACGCTAAACCTAAAGGGGAAGACATTAAATGAGAGCAGAGAGCAGGTATACAACTCCTTATTGCAGTGTCATGAGAAAGGTATTCGAGCATTAATAATTCAGCATGGTACAGGGGAAAACTCCAAACCTTTTCCCGGTGTTAAACGCAGCTACATCAACCATTGGCTGAGAGAAATGGCTATGGTAATAGCCTTCCATACCGCACAACCTATGCATGGGGGTTTTGGTGCTACCTATGTGCTTCTAAAAAAGCATCCACAGCAAAAACTGATAAATAGAGAAAAGAATAGAAAGCGTTGAGTACCAATTAGAATAGATACTAAGTAAAGAGCAGTGTGGGGCAACCCACACTGCTCTTTTTTAATTTTACTACTTAGCTATACAACTGCGGCAAATGACTATAGTGATTGCGCAATGTGAACTGATGGCAATTCGGTCGATTTTGCTGAGGTACTAAATACTGCTGTGATAAACATCAACACGACCGCGACAGCTACGCCTGTCAAGCCAAACCCCTTTGAGGAACGATTCATCTTTCGTCTCTTATTATCTATACCCGACAATTTATTTTATTTGTTTGCCGGTACACCCAATTACCTAACTCCTGTTACCGAGTTGCAATCCTTGCATTTGCTAAGATAGATCAGTGACATATTGATGACAAGTGTTCTTGTACATTTTTTTGACACTAAGCCAATCTATTGACGCGTTTGCCGGAATAAAAGGCTTTTACAGCATATTATAAAAGCCTTAAATTTTTGGATACGTGCCGTAAAAAGTTCAGCAAAATCAATGCCGAAAATAACTAAAATGACTATTTTCGGCCACTCACTACGATTTAGCCGACAAATTTATGCGCATTGCGGAAAATTCGCGTCCACGCGCCGTCTTCTTGCCACTCATCTGGGTACCAAGAGTTTGCCACAGTTCTGAATACGCGTTCAGGGTGAGGCATCATGATAGTACAACGTCCATCTTCTGATGTTAGGCCTGTAATACCTTGAGGTGAACCGTTCGGGTTTGCAGGATAACGCATTGTTGGTTGACCGTAGTTATCTACATAACGAAGCGCAACTTGCGAAGACACCGAATCAATCGACGCGGTCTTCGTGAACTCGGCACGCCCTTCACCGTGTGAAACCGCAATTGGCATACGCGAACCCGCCATACCTTGTAGCAGCACTGATTTTGACTCCATGACTTCTACCATAGCCACACGCGCTTCAAATCGAGCAGATTGGTTCGTCACAAAATGAGGCCAGTGGTCGGTGCCTGGAATAAGCGATTTTAGGTTCGACAGCATCTGACAACCATTACAAACACCAAGGCTAAAGGTAGATTCACGAGCGAAGAATGCGCTGAATTGATCACGGGCCAACGGGTTAAACAAGATAGACTTAGCCCATCCCTCACCTGCACCAAGCACGTCACCGTATGAGAATCCTCCACAAGCAGCTAAGCCAGCGAAATCATCAAGTGATACAGCACCACTTAAAATGTCACTCATGTGTACGTCGATGGCATTAAAGCCTGCACGAGTAAATGCCGCCGCCATCTCAAGGTGAGAGTTCACACCCTGTTCACGTAAAATAGCAACTTTCGGCTGAACACCAGTGGCAATATATGGTGCCGCAATATCTTCGTTAATATCGTAAGTCAATGAAGCATGCAAACCAGGATCAGCAACATCTTGCTTTGCCTCGTGCTCTTGGTCGGCACATTGTGGATTGTCACGTAGTGACTGCATCTTGTGTGTAGTCTCTGCCCATACGGTGCGAAGTTCGACACGGCTTGCGCTGTATATGCTCTGGCCACCTAGGCTGATTTCCAATGTGTCATCAGCATTCGTCGTACCCACGTCAAAGCAGAAGTCAGCAAGACCTGCATCAGCGAATATCGCATTTACCGCAGCAACATCGGAATCTTTTACCTGAATTACGCCACCCAATTCTTCGTTGAACAATAGGCTAATAGCGTCACCACTTAATGCATCAAGTGAAAGGCTAACACCAGTTTTACCCGCAAACGCCATTTCTGCTACTGTGGTAAACAAACCACCGTCGGAACGGTCGTGATAGGCAACAACCAGCTGTTTTTCTACAAGTTGTTGCATGGCATTAAAGAAACCCTTCAAGCGTTCACTCGACACTACATCAGCGCATGCATCACCGAGTTGTTCATAAACTTGCGCCAAGCAGCTTGCGCCAAGACGGTTGTTTCCTTCACCCAAGTCAATCAACAGTAAGCGTGTATCGCCTTTGTCAGTGCGAAGTTGCGGCGTTACCGTTTTACGAATATCGCGAACAGCGCCAAAGGCAGAAATAACCAAGGATAGCGGTGAGGTTACCGACTTATCTTCGCCATTGTCCTGCCATGCCGTTTTCATCGACATAGAGTCTTTACCTACAGGAATGGTCAATCCTA
>JALUXV010000004.1 GCA_027013165.1 Alteromonadaceae bacterium
AGAGCAAACAACAGTAAAAACTCTGACGGTGTGGGGCGCTAAAGACGAGATATTGTCAGCCACAGGGCTAACCACGCTCAAAACACTGGTTAACGACAACCTGCAATTTGTTTGTATGGAAAACAGCGGGCATTTGCTACATATGGAATCGCCAAAAGCACTGTTTACACAACTAACCAAACAATAATGGGGTCAGAGTACTTTATTGCCAAACAATGTACTCTGACCCCATTATTTGGTGTGCTATAGGTTAAACCGTTCGCGCAGAAACAGAGCTACGCCATCTTCATGATGGTGGCCAATCACCGAGCTGGCTAATTTCTTGATCTCGTCTTTCGCATTTTGTGGTGCATAGCTTTCGTGGGCTAATTTAAACATGCTGGCATCGTTGTAACTGTCGCCAAAGCATATGATGTTACTGCCACCTAACTGATCGCTAAGTGCTTGTACCGCACTGCCCTTGTTGGCTAACCGATGATGGATATCAATCCAGCTTAAGTGGTCACCTTCAATGGCGTACCCCGAATACGCGACTAGGCTATCGTAGCGACTAACATATTCATCAACCTCACCAATGGTTTGCGTGTCACCAATCATGCTGATATTTGTTACGGCTTGATCTTCAGAGAGTGAAGACAAAGGTCGTTGAATCAATTCACTTTTAGCAAAATATTTGTTGATGAGATCTTTTTCCGCCTGATGTTTTGGTGGGCTATGATAGACAAAGTGTTCATGGTTAGCGCTATCAGAAGATACCGTATTCACAAAGGGCGTTATACCGATAGATTGTGCATAGTCTACGATATAGGAAACTTCATTTTGATTAAGCAGGTTCTCCAGCGTGAGACCATTGTCTCTCGGATCCCACACTGTGACTCCATTACTGTATATATGAGGTAAGTCAAAACTGTGATTGCCCAGTACCCGTTGAGCAGACAACATGGTTCTGCCCGTAGCTACCGTATGGGCAATATTCTTATCCCTCAACATATGCAAAGTATCAATAGTGTACGTGGATAGCTCAGAATTTTTATTGAGCAAAGTACCGTCTAAATCAAAAAATATCACGTCCATCATTGTTCACCTGAGTCCACCTAACCTTGTATACGGAAGTTATCAACAATCCGATTATAGATACATTTATTTTCACAAGTGTCGAACCTTTTTGTTACCTACCTCGTCATTAGGGCAAAAGAGAGGGAAATAATGCAAAACGCGAAGCGCGCACTTCTGGTATTGGATGCGCAAACCGGTGATAAAAAAGCCTGGCACAGTTTGGTAAAAGAGCACCACAGAGGGTTAGTTAGCTTTGCGGTGAAGCTTTGTCACAACACAGAGATGGCCCAAGACATAGTGCAAGATACTTGGCTAAGCGCTGCTAAATCATTGCGGAGTTTACGGGATCCTAGTTTGTTTAAGCCTTGGCTATATCGCATTTTGCGCTGGCGTGTCGTTGACGCACAGCGTAAAGCAAGTCGCTACGAGACGTCAGCGGATGATGTTGATACCGCATTAGCAGAACCACAGAGCGAGGATCAAAGCCCAAGTAATCTTTGGGACAGAGCGGAACTAAACGAGTTAGATAAACAGTGCTTGCACTTGTTTTACCTCGACGAACTTAAAATCACCGAAATTGCCGTAGTACTAAATGTATCGGCAGGCACCATAAAATCTCGGCTACACAGAGCCAGAGGCCGACTAAAGACATTGTTGGAGAATGAAAATGAAGATAGATGAGCATATCAAGCGTGAGTTAGAAAATGAGCAAGCCCAACTAGACGCCATGCTTAAACAGGAGCATGGTTTATTTGGCATGTTGGCCGACACCTTTAAAGGCAGCCTACGAGGTTGGATGATACTGATTACCGCCATTACCATTGCACTAACCGTACTCATGTTTTACTCCGGTTATCAATTTTTTACCGCGAGTTCATTGGACGACAGAGTGTTATGGGGCATCAGTTTTGTGATTGTATTGTTTGCACAAGCTATGATGAAACTGTGGACTTGGATGGAAATGAATCGAGTATCGCTACTTCGGTCAATAAAGCATTTGGAGCTTGAGCTCAGTCATTATCGCGACCAATAACAAGTGAAAAAGTGATATATATAGCGGGTTGTGGAATCTAGTTAGAAGGCTTGCTACCTATTTCACAAGGGTTTCACATCACTTTTTTTACGCTATTTTCTTTTTTATCAATAATGAGAAAACTATGCGTATTCAACACTGGTTACCTTTGGCGTTGGCTATTCACGTTAGCGCCACATCTGCGTCAGACAAAACACTCACACAACAACTCGAAGAGAAAATTGAACGAGCCATTGTAGCTATTGAACAAACGTCCAGAACGCAATGGGCATATAAAGTAACCCGTTTTGAAAACGAAGAAGGCGATATCAGCCAAAGCGTTGAAACTTATACCCCTGAGCGCGACATTGAAGACCGTTGGCAACTGGTCAGTATTAACAATCATGCCCCCACAAACGATGAACAAAATGCCTTTAAGGCTGAAAAACTTGAGCGTTCAGAAGGTAAAGAAAATAGCCTATCAATAGACTTACGTGAACTCATCAACCTAAACGAACTTGAGTTCATTGCGAGCAATGGAAACATCACAGAGATAGGATTCCCAGTAAAACTAGCAAAATTGGGTGATGATGCGAACGGAAAACTCCATGGCACCTTACATTACAACGAGGAACAAAGGTTTATCGAGAAAATAATTGTGGTAAACAAGGCTGATTTTTCACCGATTTTTAGCGCTACCATTACCGACTTAAAAATGACCTTTAGCTTTATCAAATTGCAGGGCGCAATCTTGCCCCACCAAACAACTCTAGATATGAAAGGTCGATTTGCTTTCTTCACCAAAATCGACGAAACCTCTACAGATACCTATACCGATTATCAGTATTATGGGGAGCAACGCTAATCTCTCGTTCAGTTGTTGATATAACACGACTTTCCGTTACGCGAAACGAATGTGAAATCAATCCACATAGGTGATATGGCATATTGTTAAAATCTATTTTATAGTGGCTGTTCAGTCCTTCGCGGTAATTGGAAAAGGAAGTCATGAGCACAGCTAAAAAGGGAGAGTTAGTCGTTGTAGGCACTGGTATCAGTGTTGCGGGCCAAATGACCCTTGCTGCAAAAAGCCACATTGAAAACGCCGATATGGTATTCATGGGTATTATGAATAAAGTTGGCGAGCATGCTGTGAAAGCGCTCAATCCCAATTGTGTCTCTTTAGACGATTTGTACAAAGAAGGTAAATCCCGCGCCCTCACTTACGAACAAATGGCCGACCGTATCGTTCAAGCCGTTGTTGAAGGTAATAAAGTGTGCGCCGCCTTTTATGGTCATGCTGGTGTATTCGTTACCCCGTCTCACGATGCTATACGAAAAGTTCGCGCGCTAGGTTTGAGCGCAACAATGCTACCTGGTATTTCAGCAGAAGACTGCCTAATTGCCGATTTAGGTATCGACCCTTCACGGTTTGGTTGTCAGTCTTACGAAGCCACCCAGTTCTTGTTTCGCGATTACCGCATAGACCCATACATGACACAAATAATATGGCAAATTGGATTAGCGGGTGAAGCCACTCTGAAAGTGCTTAGTGCGGAGCACAACAAACCTGGGTTAGTTTTGCTTACAGATATTCTTTTAGAATACTATCCCGAAGACCATGAAATTATTGTTTATGAGGCTGCAACACTACCTATATGCGCACCTAAAATTCAAAAAATTCAACTTATAGACCTTGTTAATACCCCAACTACATTGATTTCAACCTTAGTAATACCCTCACTGGGCTTGCCAAAATATCGTCAAGACAGATTGGCCAAGCTTGGTTTAACAGAGCAAGAAGTAAGTAACTACCGAAACCCTAACTTAAGTGAAAAAGGAAATTAAGATGGCTAAATCAATTGAAGAGTTCTTAGTAGAATTAGACACCAACAGCGAGTTATTGGAAAAGTACAAGAAAGATCCAGTAGGCACGGCAACAAAATACGGCCTATCAGAAGAAGATGTGAAACTGTTCGAGGACAAAAACTGGGATGAATTGGAAAAGCGCTTTAGCGACGCATCCAAAGCCGTTCGAGTTATAGATTACTAAAGCGTTCTCAGTAAATTAGTATGCGTTGTATTTACCTCACAGTAGTCTCAGTTTTAATGGTGATAGTGTTACCTGTATTTACCACAGCGGCAGCACTGGATGACGCAACGCCTACTGTTCCTCAATTAATTGCGCTAAAAGACCTTATTCAAACCAACGACACCACTTTAGACGCGACGTTGGCCGAACTAGATACTTTCTTCGCCTTAAACCCTGATCATGCTGATCAACCATTTTATCTAAATATGAAGACCTACAACTTCATATTGAAGCAGAATTACATCTCTGCATATGAAGTTTTACTTGAAGCCAGGGAACAAGCCAACAAACACGACAATAGAAATGCACTCGCTGAATCCTACCGACTGGAGGGGTTAATTCTTGATCTATCGGGGGAGCACGCCAGTGCATTAGAAGCCTTGTACAACGCACTAGATTTGTACATTAGTCTGGAAAGTGAACGTATTTTGAGCGTTTATTCGACACTAGGAAACGTCTACAGCTCCTTAAAAGACTACGAGCAGTTGTTGGTTATTGGCAAACGCTATTTGGCTGCCGCGCAACGACTTAATAGCCCGAGAAATGAAGGTATCGCATACTACCATCAGGGCTTTGCGCATACAGAGCTCGGGCGTTATAAAGAAGCGCAAATAAACCTGCTTCTTGCAAATGAGCTGCTAACCGAAATCGATTACCCCTTTATTAGTATTGTTTATAGCACAATGGCAAATTTGCACATTGCACAAAACAATTTGAGCGAGGCACTCAAAAAGCTCAACGAAGCGGCTGAAGCTGACCGCAAAGTGGGTTTTCGCCATAA
>JALUXV010000005.1 GCA_027013165.1 Alteromonadaceae bacterium
TAAGAACGCTCCGCAATGAACATGGAATTAAACAAAAAGAAGTTTCTAATGATTCAAAATGGGGTCATCGGCTTAGCACACTTAATAGATTCCTAAATGATAAGAAATTTAAAATCAGTGATGAAAAAGTATGTCTGATGAAACTGGACAGATATTGCGATGAAATTATTTATAGCTCGATATCAAAGAGCGTCGACGATATTGAACATCCTTTGTATCATTCCCTTCTAAAATCACTACAAATAAAAAATCATAACCAAAATTTTATAAAGAATAATATCTTAGGAACCTATAAGTTCTATGTTGGATCTTATTTTATGCCTGTAAAATTTCCAGGCATTATTTTAGGGTATATGAATATATATAAGAAAGATGGTTGTATACTCGTAGATGAATATCAGAAATGTGACGGCAAATATGGCACAGGACAAAAAGTAGAAGAAAATCATGGGTACATGATTCGAAAAAGTAACAAACTTTACATTGTGAGCAGCCAAAAACAGGAAGAAGATAGAGAAGACTTGAAGATAACAGTCTTCCATAAAAAGATACCAAGTAGATCAATTGGGCATTTAGAAGGTGTTGTTTTTGGAACATCCCACGATTTTGGAATTTTCAACTCTAGAATTGTTATGGAAAAAATAGGCGATAATAGTCTTTTTGAAAAAGAAAAAAGCAATGCTAAAGTGATATCAATTGAAGACATTGAGAAAGAAAAAATAGATTCAGAGTTTGAACACTATTTGTTTTACGAGCTCATTCGTAAAGAACGTTCACGCGATGATAAAACTGTTCTTATTTGGTAAGATTAAGATCTCTCTATATCCTTTGTTTGTAAGTTACTATCGAGTTCCTGTTCTTCACGTGCTTGTTCCTCACGATCTAAATATTCTTGTTTTCTAAATTCTGCGCTGTATTGATATGTCTCTCTTTCTTGACCCCGTCTTTCAATCATCCAATCACCTTGATTGATTCTGACGTGGGTATTTTGCATATCGGAAACGTGTTCGGAAACGTAAAGTGTTCTAGCTGTAGCCTGCTCAATACTCAAAGAATTTGGTTTATATGAATAAATGCCTGTGTGCTCAACTCCTTGATTATGCAGTTTTAGGAAATCTTTTCTGTTATCAGTCAGGATAATACGATTGTGTTCGGTGGCATATTCTAATTGCTTAGGATCATTTAGACCCTGTTTCTTATTCTCATGACAGCTCTGAGCGTCGATGCCTTTTTCTTTAAGGTTATCTATTATTGTTTCTCTAAAGTTTTCATCTCCGTAAAGCTTAGTCATCGCAATCTTGATCTGCTATGTCGTGATCTATCTCTGCTTTATTTTCTGCGTAGTATGATTCACACGCCTCTATATCTTCTCTTGTTATAGTAGGGAAATTTTCAAGAAGATATTCGTATGTGTGGTCGGATTGCAAGTAACCGATAATAGCCCATACGGGGATTCGTGTATCTTTAATTTTTGCTCTTCCCCCTACGAAATCCTTTTTCTTTTCTATACGTTCCATTGCATCCCTCATATACATATTCTTCCTATACAACCCACTTCTATTTTTTTATTTAAACATCAAAATACCACAAACAGATTTTTTGTAAAAGTTCATGGTAGAGGCGCCAAACAATTACTTGCAAAATCCGCCTATGTATGAGTAAATGTGTATATCATTATTTGTGTATCAACACATTTACTCATCTACTCAATTAAGGAAAAACACATCATGCCGATCATTTCCATCCTCAATCCCAAAGGCGGCTGTGGTAAGACAACACTTAGTACAAACCTGGCCCGTTACTACCATGATAAAGACCTCAAAACTTTACTTGTTGATACAGATCCACAAGGGAGCTCCAGTGATTGGCATGCAGCCAGAGAAGATAACCCCCTCCCCTTTGTCGCTTATAACAAACCTGATAATTTGAAAGCCCTCCCCGGAATCGCTGCAGCTTATGACACCGTTATCATTGATGGCGCTGCAAAACTCGAAGGCATGATAAGCGCCGTTATAAAAGTATCTGATCTCATTCTTATTCCTGTTCAACCCAGTCCTTATGATATTTGGGCAACAGCTGACCTGGTTGATTTAATCAAAGCACGACAAAACGTAACAGAGGGCTTGCCCAAGGCTGCCTTTGTTGTCTCGAGAGCCGTTAAGCGGACATTATTAGAACGTGAGGTAATTGATGCTTTAGAAGAATATGAACTACCCATTCTGGATGCGTGTACAACACAGCGTCAAGTTTACCCACGGACAGCTGCACAAGGATTAAGCGTCTTTGATGGCCTCACGGCCGTACAAGCCCGCAGTGAAATCAGATCCATTGCGGAAGAGCTGGATCGTCTAAATGAAGGAGAATATCGTCATGTCGCTTAGTGCTAAAAGACCCAGTAAAACCGTAAAAGAAAAGCTCATGGACGATGTTCTGGAGACAGACGCGCCTAAAAAACGGCTCAATGTAGATTTTGAAATCTCTCTATACAAACAAATTAAAACGAAAGCTTTAATGGAAGACCGCAGCGTTGCCGATATAACGCGTGAGCTCTGGATTGAGTATCTTTCAAAATAATATGTGAGTATTTACTCAAATGAGTAAATGTGTTCTTACACACCCTTGATGTTATCTCTAATCCAAGATGCAAAGGCCTCCTCAGTGATTTCACCACTGGCCATGCCGATGACAGCTTGAATTGCGTCAACCGGCGTAGCTGTTAATTTGTAGCCATTAATCCCTAAAAACAAACCAACAGATAAAAAGGCTACCCGTTTATTACCATCCACAAATGGATGATTTTTTGCTAAACCATAAGCATAACTTGCCGCTAGGTCGGCAAAATCAGCATCAGAGTTATAATGAGCAAGATTTTCTGGGCGAGCCATAGCCGACTCAAACAAGCCCTCATCACGCACACCACTACTTCCACCATGTAACGATAAGCTTTCTTCGTGAAGTAAACGAAGCGCTTTTGGGTCAATCCAATTATAAGACATGATTATTTAGCCAGAACCTTAAATGTATCACGATATTCACGCATAAAATCACGTCCAACTTCTAACTGCTTTTCAATAGTTGGATCATACGGTGTAATAAGAAATCCTTCTGGGGTTTCTATGGCATAAAGTTGATCACCTTTTTCTAACTTAAGCTGAGCCAGCAGTTCTTTTGGGAACACTGCACCAGTTGAAGAACCAACGGTTGTTAATTTTAACGTATGCATTTTACACCTCTAAAATCAAAGTTATAATAAATATTATAATAACGGGGCTTTTTTGTCAATTTTAAGCAACATCATCACCATATTCACGCTTCAAGATCCCAAATACCGAGTTATGAAGGTGAAGCTCACCCTCCTTTGCGCGGTTAATCATCGCATTGAAATACGCTCCGGTCTTTTGCACCGGCTTGTGATCGCGTTGCTGTGCCTGATCAGTGAGCAAAAGACAAATCGCAGCGCCATTGCGGCCCAATACTGTACACGCATTCGCCCAACTATTTTGAGAAATAAATAATGAGCTTTTAAGCTTATAAGCCGCTTCTACAAAGTCATTCCAATTCATGGGTCGATGTTCCATCGGCATATGATCTCTAAAGCGTGGACTTGCTGCATTGAGGGCTTGTTTTAGCGTAATGTGCTGTAGCCCTGTGCTGAGGATCAGTTTTTCTTCTTCTGTAAACTCCCCCTCCTCTTCGGTTATATGCAGAGGTTCGTCCTGCGCTGTTGTTTGTCTCTGACGCTCATAAAGTTCCTTACTGCTTTCTTGAAAGCTTATGGGCTTGTCCCTACATGTATCTAATTTATTAGATTGTTTTTTTATTGTAGAGTTATAATCAACGACATCAGAGTCGTTTTTGGGCGACATATTATTTGTTTTCTGGCTCTCATTCGGTGTGTTATCTGCTTCTTCAACACCATCATGCTCTTCTAACGCATCTACGGCCAGTGCATAGAGCTCTTTATGGCTTACCAAAAGGCTACGAACCTTTTCTAAGGGAAGGTGCGTTCTGATTTGAATGGAGATGGGCGCGTATTTCTTCTCAAGCTCAGAAAGAATATCCGTGTAATCGCCCTGCCCGTCTAATGTGAGCAGTTCCATTTCACACATAACGGCTTTAATTTGGCCTCTATAGTATGAAATCTGGCGTTTGGTTTCCATCCAGGCTGCGTCTGTCAGTTGCTTTTCCTGTAGCTTTTCTTGCAGTTCAGCTTTCAGATAAGCCAAGGGCGTAAGATCAACACCATAAGCATAAAGAATGCGCCCCTGCTCGTCACGCTTGCCGTAGCGACGATGATTACCACTATCGTGCCAGGTCAAAGCCCCTACTTTAAACAAAGCTTGTTCTAAACGCTGGATTTGACGTTCTGACACACCGAGATCAAGAGCAGTTTTTGAAATGCCCTGATAAACAATCGGTGAACTTCCCTGCTCCCAATCACAATCTCTTGTGAAGGCCATATAATAATCAAGCAATGAAATCATACGCGGTGTGAAGCCGGCCTTCTTACCGATGCGTTTTACAAGCAAAAGAAGATCATAACGGTTCACATTTTCTTCTAATCCGGTGAAATCTTGAATTTGCGCATCTAGTTGACGCTTGGTCGGAGAACTTACTCGCCCTCCCCTACTTTGTTTTAGCTCTGCGATATTGAATAAATGATCGTTCATACACATATAAAAGCTGACCCTCTAAAACCATGTGAATAAGACGCAAAAAAGGGTTTGCAAAAGTCACTTTTAACTTGCATCTGATTCGGCTGAACGGTACTATTTAATTAGGAATTTTGAAGAGTACCGCTCTTATTTTTAAAGAACCACTGTTGGCGCAGTGGTTTTTTTATTAGGCTTTTTAGATTCTGAGCTTCCCTCTCTTTAAAATTGGTAGAATTGACGAAATGTCA
>JALUXV010000006.1 GCA_027013165.1 Alteromonadaceae bacterium
TTGGTGCAATCCAATGGAAGGCTCATCTAGTACGTACATAACGCCTACTAAACCAGCGCCGATTTGGCTGGCGAGTCTTATGCGCTGCGCCTCACCGCCCGACAAAGTATCTGCACTGCGCGACATAGTGAGATAGTTTAATCCCACGTTTACCAAGAAACGCAGACGGTCGAGAATTTCTTTTAGGATCTTTTCGGCTATTTGCGCTTTTTGCCCATCAAGGTTTAGCGTGTCGAAAAAGCTAAACGCTTCTGCAATAGACATATCTGTTACCGTTGGTAGCGGCGTATCGGCGATAAACACATTGCGAGCTTCAACCCGTAACCGTGTTCCACCACAGCTATTACAGTGTTGTTGGCTTAAGAATTTGGCCAATTCTTCCCGTACTGCGTTGGACTCGGTTTCACGGTAGCGACGTTCCATATTTGGAATGATGCCCTCAAAGGGGTGCTTGCGCTCCATCACATCGCCGCGTTCATTAATGTATTTAAACGAAAGGGATTTACCCTTTGAACCATAAAGTACAATGTCTTTGTGTTTATCGTCTAATTCTTGATAAGGCACAGTAAGGTCAAAGCCATAGTGCTCGCCAACGGCTTGAAGCATTTGATAGTAGTAGTAACTGCGTTTGTCCCATCCCCGAATAGCGCCGCCAGACAAACTCAGTTCATCATTTGTGACTACTCTTGCTGGATCAAAGAATTGGCGTGTGCCTAATCCGTCGCACGTCGGGCAAGCGCCCGCTGGGTTATTAAATGAGAACAAACGAGGCTCGAGTTCACTTAAGCTATAGCCACAGTGAGGGCAGGCGAAGTTAGCCGAAAATACAATTTCTTCGGCGTCGGGGTTGTCCATATCGGCAATCACCGCGTTTCCACCGGCTAGCTCTAACGCCGTTTCGAAGGATTCAGACAGTCGTAATGCTAGGTCTTCTCGTACTTTGAATCGGTCGACTACCACCTCGATGGTATGTTTTTTATGTAGGTCTAATTCAGGCGGATCGGACAAATCACACACTTCACCGTCAATGCGAGCACGAATGTAACCTTGTGCTGATAAGTTTTGCAGGGTTTTTATATGTTCGCCCTTTCTGGCTTTCACAATAGGCGCCAACAGCATGAGCTTGCTGCCTTCTGGGAGTGAAAGCACCTTGTCTACCATTTGGCTTACGGTTTGAGCATCGAGAGGAACATCATGGTCAGGGCATTTTGGTGTGCCGACACGAGCATACATCAAACGCAAATAATCATAGATCTCAGTGATGGTTCCCACCGTAGAGCGAGGGTTGTGAGAAGTAGATTTTTGTTCAATAGAAATCGCTGGGGACAGACCTTCAATGTGATCTACATCTGGCTTTTCCATCATAGAAAGGAATTGGCGCGCGTATGCAGACAGAGATTCAACGTAGCGTCGCTGACCCTCAGCATAAAGTGTATCGAAAGCTAGTGAGGATTTTCCTGAGCCTGAGAGGCCGGTAATCACCACCAGTTTATCTCGCGGTAGTGTTAAATCGATATTTTTAAGGTTGTGGGTACGGGCCCCGCGTACTTCGATTTTGTCCATTGATACTCAAGTGCGAAAAAAAGAATCAGTATGCCATAGTCAGCAACGAAATTGACATTAATTGTGCTACACTTGGCCGCCATACTAGCCAAGAGGATATAAAGGTTTGAACGCTCTGGAATTACGCACATCGCTGGCACTAGCTTTGGTTTACGTTTTGCGTATGTTGGGTTTGTTTATGGTGATGCCAGTGATTGCTATAGCAGCCATGGATTATCCGGATTATTCACCTTTATATGTGGGATTGGCCGTTGGTGGTTACGGGTTAACACAAGCTGCACTGCAAATACCTATGGGTATGCTGTCTGATAAATGGGGGAGAAAGCCTGTCATAATGCTTGGGCTAGCGGTCTTTGCATTGGGGAGCTTTATTGCAGCCATGAGCGATACCATGCTTGGCATGGTTGTTGGACGTGTACTTCAAGGCGCAGGGGCTATTGCCGGTGCAATTATGGCCTTGGCCACCGATGTAAGCCGAGAGTCACAGCGAGCCAAAGTTCTGGCTGTGATTGGTATAGCCATAGGTTTTTCTTTTTATCTTGCCGTGTTACTTGGCCCATTGATTGCCAATGCGTGGGGTATGGCAGGAATTTTTGGTGTTACTGGTTTATTGGCGCTTTTGTGTATGCCTCTAATTTTGTGGGTTGTACCACAAACCAGCATCGTAAGCAGTGGTGATACCTTGCCTCAAAAAGGTCAACTATCGACTCTGTTTTTCTCATCGCAACTATGGCGACTCAATGTGAGTGTGCTGTTACTTCACATGTTGATTACCCTGTTGTTCACGCAACTTCCGCTTACCCTGTTAAATTTTGATTTAGCGTTGGAAGATCACTGGAGTCTTTACTTACCTGTATTAGGGGCATCCATAGTAGGTTTGGTGATTATGATGGGAATGGCGCGAGGACGTACACCAAAATCTTACCTTTTTACCGCTGTGGTTATGTTAGCCGTTGCTTTGGCGTGTTTGAGCGGATTAGACCAGCGTTGGTGGTTGGTATTAAGTGCCTGTATATTGTTTTTCGTAGGCTTTAATTATCTAGAAGCTAACTTTCCTGCATTAGTATCCAGTATTGCACCTGCGGGTCAAAAAGGTACGGCAATGGGTATTTACGCAAGTTTTCAGTTCTTCGGTGCGTTTCTCGGTGGGATTCTCTCAGGCGTAATCACAGAGTTAGCATCACGTGAAATTGTGTATGCTATTGGTGCAGGAGCGGCCCTATTGTGGTTAGTGTTATTGATGGGCTTGAAAGAGGTAAGTCGTATTCAGCGAGTTACTCTTGCGATTAATGGCGGCTCTGCCAAATCTCATATTATTGATGCCTTGATGGGCCAGCCTGGTGTTGAAGAGGTTACGTTAAACAGTAACCATGACGCAGTATATTTAAAAGTAACTCGCGATTTTAATATGACAACCGCTCGTCAGCTTGTTGATTCATCCAGTTAGCATTGTCTTCGATAGCGAAAATACAGGGAGTGACTATGATAGATTTATCTAAATTCAACGGCATTATCTTTGATATGGATGGTACGCTCGTTGACTCCATGAGTGCGCATATTAGTGCGTGGGAAATTACCTGCGAAGAATTTGGATACCCCTTCGACAGCGACTATCACTATAGCCTTGGCGGCGTTCCTACGGTGAATACCGTAGGTTTGCTCAATGAAAAGCATGGTAAAACCCATGACACTTCAGAAGTGGCCGCATTTAAAAAGGTACAATACGAGCGTCTTGCTCACACCCCAGACTTAATTGAAGATACTTTGCGCGTGTTTAAGCATTACCTTGGTAAATTACCTATGTCTGTGGGCACAGGGTCGGATAGGGCACATGCTGATCATGTATTAAGTCACCATGGACTCCATCATCAGCTTAACGCTATAGTCACTGCTGACGATGTGAGTAATGGTAAACCTCACCCTGAGACTTTTCTTAAAGCCGCAGAATTAATGGGTATTCCAGCCAATGAGTGCGTGGTTTTTGAAGATACCAACATTGGTCGAGAAGCTGCTGAGCGCGCAGGTATGCACTGCATTATGGTTATCAACGGCAAAGTGCAATCGGTTTAGCGAGGGAAGATTGCACTACGCGTTAATTACATTGGTGCACATAAGAGGTTTTAATACGTCTAACGGCTTGATGCATGGCTTGTTTTAACGCCACTTCAACGTTGTTTGACGAGTCTGGTGTGTACATAGTAACGCTTTGCCCCCTAAAACTCTGTAATTCAGTAAAGTTATCAGAGGAAGTTTGACGATATTGAACATCCAAAACAACGTTAGTGGTTAGGGTTTTACCGATAGCGTTAACAAATATTTTCGATAAGTAAACATTCACCTCACCGCCGGTCGATCCGGTTGAGCCCACGTGCAGTTTTTTTAGCGTACTCTTTAGCCATCCGTTTACGTTCTCTGGTGCGATGGAATGTCCATTGACGGTAAACAACTTACTTTGACGAGTATCAGCAATTTCGTTCAGTGATAACGCACAGTTTTCGGCTTCCGCCATTTGGGATTCGTAGGCTTTTCGCGTGGACTCGGGTATCAGTGTGGACTCCATGGTTTCTGGCGGGGTGACTTCACACCCCATTAATCCCAAGGTCACACTAGCAACGAGTACTATATTACGACACTGCCTAGCTAAATATATTTTTTGAAACCTGCTTTCCATGTGGCTTGTCCGTGTAATTACGCCATACTTGGCGAGAGAAAATATTGACTACATATTTGGTTGCCACCGCTAATTTTAGCGTCATACATAGCAATATCAGCTTGATTAATAATAGTTTCGATACTCACCGTCGATAAAGGTTCACCGTTATATAACATACCTTCGCTACCCGAAATACCAACGCTAACAGTTACTGAAAGTTGAATACCCCTAAACTCGGTAATCAAATTTTCTATGCGTGCTCGAAGGCTTTCAGCTTCTCGCTCTGCTTCGTGTTGGGGTACTCCTGAGAGATATATGATAAATTCTTCTCCACCCCATCGCGCATAGATATGACGGCTGCCGCGCTTGTGCGATGATATGCACTTGGCAATATTTTCCAAAACGGCATCGCCACCTGCGTGGCCATAGGTGTCATTAATACCTTTAAATTTGTCGATATCAATAAGCATTACTGCAATGTCTCTATTTTCAACAATGTCTTGATCGAAAATGGGGTCACAATGCTGCCGAAAACCTCTGCGGTTAAGTAGCGCTGTAAGTTCATCGGTCTGCGCCACATGCTCTGCAATCAACTTATCTTGCTGTGCGCTCCGGAAGCGCTGTGCGAGTAACACTGCGAGCACAACGGCTTCAAATGCCATTCCCACTTCTATTAACTTAAAGG
>JALUXV010000007.1 GCA_027013165.1 Alteromonadaceae bacterium
TCCTACAACGTTTAAGTGACTTAGCGACGCTGCAAGCTCATAGGTTTCTAATGCTCGTTCGCGAGAAATACCGAATTTGTTCGCCTTTAACCCAGTTGAAATATAAGGGTGGGTTTTAGCATCTACGTCAGGGTTGATACGCAATGAAATTGACGCAGTAGTGCTCATACTCTCTGCCACTGCATTAATACGGTATAGTTCGGGCTCTGATTCTACATTAAAGCAATGAATGCCTTGTTCTAATGCGTAACGAATTTCTTTTGAGGTTTTGCCAACGCCTGAGAATACGACTTTGCTGGGATCACCACCCGCTGCAATAACACGGGCAAGTTCGCCGCCTGATACAATATCAAAGCCAGAACCTAATTTTGCCAATGCACTAAGTACACCTAAATTTGAGTTTGCTTTGACCGCGTAACAAATAAGATGTGGGTGATCACCAATGGCGTCATTAAAAGCGTGCCAATGGCGCTCTAAAGTGGCGCGAGAATAAATATATAGCGGCGTGCCATGAGTTGCCGCAATGTCTCTAACTGCAACATCTTCGGCAAATAGCTGTCCGTTTTTGTAATCAAAAAAATCCACGTTTACGAATCCCTAGGCATGGGGGCAGGCGATTGCTGTGCATCTTCTTGCTTGGTGGCTTGAACGTCTGGTTCAGAAAGCTCACTTTCAGGTGGAATGTACAATGCCCCTTTGTATCCACATCCACCTAAAAATAGAGTGAAAAAGAGGCAAGCAACACATTTTTTTAGCACAGCAATTCCAGCGATAACTTCATAGAATGCCGTTATCATCGCATTGCGGGATTAAATTGCAAGAGACAATAATCGCGCGCGTGTTTTATCACCGTATTTAACGTGTTTCCAAAGGGTTTCGCAGAGGGTTTTTGTGTCGTGCAAATCCCCTTTTTTGAGCCAATCTATCAAAGGTGTTGGATCGTCAGGAAATTCAATGCGCTCTATGTCTGGAGATTCGAGCCATTCTTCAACTATATCCGTGTCGAGCTGGAATAGGGTTTGACAAAGGTCGAGTTGATTTAGCGTGAGAACATTCGACAATTGTTCGAATTGCCCGTGCAGTGGCTTTATTAAAAGTTTTTTACCTAAATGTAGCGCTTCACTGGACAACTCAAAGCCGCCGTTGGCAATAACGCCGCTACAGTGTTGCAATGCTTTTTGGAAATGTATTTTCGATGTGGGGTGCCATTGTATATGGCCACAATCTTGAAATTCTTTGATATCAGGGTGAAAGCACTGAAATTGTTGGTCGCTGAGAGGTTCCAACATTTGTTGAACGTCGTTAACGTCTTCGAAAGGTAAATACACCAAGACGTGTTGTTTACTCGCTACACTCGCAGGCTTATCTGCCACGAATGGCGGCACAATAGGATGCCCAAAGTGGTACCAATGCACACCAAGTTGTACATCGGTAGGGGCAAAGGTACGCATCAGTAGCTTATCTAGAATTGTGTCGCCTGACTTGGGTACGTCATAAGAAAAAGATGCCTGATGACTAATTGAAATAGACGGGAGTTTTTGTCGTCTAGCCGCCCATGCCGTAACTGGCTCAAAATCGTTAACCATCAAATCGTATTTAGACGTGTCAAATTGGCGAATATCGCGAAATAGCGCGGTAACATTGGCCTGCTTCACGGTTTGCCATTGGTCTACTCGGCCGTGCTTGGTTATGAAACTCAAGCCAGAAAACGTTCGGTAGTCACCAAATACATCCATGTCGAAGTATTTTTCAGGATCTCTGCCAGTAAAAACGAAATCCACGTCAATATCATCTCGCTGGGCCAGCGCCGCAGCCATAATTCTTGCGCGAGCAATATGGCCGTTGCCGGTCCCTTGCACGCCATACAATAATTTCATGTTACCCCAGAATGGAAATACTCAAAGAAGCTATCGTGACACCAAGTGCAGTACCGGCGAGCACGTCAGAAGGATAGTGAACCCCAAGCAATACACGAGACAGGCCAATAAGGGCTGCCCAGCTATAAGCTAGTAGTGCAAAAGGCGGATAATAATGGGCGACAATACTCGCCATTAACCATGCTGCGGCGGTATGACCCGAAGGCAATGAAAACTTATCAGAAGGCGTGACGTGTGCAGTTAAGTTAACTAAGAAGTCGCAAGGTCGTGGGCGTTTAAACATCTTTTTAAGCACAACATAAACGGGCAGTTCCAGTGCATACGCCATGAGTGCAGTGTACAAAAAGAGCTCACCGTGTTGCGGTTCAAATGCCCACAAGAACATGCCAATTACGAAATACAGATACCCGTCGCCAGTTTTTGACAACCAGATGATGCTCCTACAGTCTCGTTTTACTGTAAGGCGATACAGAAAGTAAAAAAGCTCTGTGTCATATTTCGTAAATGATTTTAATAGCACGTGATTTACGCCCATTAACCTTGATTAATAAATAGGCTAAGAGGCGACTGTGACCCTGCTGTTACAAAAAAAAGAAACCTTTATGACAGCCATTGAGCATCGATCTCCAGGCGATGTTTTTTGCACTTTATATTTCAGTAAGTTACGTAGATTTAATATACAAGTGAACTAACAGTTTTAAACTGTTGAATAAGTGCTATGCTAGTTCACATACTTAGTGTTTAGCGCTGGTCTATTAAACACTATGATTGTTGCAGTTTTTAAGTTCAGTTAGGCAAAGGTAAGGCAATACAATGGATTACAACACTTCTGAGTTATGCGACTTGTTTGCAGATAGCGTCGACGTGGTTGACCCAATTTTTGTGAGCTACGGCGGGCGTTACTCATTTGGCGGTGAGATTACTACGATTAAATGTTATGAAGATCGTGGATTGATTGACCGTGTTTTAGCCCAACCCGGAGAAGGCAAAGTATTGTTGATTGATGGTGGTGGTTCTACTCGCAGGGCACTCATCGACAGCGCCTCTTTGCAGCTAGCCATAGACAACGATTGGGAAGGTATTGTGTGCTACGGAAGTGTCAGAGAAGTAGATACCCTGGTCGATATGGACATTGGGCTACTAGCTGTTTCCACAATTCCCGTGAACGCAGAAAATGAGAGTATTGGTGACGTAGACGTACCGGTAAACTTTGGTGGCGTAACATTTTTACCTGAAGACCACCTTTATGCAGACAGTACTGGCGTTATTCTTTCTCCAGAGCCATTGGATATTGACTGATAGGAATTGGACTAATTCGGGGGCTGTGCAAGCCCCCGTTAATCTTGTTACTGGTTAGCTTCTTCAAATACTGTATTCAAGTACAATGCGATGCGAATGCCCGCCATCTTAAGGCGTTTTTCCGCGGTAGGCAGGTGATCGTACAAATAGTCGTAAGACATAGTGTTAGCATCTTCCGGATATATGGTGTCGCGTATTTCAGTACTTTCAGCGATCCAAACTAACGGGTCTGTACTATCCCAAGCGCGAATGTCTTCCGCAGTTATCGATTGAGTTAACCAGTCTGTCCACTCAGTGTACGACAACTGACGGTTGTCGAGCATTTGTGAATCCCATACACGATGCAGGTTTGAGTCTTGCCAGAAAAAGCGTACCTTCACGTCGTTTCCTCAGCGGTCGGTGCCGTTTCCAGCATGTAGCGGCTGATGCAAATCGCCAATGATGTGAACAATAAAGCGCAATGCGAGCTGTTTTTCTTCAAAACTTGCCGAGTTGCTCTTTAGTGTTTCTGTAAACGCTGCTAACGCAGTGATGGCATCGCCTTCTTCTGGTGCACCAACTTCGTGGTAATGCTTCCCTTCTGGTACCGAGACATAGTGCCAAGGTGACGCGGTTTTTCGCCAAAACTCTGATGGATCTGATCGCATTTCATCAGCGTGTGTAGATGCTTTAGCCAAAGAACGGCTGGGTAGTAACTCCATTAATGCTGCGTGACTTAATGGGCTTAAATATTGCTGAGCTATTGCACCTGTCACACGGTGGCCTGTTTGTCCCCATGCCCAAACCGGCGAGGCGACAAGAGTGCTTAATGCAGCACCAAATATAAGTTTAATGGTATTCTGTCGAATCCGAAGCATTATTGATTCTCTTTGTGTTTTGATGTTTGGTATCCCCAACGGGCTACGTGTTCTTGTTCAATGCCCAAATGATCAAGTATGCGTGCGACAACAAAGTCTACAAGATCTTGAATACACTCTGGGTTGTGATAAAAACCGGGGGATGCAGGCATTATCGTCGCACCAATTTGTGACAGCTTAAGCATGTTCTCTAAATGAATTGATGACAAAGGCATTTCTCGTGTCACGAGAATAAGTTGGCCCCGCTCCTTAATGACTACATCTGCGGCGCGCTCAATCAGATTATCGCTTGCTCCCACTGCGATTGCAGAGAGCGTACCCGTAGAGCAGGGGCATACTATCATTTTTGAAGGAGCGGCTGAACCCGAGGCTACCGGAGAGAACCATTCATCTTTGCCAAACACCTTAATCTGGTCAGGTTCGGCATTACAGTGTTTAGTAAAAAACTCAGCAGCATCTGAGGGTCTGGAAGGTATCTTAATATTTTCCTCGGTAGCAAAGACGACTTTTGCCGCTGACGATATCAATACATAAACTTGATACCCCGCGTTGACCAATGACTGCATTAACGATAGTGCATACGGTGCGCCAGACGCCCCTGTGATGGCCAGTGTTACTTGTTTGTCATGCTTCATTTAGCCTTTGTCCTCGGCAAGTGCATCTAAAATACGTTGATGGATACCCTCGAACCCACCGTTGCTCATGACTAGTATGTGATCATTGGGTTGAGCGATCACTTTCAACTGCTGAACGATGTCTTCTACCTTGTTATAGCAGTTTGTGGGCACTTTACTGCCTTTTGCGGCCCCTTTCAGTG
>JALUXV010000008.1 GCA_027013165.1 Alteromonadaceae bacterium
TACATCACTATTTACCGATAACGGCATTGAACCTGTTACTTTTTGGGTAAGCGCTGGGTCACTTGAAGCCACTGGCGATATTATTTTTCCACTGTCTTTTATCAAGCTTAAAAACATAGACTCGTCAGAGGTTAGCTGTTCATCTAATTGGGCTAACGCCTCGTCTATTGAAATATCACCTGACGCGGAAGTTTCAGTTAACGCCTGTGAAATTTTGCTTTCAAGAGAAGTAAGTATCTCTGTTATTTCAGAGTTAGCATTGCCCTGTGCTTTTGCTTGCTGCGCATTCTCTTGCTTTGCGCTCTGAATCATACTAATGAGCGCTTGTGCCTGCTCTGCCACGCTTAGTGATGACGGGTTCTCAGGTGTTTCCACATTTACTGGCTCGGGCACCACATCTAAATCATGGTTAGGCGCTTCTATAGGTTGTATTGTCATGCGCTCTGGTAATGGCTTGCCATCAACCCCAGTTAGCTCAACAGCGGGTTTTGAGTCTACTGGATTGGCAATGAGTGCATCATCAAGATTTGCAATAGATTCATCGTCTTGAATAACCTCTCCCTCATCGGTCACCAGCTCAGGAACAATGGGCAAAATGTGCTCTACTAATTCAACATCTTCACCGGTGGCTTCCTGCCCACCGTTATTTGCAGCTAGGTTCTGATGGTTCACCAATGTGGTTTGGCTGTCGTCTAACTGCATCATTAATTCAACTAGCGAAATAATACTTTGGCTTTCATCAGTCTCTGTACTCGCTAACTCGTTGTCTTCTGACAAAGGTGATGGAATCACAGGTTGAATCGAATACTCGGGTGGTAAATCGATGCGTCCACCGCGAAAAGGCTTTAACTCAATAACTTCTTTAGCCGCACCTTGAGTTATCTCGCCATCAGTTTCAATAATGCTGGGCACTTCTTGCTCACTAACGATAGGTGCCACAATAACTTCCACACTCTGTGCATCTACCGAAGATGGCGGAGTCTCGGACGTGGGGTCGGTACTGTTTTTGGGCGCTGGATTTGACGCCGGCTGATTTGAATGAGCGTTATTTGAGCCCGCAGTTAACCCTTGAATAGCTTGGCGATCCCCCTTTTGCGAATCCGCAGGTTCTGATTCCTCCCTTTGAACCTGTGTGGAGGGTGCTTTTGCATTATCCGCCGCATTTTTTTGCTTGGCGTTTTCGTTTGAAACTTGGGCATAAATTGCTTTGAACTCGCCACCATCCGTAGATTGGCCGTTCGGTAAAGATTGCTGCTGGCCATTTTCAATAGTCTGCGTAAATGACCCTGAAGCTGCATCAGATACAGAAATCGGCAGCGCGGCAATGTCGGTATTTTTGGCGGCAAGTTGTTGCATAATTCTAAATATCCTGCGTCATATGCTGTTATTGCGCACAACCTCTGAGAGGAAGCCTAAAAGCATTTAAGTTATTAATAATCAGGCAATTAAAATTAACTAACTCTCTGCTTTCGGGTAACAATTCACGCGGCAACGGCATTAATACGTGTTTTCCGCTAAGACTTTTGCAAGAGGTGTTCCAACACGTGTTAGTTAAACAAACCTTTTTGTGAACGGAAGAACTTTTGAGTGGCGAACTCATCGAACAAAGCTTGTTCTTGCTTGTTTGCTTTCAACTGGGCGGCTTGCGCTTTTTTATCAAGCAACATTTCTACCGCTTTCACTCGTTGCTGCTGTTGCAGCCACAACGACTTTCGCTGATCAGCGGCTAGGTTTGCTTGTGCAATAACTTGCATTTGTTGCTCGCAGGCTTTATCTAGCTTACCTACAAAAGAAAGGTGCTGCTGATAATGCAAGGCTTTTACCCCATCTTTACCACTTTGACCAATACCTTTGAGATACTCTACACGGTATTGTTCTAGGCTTTGCAACTTTTGCCGTTGTTGATTCACATGTTGCTGGGCCTGCTGAAAAACCAACAAGGTGTTTTGCTCTTTTTCTTTCTCGAATTCGAGTAAGCGTTGAAGTTGTTGTGTCATCAGCCGTTACCTAATCCTTTGGCAAGAGCTACCATACCTTCAAGTGACTCGTCATAGGGAATAACTTGCTTCATACCTTGCTGCAACAATGCGTTAATAGCTGGTTCGGCCCTTATGGCTAAATCAATTCTGGGGTCAGATCCTTTGGCGTAAGCACCAATAGAGATAAGATCTTGGTTCTGTTTGTATTGTGAATACACTTGGCGAATTCGACGGGCACTATTCATATGGTCATCACTTACTACCATAGGCATCACTCGACTTATCGACGCTTCAATATCTATGGCAGGGTAGTGTCCGCTGTCGGCCAACGACCGCGACAACACGACGTGACCGTCGAGAATCGCACGTGCCGCATCAGCAATGGGATCTTGCAAATCATCACCTTCAGTGAGCACAGTATAAAATGCCGTAATAGATCCTTGTTTATCACTGCCGTTACCCGCCCGCTCAACTAGTGCTGGTAATCGAGCAAACACCGAAGGCGGATAACCTTTAGTAGCAGGCGGCTCTCCAACTGCTAGCGCTATTTCACGTTGTGCCATGGCATAACGTGTTAAAGAATCAATGAGCAAGAGTACATTCATGCCTTGGTCGCGAAAATACTCGGCTATGGTTACTGCTGTCTCGCAGCCTTTGAGTCGCATAAGTGGCGAAGTGTCGGCGGGTGCGGCTACAACCACTGCGCGTTTGCGTTCTTCTTCGGTAAGAATGTCGTGGATAAATTCTTTCACTTCTCGACCACGTTCACCCACCAGCCCCACAACCACCACATCAGCTTGTGCGCCACGGGTCATCATGCCAAGCAGCACACTTTTACCAACACCACTACCGGCAAAAAGCCCCATACGTTGACCAACACCTACCGTGTTCAGCGCATTGATAGCTCGTACACCAACATCCATGGGTTGAGAAATTTGACGGCGTGCCAAGGGGTTAATAGGAGGTCGCGAGGTAGGTACTCGTGCATCGGTTGCAATTTCACCCAACCCGTCAAGAGGTTGACCATTACCATCAACCACTCGGCCTAGTAAGCCCATCCCCACAGATAAACCGCTATGTCGGTTTAATGGCACAACCCGACTTCCGGGCACTATGCCACGCACTGCCTCAGTTGGCATAAGGTAAGTAATATCACCGCCAAAACCTACGACTTCCGCTTCGATTTCACCCTCAATGGTTTGTACCACGCATTGACTGCCTACTGGCAATTGGCAACCTATGGCTTCCAATGTTAAACCTATGCCTCTGACAAGTTTACCAGCTGCCACAATTGGGCCTGCCGTGACTTGGTCAGGTAAACTTGCTAGGTGATCATGCCAGGGGCTAGTCATCCGCTAGCCCTTGGTTTAATAAGAATCGGTCGATAACGTCTTTGGTTCGACGTTCAATAGACACATCAACCGCATTATGCTCGGTGGTAATATCGCAGCCTCCCCGTTCCATGGAAGGCGCTTCCACCAACTGCCACTGTTTTTCTTTCAACGTAGCGTCGCCAAAATGTGCTTTAACCAAGGCTACATCTTCGGGGTTCATGTGTATTTGATATTGAGCTTGATTAATTGGTAGCGCTTTAAGCCCTTCTGAGAGCGCTTGATAGATAACCTGTTCGTTTGTGGTAATTTCGGTACGAATAACTCCACGGGCCAAACTTACCGCAAGCTTTACCAACTGGTCTTGAGTAACACTATTTGCTTGAGAAAGGGGCTGATGTAGCTTATCCGCTAGCTGCTGCCACAAGGTAGCTTGGGCATCAACCAAAGCTTTACCTTCGTCTAGCCCTTGTTGCAAGCCTTCTGCATGTCCTTGCTCTCGACCTTCGGTCAAACCAAGTTCAATACCTTCAGCTTTGCCTTCGTCGAATCCTTGTTGCTTACCTTCTTCAAAACCTTCATCTCTAGCCGCTTGTCGGATGGCTTCGATTTCTTCTGCGGTAGGAGGAAGTATTTCGATTTCTTCTTCGGGTGGCTCGTATTTCCACTCCGAACGCATTTTAAACGCATTGGTTTTTGCATCGTCTACCGATTGCTTGGGATCTTCCACCATGGGAATTTCCCAAGATTCGGCATCTTGTAACTCTTGGTCATTAAACCCTGAACTTGAAGACATATTGGCTACCTCAACTCAGCCTATACCTATTTTAAGGGTTAGAGGAATTCCTCTCCACCGCCACCACCAAGCATAATTTCGCCAGAATCTGACAAGCGACGAGCCACTGACAGGATTTCTTTCTGCGCGGTTTCCACCTCAGAAATACGCACTGGTCCCAAGGCTTCTAGATCGTCGTTAAGCATTTCGGCGGCACGCTTAGACATGTTCTTCATGATCTTATTCTTCAGTTCTTCATCTGCACCTTTAATAGATTTCAGAAGTGCATCTTGCTGAACTTCACGAAGAATGGCTTGAATACCCTTGTCGTCTACATCGACTAAGTTGTCGAAGACGAACATCAGATCTTGTATTTGCTGGCTCATTTCTTCGTCTTGCTCACGGATAGCATCCATTAGCTGACCTTCAATGGCAGTATCTAGGTAGTTCATAATGTCTGCCGCAGACTTCAAGCCGCCCATTTTCGCTGCTTGTGTACCGGCTTGACCCGCGAACTGTTTCTCCATGATTTCGTTCAGCTCTTGCAATGCAGCAGGCTGAACTTCTTCAAGGTTTGCAATACGCATAAGTAAGTCTAGGCGCACCTTCTCTGGGAACTGTGCCAAAATCTCGGCACTTTGTTCCGGTTCAAGATATGACATAACAATGGTTTGGATTTGCGGGTGCTCGTTGCGAATAATACTGGCAACCTGCTTTGAATCCATCCATTTCAGTGAATCAAGGCCCTTGGCT
>JALUXV010000009.1 GCA_027013165.1 Alteromonadaceae bacterium
GCGAAGGTGGAAACAGAAAATTGGCAGTAGAGTAGGCTGAAGAGGATCAATCAGATAATCCGCTGAGAAAGATTTTCTTCTTTACATCTTTGGCATTTTATCAACCAGAAATTCCGGATACCCAATTTTTCATGCCTCGTTTAAGCTATTTCAAGAAGAAGACTCTATTAAACTTTTAGATGGGACGCTTTATCAAAGCGTGGCGGATTATCTGAATTCACCAGTTTCTATATTTAACACGCTACTGGTTTTATTTATCATGATCGTGACAATGGTTGCTGGCTGGATAGTATGGCAACCCCACGGCTTAGTCAGAAGGCCCATAGCTTGGCTCATAAAACATTTAAAAGGTAAGATGCTCCTTTTAGTTAGAACGATAATAGTCGCTTTGTTTGTGTTCTCCTTGGGCTTAGTAGTATTAATATTGAACAACTAGTACTCCTTTTAAAGAGTTTGTCTAAGCCACTTCTCCGTTGAAGATCTTCAATAATCTTGTTTTGAGAACATTTTTGAACTTACTAACTAAGTTCTTTTTACTAAAGACGAATAAGCACATGCCAATGATGAGTTCCACTTGGATTAGGAAACCAGCAATATCAAGCCAAGACCTTTTGAAGCCATACTGAAATGTCGTTGAGTTCTTGCATACATACGTTGTGCTGCATGGTGTACGTTTGCCATGTAACGTTAAAGCCATTGTCTTTAAGGGCTTGATAGGCGGCGTTACCCATGAATACGGGAACCACTTCGTCTTGGTCACCGTGTGCCATCATTACTGGCGTAGACTTATTGATATCAGTGGCTTCCTTGGGTAATCGACTAGGCTCACACATGTATGTCGATAGCGCGATAACACCTGCAATTTTCTTTGCAATGCGTGGTAATAAGTGCAACGCAATAACACCACCTTGCGAAAATCCAGCCAGCACAATACGCTCTGGTGCAATGCCGTTGGCGATTTCAGCGTCAATCAACTTTTCTACCATGGCTGCCGACGTAAGCACGCCATCTAAATCCGCTCGGCTTTCAAAATCTAGCGTTTTAATGTCGTACCATGCGCGCATACGCATGCCACCGTTTACGGTGACAGGGCGCTCTGGAGCGTGAGGAAACACAAATCTTACCGACATAGATTCTGGCAACTTTAACTCGGGCACTATGGGGGCAAATCCGTGACCTGAGTCACCTAAGCCATGGAGCCAGATCACACATGCATCGGCTGGTTGTACTGGAGTGATATCGACGTAAGGCAATTGAGTCGGTGTCATGCTTTGCGAGTTCCTTTTTTATCTCTTTTTTTTCGTAGCCATTTGTCGCGATTAATTCGCTTTTTTATTATTTTGGCTGACAGTTTAGCGACGATGATTTAACTTAATGAAAACCATACGCATTTAACATTAAACGTGCCATAGGGCATATGGGTTCAATATGCTACTATTAGCGCTTGAATTCACCCTTTATCTTAAAAATATTCGCATACATGGCTTCGTTATTAGGTAACCTCTTTATACTTGCTGCACCGTCTGGCGCAGGAAAATCTAGTCTTATTAAGGCGTTAATGGAAAAGTATGGCAAAAATGCCGCTAATCCAATGCAAGTGTCTGTTTCTCATACGACACGTGCACCTCGCCCTGGTGAAGTCAATGGTCAGCATTATCATTTCGTCGACAAAGCGGAATTTGAGGCTTTAATAGAGCTAGGTGCATTTTTTGAGTGGGCTGAAGTTTTCGGTAATTATTACGGCACATCAAGAATTACTATAGAAGAAACCCTACACAAAGGCATTGATGTATTTCTGGATATTGATTGGCAAGGCGCGCGCCAAGTGAAGGCTGCATTACCGGATACCTGTGGTATTTTTATTCTTCCTCCGTCGCTTAACGTATTGAATGAGCGTTTAAACAATCGCGGTCAAGATTCTCAGGAAGTTATCGCAGGAAGGATGAGTAAAGCTGTAGATGAAATGAGCCATTACAACGAGTTTGATCATCTGATTATTAATGATGATTTTGATACAGCGCTTAGTGAGTTACATGGTATCGTAACCGCACAACGGGTACGAACCATAAAGCAGAGTATGCGTCATAGCTCGTTAATTGCTGAGTTGACTAAAAAGCCTTGATCTTGTTGGTGTAAAATCACACAAACCGCTAGGATCGCAGTATACAACAGTGTATACTACGCGGCCTTTTGAATTTAATTGCACAACCTTGTTTCGGAGAAATACATGGCTCGCGTAACCGTAGAAGACGCTGTAGATAAAATTGGTAACCGCTTTGACCTAGTATTGGTAGCTGCACGTCGTGCGCGTCAAATCGCTACTGAAGGCAAAGATCCTATGGTTGACGTGCAAAACGACAAGCCAACAGTTACTGCACTTCGCGAAATCGAAGAAGGTTTAGTAACGGCTAGCACGTTGGAGCAGGACGAGATCCGCGAACAACAGCAGCAAGAGCACGCTGAGTTTGCATCTGTCGCTAATATTTTATCTGATCAGTAAAACTTTCCCTCATTTGAGGGGCAGTAACGTCATGTAGAGCGCCAGTGCCGTTAAAAAGCACTGGCGCTTTTCTTTGTTTGCTTGGCTTCACGCATAAATCTACGTATTCTTAATAGTGGTTAAATAATAGGAATTTCATCGCACTGTGTATTTGTTTGAAGGTTTAAAACAAAAAGTCACTGAATACTTGTCTGCTGAGTTAGTTCAGTTGGTGCAAGAGGCATTCGTGTTGGCGCAAGAAGCCCATGATGGTCAGATGCGCTCAAGCGGTGATCCTTACATTACGCATCCGGTTGCAGTGGCGGGTATTCTTGCCGATATGCACCTAGACCATGAAACTATCATGGCTGCATTGCTTCACGATGTAATAGAAGACACCCATTACAGCAAAGAAGATTTAGCAGAAGCGTTTGGTGATACCGTAGCTGAGTTGGTAGAGGGCGTTAGTAAGCTCGATAAAATTGCCTTCAGCAGCAAGCAAGAAGCGCAAGCTGAAAACTTCCGTAAAATGATGATGGCCATGGTGCAGGACATTCGCGTCATCCTCATTAAACTGGCCGACAGAACGCACAATATGCGTACTTTGGGTGCCCTTCGCCCGGATAAGCGCCGAAGAATAGCCCTTGAAACTCTCGAAATTTACGCACCTATTGCCCACAGACTAGGTATTCACGATATTAAAAATGAACTTGAAGACCTAGGTTTTCAAGCCATGTACCCCATGCGTCATCGTGCGCTGAAATCAGCCGTACGTCAGGCACGGGGTAATCGTCGAGAAATTATCGAGAATATTCGCGAAGAGCTAGAAACTCGGCTCCAGTCCAATAACATCAAGGCTGATGTTGTTGGCCGAGAAAAGCATTTGTATTCCATTTACCGCAAAATGAAGAACAAAGAGCTTATGTTCAACGAGGTAATGGACATATACGCCTTTAGAATTGTGGTTGATGTTGTTGATAGTTGCTATCGCGCTCTTGGCGCTATGCACGGTTTATACAAACCCATCGAAAATAGATTCAAAGACTACATTGCGATTCCTCGCACTAATGGTTATCAGTCTTTACATACGTCTTTGATTGGGCCTCACGGTATTCCTGTTGAAATTCAAATTCGTACTACCGAAATGGATCACATGGCTGACAAAGGGGTTGCGGCGCACTGGCTTTATAAAGAGCCCGGCGATAACGGAACCACTGCACAGCTTCGCGCCCGTAAGTGGATGCAATCGCTGCTTGAATTACAGCAATCTGCCAGCTCGTCATTTGAATTTATTGAGTCAGTAAAAACTGACCTTTTCCCAGACGAGATTTACGTATTCACGCCCGATGGTCGTATTATCGAGCTTCCTATGGGCGCAACGGCAGTGGACTTTGCCTATGCAGTGCATTCAGATGTGGGTGATACCTGTGTGGGTGTTCGTGTAGAGCGCAGAAACTACAGCTTGAGTAAACCTCTGGAAAATGGCCAGTCGGTAGAAATTATTACCTCACCCAAGGCGAAGCCAAACGCGAATTGGCTCAATTTTGTAGTAAGCGCACGTGCCAGAACGCATATTCGCCAATACCTGCGCAAACAACACTCTCAAGAAGCGGTAAATATGGGTAATCGCTTACTTCGTCATGCGTTGGGAAGTGTGAAGTTAGATGACATCGCCCAAGAAGACATCGACCGCGTTGTTGCGGAAACCAAGCACGATAATTTTGATGCCTTGTTAATCGATATCGGGGTAGGTAACGAACTCAGCGCCATTGTTGCGCGACGTTTGATTGGCGAATCATCAGACGTAGAGGATCGCAAAGGTAACGTAGCTATTCGCGGAACTGAAGGTCTGTTGGTTAATTTCGCCCGTTGTTGTCACCCTATTCCTGATGATGAAATTGTCGCGGTACTTAGCCCAGGCCGGGGAATGACCATTCACCAAACTGGTTGTAACAATATTCGCAAACTGACCAAAGAAGAGCCTCAGCGCGTACTACCCATGCGGTGGGACAGTGAGCCTCAAGGTGAGTTTAAGGCATCGCTGCGTATCGAGTTGTTTAATCACCAAGGTACTCTTGCTACGCTCACCAATATGATCTCTGGCTGTGACTCAAATATTATTGGGCTACAGACTGAGGAAAAAGAGAGTAATATTTACTTTATTGATATTGAATTGACTACCCACAATCGCGTTCATCTTGCACGGGTTATGAAGAAAATTCGCACCATGCAAGAAGTTCAGAAAGTGTCTCGTCATAGCCAGTCTCGACATTAGCGCGATCATTATCGCGCTATTTTATTTTTAGGATGCATTATGTCTAAGTCTATTATTCATACTGATAAGGCACCTGCCGCTATTGGTACATACAGCCAAGCTGCCAAAGCTGGCACCACTGTTTATCTTTCTGGTCAAATTCCACTAGTACCTGAAACCATGGAAATGGTGTCTGATGTGTTTGCAGAGCAAGCAGTTCAGGTGTTTGAAAACATCAAAGCTGTGTGTGAAGCAGCGGGTGGTTCTACTGACCACCTAGTAAAGGTAAACATCTTCCTTACTGATCTTTCTCATTTTGCGACGGTAAATGAAATCATGAGCCAGTATTTCAGTCAGCCTTACCCAGCACGCGCTGCGGTTCAGGTAGCAGCACTTCCAAAAGGTGCACAGATTGAAATAGATGGCGTTATGGAGTTACCGGAGTAAGTTATGTCACCAGAGCGGTACCAGCGTATCCGAGATATGCTGGCTAAACGACAGACTGATCTAACGGTGTGTCTAGAGAACGTACATAAACCTCATAACGTTTCTGCGGTGGTACGTACCTGTGATGCCATTGGTATTCACAGAGTGCATACCGTGTGGGAAGACAAGTACAAACTTCGCGGTGGCACAGCGATGGGTAGCCAGCAATGGGTACGTCAAACAAACCACGATACCATTGGTGAAGCTATTGGTGAATTGAAAGGGCAGGGTATGCAAGTACTTGTAACCCACCTTTCCGAGAAAGCTGTAGATTTCCGAGAGATAGACTACACCAAGCCAACTGCTGTGCTTTTTGGTCAGGAGAAATACGGTGTTACTGACGAAGCCATCGCCATGGCCGATCAAGACATAGTTATTCCCATGGTAGGTATGGTGCAATCGCTAAACGTATCTGTAGCGGCAGCGCTCGTGCTTTACGAAGCACAACGTCAGCGTGAGCTGGCAGGTATGTACGACGAGCAGCACCTTGCCGAAGAAGAGTGTCAAACACTCTTGTTTGAAGGTGGCTATCCTCGATTAGTGAATATGTGCAAACGCAAAGGCGTTCCCTATCCACCTATTGATGAAAATGGTCATATCGCTGCTGATGAATCATGGTGGCAGCAAATGCAGATGTCTAAAGACGCACTGTCTGCATTAAAAGAAGACGAAGCTAGCGAGTAATACTGCGTTAATAGAGATGCAAGAAGGGTTTGAATGCTTGCATCTCTCACATCTTACGCTAACGCCTCTGCCTTAGCTTTTTCCATTGCGTCGATCATGGTGTTTGAAAGCAACGTATATGCTTCTGTCCATGCGTCGAGTAATTCCTCGTTCCACGCCTCTCCCAACCCTTTTTCCAGTGTCCAAAGTAGTGACTCTCCCACGGGACTAAAATGAGCCGGCTCAACGCCGTAATCCAAGTGTTTTACACCGAGTTGCTGCACAATTGGAACAATTGCTGGAAGGTCAGATAAGCCGATAACGGCAACCGCCAAGGTTTTCATCAGTTTTTTACCTTGCTCTTCCATATTAGACGCATCAAACATAGGCTTAACCTCTGGTGCAACTTCGAAAAGTCGACCGTAAAACAACTTAGCGGCGGTGTCTGCAATGGGAACAACACTCTTAAACGAGCTTTGTACTAAGGCGATTTTTTCTGGTGTCATGACTATTCCTTCCATTCATTGGGAGTGAATTACATGTGCCTCAAGTTCTATACCAACTAGTATTTTTCATTGATTACAGTGAGTTATGATTTTTCACTTAAGACTTCTAAGATAAATCTGCGCCAATAAATAACGCGTTGGTTTAAAGCGGTGCAAGTTGGACGTAGTGAATTTATTGTTTAAACAATGGTCATACTGGACTGTTGGGGCAACTTAGCCCTAGTTACCCACCACATGCTGAATAAAGGACCAAATATGAAATACGGGATTCTTATCACTTTGCTTATGTTAATTGCAGGCTGTTACAGCCCAACGGCAATGGATCAAAATGATGACATGCGACCCGAATTACAGCTGGGCTCTATTTGTAGACTCAATACTTGCCCTGATTGTTCCCCAGTAAGTTCATGCCCGCTCGCACAACAAGAGATGAAAGGGATGTCGTGTTCTTGCACAACCATTAATGGCATACAAACGGGGGTGGTTGAGTAAGCTTTATGTAAAACACTGTATACCTGTCCATAATCAGTCTCGCTAATACAGGCGCAATCTATTACACTGCTTTGCTAGTGAAATCATATGTTTGATTTAAGGTCGCCCGTATTATGCAATCACTCGCCGCTACTCCAATTACCGCACTAAAAGGGGTGGGTTCGAAAGTGGCTGAAAAACTCAACAAGTTGGGTTTGTTTACTGTTCAGGATGTCTTGTTTCATTTGCCCCACCGGTATGAGGACCGCACACGCATATATGCCGTGGCTGAGTGCCGCCCTTTTACCCATGTAAGTATTCAAGGTGAAGTGAAAAGCGCCGACATTCAATACGGTAAAAAGCGTATGTTTGTAGTGAAGGTGAGTGATGGTAGCGGCACAATAACACTGCGCTTTTTTCATTTTGGCGCTGTTCAGCGTTCTATGATGACACCGGGCAATACAGTGCGATGCTTTGGTGAAATTCGCGCGGGTAAATTTGGGTTGGAAATGATGCATCCTGAATTTAGCTTGGTTGATAAAGACGCTGAATTAGAAGAGCTCGCCTTGACTCCCGTCTACCCGACTACCGATGGTGTTAAGCAACTTACCTTGCGCAATCTCACTGAACAAGCTCTTACTATGCTAGTTGACGGGGGGCTGGCCGATCTGCTCCCCGAAGGCCTGTACGACGAGCAAATCAGCCTAATTGAAGCACTAACACTGGTACATCGCCCGCCCGCAGATACAAATCTAGGTGACATGGAAGAAGGTCAGCATCCGGCGCAATACCGTTTGATACTGGAAGAACTTCTTTCACATCACTTGAGTGTGCTCAAAGTACGTAAACAGTCGGATGCTCAACCGGGTATCGCTATTTCCGTTGACCAAACGTTAATCGGTAAAATGCTTGCACAATTGCCCTTTTCTCCCACTGGCGCACAACAGCGCGTTGTGTCCGATATTCAACAAGACATGATCAAGCCCCGTCCCATGATGCGTTTGGTCCAAGGTGATGTGGGTTCTGGAAAAACGTTAGTGGCGGCCTTGGCAGCTTTGTCGGCTATAGGTGCTGGCTATCAAGTAGCGTTAATGGCTCCCACTGAGTTGTTAGCAGAACAACACGCTAACAACTTCAGAGAATGGTTGCAGCCACTGGGCATTGAAGTGGGTTGGTTAGCGGGGAAGCTAAAAGGAAAAGCGCGAGACGAAGTACTTAACCGACTAGAAAGTGGCGACATACAAATGTTGGTGGGCACCCATGCAATTTTTCAAGAGCAAGTCACCTATCAAAGTCTTGCGCTTGTGATTGTTGATGAGCAACACCGTTTTGGTGTGCATCAGCGCTTAGCATTACGAGAAAAAGGTGAGCAACAAGGTCGCTTCCCTCATCAACTTATTATGACGGCGACGCCTATCCCGCGAACCTTGGCAATGACAGCTTATGCTGACTTAGATACGTCTGTTATTGATGAATTACCACCAGGGAGAACCCCTGTGACTACCGTGGTATTGCCCGACACACGGCGTGCAGACGTGATAGACAGAGTAAGAACCGCGTGCAAAGAAAATGGTCGACAAGCCTATTGGGTGTGTACGCTTATCGATGAGTCGGAAGTATTGCAGTGCCAAGCGGCTGAAGATGCAGCCATAACACTTCGCACCGCCTTACCTGACCTAAAGGTGGGCTTGGTACACGGTAGGTTAAAAGCTGCGGAAAAAGCCCAGGTGATGGCTGATTTTAAGGCTGGTGAACTTGATCTCCTTGTGGCTACCACGGTCATTGAAGTGGGAGTTGATGTACCGAACGCCAGTATTATGATCATTGAAAACCCAGAACGATTAGGGTTAGCCCAATTACACCAACTTCGTGGCAGAGTGGGGCGAGGCGCAGTAGAAAGCCAGTGTGTGTTGATGTATCAAAGTCCTTTGTCCAAAACGGCAACTCAGCGATTAGGGGTGCTAAGGGAATCAAATGATGGTTTTTACATCGCACAGAAAGACCTAGAAATTAGAGGTCCTGGCGAGTTTATGGGGACTCGACAAACGGGTATGGCAGAACTGAAAATTGCAGATTTGATGCGAGATGCGTACTTAATTCCTCAGGTGCAAGAAATCGCTAATACCTTGTGGACTAGTTACCCGTCCCATGCACAGGCTATAATTAACCGCTGGATTGGACACAAAGAACAATATGGTAACGCCTAACACTCTCCCGCTTTTAATCACTAGTGATAGTGTATCAGTCGATACACAAATTGCTCGCGACATTAGTCAGCGTTGGTCATTTCCCGTGATCCAAGACGTTCCTCAACAGCTTTATTTGCAGGTTGTCGATGGTGTGCTTGGTCTGGTGGATGGCGACGATAAAAAAATTAATCCTGTCATTGTCGATTTTGCGTCGCCAGCAAGCATGTATCGAAAAAACCACGGTGGCGGAAGAAAGGAAGCGATTGTTAAAGCTATTGGCCTCAAAGGTGCAGAACAATGGCACGTAATAGATGCAACGCCTGGGTTGGGTAGAGACGCATTTGTACTTGTGTCGGTAGGATGCTCTGTAACTATGATAGAGCGTTCTCCTGTAGTAGCAGCCTTGTTAGAAGATGGTATCCGCAGATTTGCTGTGGAATACCCTGAGCTTGCAAATAGAATGTCACTTCACCATGGAAATAGTGCAGAGGTAATGCAATACTGGACGGGTGAGAGCGTGGATGCAGTCTACTTAGACCCCATGTTCCCCCATAGAAAAAAATCAGCTTTGGTTAAAAAAGAGATGCGAATTTTTCAGCACTTGTTAGGTCACGATCCAGACGCTAATGCCCTGCTGAAACCTGCATTAGCGCTTGCTGGTAGTAGAGTTGTTGTAAAACGGCCAAACAGTGCGAATGTATTGGCTGACATCAAACCAACCATGGCAATAGAAAGTAAAAAGCATAGGTTTGACGTATACTTATGTGACAATAATTAGGAGAGCGTCATGATAGAAGTTGGTAGCCAATTACCGGAAGTAGAATTTACTCTCTTAGAGGGTGGTGAGCTTAAAAATTACAGAACTGACGAAATTTTTGACGGCAAACGAGTGGTTATGTTTGCGGTACCAGGTGCATTCACGCCCACGTGCTCACAGTCTCATTTACCGGGCTATGTGGCGCTTGCTGACAAGATTAAAGCGAAGGGTATCGATTTGATCATTTGCCTATCAGTCAACGATGCATTCGTGATGGATGCTTGGGGCAAGGTAAACAATGCAGATGAAATCATGATGCTTGCAGACGGCAACGGTTATTTTACACGTCAGGTTGGACTCGATATGAATACGGGTGACTTTGGTGGTGTTCGCTCACTGCGTTATTCAATGCTGGTTGACGACGGTGTTATTAAACAAATAAATGTGGAAGACCCAGGTCAGTTTGAAGTGAGTGATGCACAAGCTATGTTAGATAGCTTGTAATACGGCTGCATAAACCCCGCGAGATAATATTGCATGTCAGACTCTATTTTCTCGCGGCAGACACCGCAATTATCTCTAAAACCAAATGTCTCTCGGTAACGTACACTTAAATCAAAGGTTATCTTTACTTGGTTAATGATAATTAATATCATTTGGAGAGTTGATAGGATTTAAGGAAAAGATATTGATGAAAAAATTTACCGCATTGTTGGTTGCTTCAGCGATGGCACTTTCGTTGTTAGCTGGCCAAGCGTTGGCAAATGGTGAAATCGGCGACCATGTAAATAACTTGCATGACCACTTAAAAGAGTACAGTGAAGAAGTACATTGGTTGGTAGGTAAGTACGACAGTGTAGTAAATGAGTACGAAGCTAAGGGTAAAGATGTAAATAGCGACGCACTTATAGAATTTTGGGAAGAGGTAGCTTTTCATTCCGCTATCGAAACTCAATATGTACCCATTTACGCAACAATTTGGCAAGGGATTTACGGCGTAAAAATGGCCATTGATGACGGTGCTGACATCGCTGTTGTTAGACAAGAGCAAGACAAGCTGAATCAGGCCTTGTGGCAAGCTTTGGGTGCAGTTAAACTTGCGTCCCAGTATCAAAAGAAAGGCTTGATTGCTGCGGTTCAAACCACTGAAAAAGAGCCTACTACGGCACCTGAAGTGCTAGAAGATATCAAACTACGCCTCGACCGTGTTGTGGCAAAATACGCCGAACAACTTACTGAAGTTGCGACGACTCTGGTGCACGACACTTACTTGCAGCGCTTTGAAGGTGTAGAGGGCGCACTAATTGCGGTAAACGCAGATTTGGTTGAAGATCTTGAAAAAGACTTTAACGTTACGCTTCCTCAAGCCATTAGCCAAGATAAAGGCGTGGATGCGGTAAGAAGCGTAGTTGAGTCTATGCAGGAAAAAATTGATGTTGCAAAAGCGCTGCTAGAAGCCGCTGAGCAGCAACGTCGAGATGTATTTTAAACGCCGATTTCTAAAGGCTAAGAGTTAAGGGCCACTATGCAGCGCAGAACATTTCTTCAAGGGCTTACAGCAGCGGGTTTATTTGCTGGCGTTCCAATGAGTTTCTATAGCGTTGCATCAACGGCCACTTCGGTATCGGTAGAGCAACTGCCAAAGTTGGTGGGTAACCTCACCTTGTATCTTGGTCGCGGTGAAGGTGGCCTGTACGAGAACGTACTCGAAGCAATAAAAAAGCGTAACCCAGATTTAAACCTTCAAATTCGTCGTGGAGCGTCGGCAGCGCTGGCAAATACCATTGTGGCTGAAGCAAAAGCGGGTGTGCGTCGGGCTGATTTATTCTGGGCAGTAGATACCGGTTCTATTGGTCTTGTCACTGATGCGGGTGTGGCGCAGCCACTACCTGCTGATTTGCAGTCGCAACTGCAAGCAGGTTTTCAATACCCTCAATGGTCACCAGTGACTGGGCGTGTACGTACCTTGCCTTACAATACCCAGCGTCTTACGCCAGACCAAATTCCTGACGACGTGATGGCCTTAGCCGACAGCGATCTTGCCATTGGCTGGGCGCCAGCCTATGCGTCATTTCAATCATTTGTTACCGCTATGCGTTTGCTTGAGGGCGAAAAGGCAACGTCTGATTGGTTAAAAGGTGTGAGCCGTAATGCTAAGAAGTACGCTGGCGAATTAGGTGTTGTAATGGGGGTTGAACGAGGAGAAGTTGACCTAGGGTTCGCTAACCATTACTACACGTTACGATTAAAGTCGGGTAAACCCGATGCAAATGTAGATCTTGCGTTTACCAAGGGTGATGCGGGTTGTTTAGTTAATGCTTCAGGCATTGTCGCCTTGAGCGAAGGTGACCTCCCCACAAACTTCATCAGATATCTACTAACTACCGAAGTACAGTCATACCTTGCTTCAGAAGCTTACGAAATTCCATTGGTGAATGGCGTTAGTGCACCAGCGGCTCTGCCCTCTCTCGACACAATTGCGCCTCCAGAACTTGACCTAAGAAAGCTCGCCGATTTGCGCCCAACCTTAAACTTAATGAGAAAAGTCGGCGTACTGTGACAAACTGGCCCAAGTCTTACCCTTTTGCGTTTGTTATTGCGCTTATTGCTATATTACCAGTTGGCGTGCTTGTTTCACTAGCATCAGATACGTCAACCTTGTTTGATGCACATAACCTAAAAGTGCTGGGCAACACATTGGCACTAATGGGGCTTACCGTACTTGGCTCATTGCTCATTGGTGTACCTTTAGCCATATTAATGGCCTACGTAGAAATGCCTTTCAAACGTTTCTGGTTAGTGCTACTTGCTGCACCACTGGCATTACCTAGCTATCTAGGTGCATTTGCATTGTATTTTGCCTTTGGGCGCGGTGGAGAAATTGATAATCTTCTAGGTATTACCTTGCCTGCCGTTAATGGTTTATGGGGCGCGGCGCTGGTAATGTCCTTGTATACCTATCCATTTGTTATGATGACAACCCGAGCTTCACTACTGAGTTTAGACGGTAGCTTAGTGAACGCAGCGAGAACCCTCGGATTGTCTTTACCCCAGAGCTTATGGCGAATCGTATTGCCTAGGGTAAAAAACAGTATTGCAGCAGGGGCATTACTTGCTGCCCTTTACGCCTTGTCTGATTTTGGTACTCCAGCCATTATGGGGTTAGATACATTTACACGTGTAATTTTTGTTGAATACAATGCCTTTGGGTTAAGTCAGGCGGCTATGCTGTCGTTACAGTTAATGTTGATTGTAGTGCTTATCCTCTTTATTGAATCACGTATTGGTGTAAATAAAGAGCGCCCAGGCAGACACCTTTCACTATGGCCAGCACCATGGCAGCGCAATCTTATGTTAGGCGCCAGCTTGCCTGTTGTGTTTCTCGCGATTGTTATGCCCTTGGGAATATTCTTGTTGTGGCTGGTTCGCGAAGGTGCTGGTGGTTTTGAGTTTCAGTTTGCTATTAACTCCGCTTATGCCTCAGTACTGGCGGCAATCGTGGCTGTTGTGCTTGCTATACCTGTGGCGCAGGCCGCGGTTGCAGGTAAAGCTGGACGCATTATGGAGCGTATCACCTACTTTGGTTTTGGCGTGCCTGGCATCGTTATGGGAACAGCACTCGTTTACCTTGGCTTGCAACTCCCATTCATGTATCAAACCTTGGGGTTACTGGTCGCCGTTTATGTACTTCGATTCATTCCATTAGCTGTTGGAACCGTAAGAACCACCACTGAGAATCTAGACTCTGGGTTGGTGAATGCCGCACGTGTGTTAGGTGCTAGTCCTCGTGAAGCATTTATGCGAGTAACTTTACCGCTAACCTTAAAGGGCATGATTGCTGGCGCAGCTTTGGTATTTCTTGAAGCTATGCGAGAGCTACCCGCCACGCTCATGCTTGGACCTACCGGCTTTGAAACACTGGCCACCTATTTATGGCGCGTCTACGAGGCAGGTTACTTTGGGCGTGCAGCAGTACCGGGTTTACTATTGGTACTTTTGTCTGGATTAGGCTTAGTGTTAATGCTTTCCGGTGAGGGACGCAGCAACTTTTCAGTTTCTGAGGATAAAGATCGCTAATGTTGAATGTGAACGGCTTGACCGTACGTTACGGAAGTACCACCGTTGTAAATCAGTTAGATGTAACTTTGGGTAGCGATGAAATCCTAATGCTAGTCGGCCCCACTGGCTGTGGAAAAACCACCATACTTCAAGCGCTAGCCGGTCTTATCCCCATTTCTGAAGGTCAAATTCAGTTAGGTAACTGGACGTCATCGGCAGCGAAACACGTGCCTCCAGAGAAACGCAACGTAGGAATGGTGTTTCAAGACTTTGCACTGTTTCCACACCTTACCGTAGAGCAAAACATTTGCTTTCGTTTAAAAGACACCAAACTAGCTGACCATTGGATCGACTTACTTGGATTGTCTGCATTTCGCAACGCTAAACCCGCGCGGCTTTCTGGAGGTCAAAAGCAGCGCGTTGCGTTAGCAAGAACGTTAGCCCATGAACCTTCTTTCGTGTTACTTGATGAGCCCCTATCTAACCTTGATGCAGCACTAAAAGACAGTCTGCGTTGGGAGATTCGGGAAGCATTAAAAGCAGCTGGAGTGCCGGCTATTTGGGTAACGCACGATCAAGATGAGGCACTTTCCATTGGCGACCGAGTTGGTGTACTCAATAAAGGCATTTTGGAACAAATTGATACCCCTGAAACTTGCTATGCGGCACCAGCCAGTCGATTCGTCGCACGCTTTTTAGGCGAAGCGAGCTTTATTCCTGGGACATTAAGCAATGGCAAAGTGACCACAGAAATAGGTACCGTGTTAGGCACACCTATCGATAACCCCACTGATAGCGTTGATCTGTTGGTGAGACCTGACGATCTAGCACTAACCGCCACATCAGATGCAGTTAATGGCGAGGGAAATGGCACCGTTGATTGGGTACGCTTTGAAGGTGAAAGTCGATTGTACGCAGTAACACTCGATACAGGCGCGCAGTTAAAAGTGAGAGTTAGCCACGAAAACGCCATCAAGCCCGGCGAACGAGCAGTGTTGTCATTAACCACCACTCATCCCCTAGCTGCGTTTAATCAAATAAGTTAAAGACGGAAGTCCGAAGTTTTCCTCTGATTAGCGCACAGCCATGAGTGCTAAAAAGATTAAAAATAGTATCGCAACAAATCCCAGTAGCACTGACAATATTACAGGGAAGCGATGTTTTCCTTTGCTGATGTAGCTTCGAGAGGCAAATACTATTGACGACAAAATCGTTGCAGTACAGAACATTGCCATCATCTGAAAAAGAAAAAACACTCCATACCAGCCCTCGTAGGAGCTAGGTGGAGCGTTCGCTCTGAAGATAAGAGTTATAGCCACTATAGATACAACAACGCAAAGCACTGTAGTTATTTTTTCGAACATATATTACCAATTAATGAAGTCACATTGCTCTAAACGAGAAGTATACCCATTAGAGTAAGTTACAGAATAAAAGAAACACTCGTAAACTAGCGCTGGACCACGAAACCTGTCAATTGTACCTCGAGCACTGTCTCGAGAAGTAAAATTATAACCATGATCAGGGGACCAAGGCTCATTTGTACAAGTAGGATCATGAGAATTTATTTCAATAGCACAATAGGCGTCGAGTGCAGCTTGATGTTGTGTGACAAAATCACTGTATATTTTTGCTACTCGTTTCAGAGCTCGTTCAACTAGTATTCTAGTAATTAAAGAGTAGTATTGATTTGCAGACTGCTCCGATAGATAGAGCATATTATCTAGAAACGCACCGTCACAAACGCCCTTTAAATGTCCTTCTGCATAGCAGGTATCGTGAGCTTGACATGCAGGAGCGAACACTCCGTCCGGAATTTTTGTTGCAAGCTCAGGGTTTCCTGAGGGACCACAAATAGGTCCGAAGAGTCCTGGGTCTGCTGAATTAGAATGACTCCAACTATCAAGTGACTTTAATGCATGGATGTCTGGTGATTGAGTGTAATATTCTATAATTTGGTGATACAAGTTAAGTGCGTCATAGATATCACTTGGAACTTCACTCGGTAGGGCAGAAGCTAAATCATCACCGAATACGAACATTGGTATAATCATTATATTAAATGCTCTAGCTTGACGATCTTCAAGGTTTAATACCACTACCTGTCCGGGTAAACCCGCTTGAGATGCCGACGCGCTAAACTCGTATTCATAATTACACGAATTACATATCACAAAACGATAGTTGTCAGATTCAGATGCATGCACAAAAGTTGAAAAAAAGCATAATGATATAAATATAAGTGTCAATTTCATGGGAAATCCTTTTCTTTAATTCTAATGAAAATTATTATCATTGGCATTCAGTGTCAAGAAAGAATCCGAAATTTGCAACAATCAATGGCTTCGCAACAAGCGATTCAACATTAATGAAATGGCACTGTTGATTGGGTACGCTTTGAAGGTGAAAGTCGATTGTACGCAGTAACACTCGATACAGGTGCGCAGTTAAAAGTGAGAGTTAGCCACGAAAACGCCATCAAGCCAGGCGAACGAGCAGTGTTGTCATTAACCACCACTCATCCCCTAGCTGCCTTTTCACCTGTTGAGAACTCAGGCGAAAAACTCTGAGTTAACTGCCCTCGTTGACCACAATGACTTTGCGATGCGGGAACGGGATTTCTATGTTGGCGTCGTCTAGGGCTTTTTTTACTTGCTCTGGTACTGAGTACAACACGTCAAAATAATGCTCGCCGTTGCAAAATGGCCTAACGAGAAAGTCCACTGAGCTGTCATTAAGTGTTTCAACCTCGACGAAAGGCGCTGGTTCCTTTAATACATGGGGATGGCCTGCCAAAACCTTATTGATAACCGTCTTGGCTTCTTCAATGTTTTCGTTGTAAGCAATACCAAAATGCATATCTACACCACGCTGCTTGTGGTGTGAGTGGTTGATAATCTGCTCTCCCCAAATTTGGCTGTTGGGAATGATAATATGCTGATTGTCAAAGGTTTGCAGTATGGTGGTGAACATGTCGATTTCAGTAACTTTACCAAACTTCCCTGCAGCATCGACAAAGTCATTGACCTTATACGGGCGGAAAATCAATAGCATTACGCCTGCGGCAAGATTCGACAAAGTGCCCTGAAGTGCTAAACCTACCGCTAAACCTGCAGCGCCCAATAATGCGATTATCGAAGCAGTTTGAACACCAAAGCGGTTAAGCACGGCAATACCTACAAACGCCAGCACAGTGTAGCGAGCAACGCTGCCAAAGAATTTAAACAGCGTGTCATCCAATTGTGGGTAGTGATTAGCGATTGCCACAATTCCTTTATAGGCCTTGCCGGCAACCCATACACCCACAATTAGAATTAATAGCGCAAGCAGAATGTTCGTTGCCCAAGCTAGTGCTGCAGGTAAGTATTGATTAATGTCTAGTAAAGCAAAAAACTCTTCCATTTTAAGTGTCCTTTTACAGTTGTGAGTTTTATTTGTCGCTATGCATAGGTTAGCGCAAACCACAATAAACACTATTTTAAGTTTTTGACTGTCTAGTCGTTATTACTTAAATTGGCTCCAGCCGGATAAGTTTAGGTTATGACATAACTTGGCAAGATACCGATTAATCTTCGTAATCACACTATCTTTTTTAATCTGTAATGAAGGCGTTTTCTGTCCTTCATTGAATGAGTTATCTGCATTTTGGATAAGCATGGTCACATTTCCTTTGTTGTGTTGATATGCCGATATTTTGTACGTTATTTATATACATCACCAACGATAAGAATTAATCTGTATTATAAGTTAATCTTATTTTATGGCTTGGTTATGGATAAGCGATTACGCTGGCTAAACAACCTTTTGTGTTTTGAAGTTGCTGCTAGACATCAAAGCTATAGTCTTGCGGCCCAAGAATTGTTTGTGTCGCAGGCTGCTGTTAGTCAACAAATGCGACAGTTAGAGAATAATCTTGGCGTTTCTCTATTTCGTCGAAAAGCACGAAAAATGGAGCTAACCCCTCAAGGTCAAACACTGTTGCAAGCTTGCCAGCGGGGTTTTTCAGAGGTTGTTAACGGGCTAAACCAAGTGCAAGAAGAGCCTATTGAAGGCGATCTAACGGTCAGCTCTACACAAGCGTTTTGTGCTTTATGGTTAGTGCCAAGGTTGTATGACTTTTCAGTGCAGTATCCACAAATCAATGTGAATGTTCAGGGCTCAAATCATGTAGAAGACTTAAGGGAAGGAAAAGTTGACCTTGCTCTGCGTTTTAGTACTTCCACTGAAAAACTCAAAAGTCCGCTGTTAAACGTAGACGTGGTTGGCGACGATGCCTGTTATCCAGTTTGCACGCCAACATTGCAATCTCGATTGGGTATTCATCACCCTGAGCACCTATTGAAAGCCCGTTTGTTGAGCTTGGAAGGTGAAAGCCTGGTTAATTGGGAGTCTTGGTTTGAACATGTCGGTGTTAGTTTCACACCAGAAAAGCTGCAAAAAACCTTAGTAACCTCCAGTGATTTGTCATTAAGTGCGGTGCTTGCTGGTCATGGAGCCATGTTGGCGTCTGACATTATGGTGGGTAGTTATCTGCGTTCAGGGCAATTAGTTAAACTTAGTGACATAGCTCACCCCGCTCGTTGGAAATCTCATTTGGTGTCGCTTAAAAACTCGCCCAAGCAAAAGCGCATACAAATTTTTAGTAGTTGGGTAAAAGAGCGCTTAGTTAATGAAGCCATATAGGGGAAATAACGTATAATCCACCCCTGTAGCAATAGTGATAGTAAGAAGGGTTGAAACGTGTCAGTAATCAAGCGTGATGTCATAGTCATTGGAGCGGGAGCCGCTGGGCTATTTTGCGCGGCGCAAGCGGGTGCTCGCGGACGCAACGTTGAAGTGCTCGATCACGCTAAAAAGATCGGCCGCAAAATACTTATGTCGGGTGGAGGTAGATGCAATTTCACCAACATGTACGCCGAGCCAGATAACTTTCTGTCGAACAACCCTCATTTTTGTAAATCGGCCCTCAGTCGATATACCCAATGGGATTTTATTGGGTTAGTGGCAAGCTATGGTATTGCCTATCACGAGAAAACCTTAGGGCAGCTATTTTGCGACGACTCGGCAAAAGATATTGTCAATTTACTCGAAAATGAGTGTGCAAAAGCAAACGTAACTATTACCACGCGATGTGAAATTTTATCCGTTGAAAAAGTTGAATCTGGTTTTGTGGTGAACACGTCATTGGGTGTGTATGAATGTGAGTCACTAGTTATTGCTACAGGCGGCTTAAGTATGCCTAAGCTAGGTGCGTCACCCTTTGGTTATCAAATTGCGGAACAATTTGGTTTGCCCGTGCTTCCCACTCGTGCAGCGCTCGTTCCGTTTACGTTGCATGAAAAAGATAAGTCGGTACTAGCGGAACTCAGTGGTATTGCCGTTGATGTAGCTGCCACTTGCAACAACACGTCATTTAAAGAGGCCCTGCTCTTTACGCACAGAGGGCTAAGTGGCCCATCGATACTACAAGTCTCTTCTTACTGGGCACCAGGCGATGAAGTTGAAATAAACCTAATGCCTACTCAAAGTGCTAACGAGTTTATTAAAGATGCGCGCATGAAAAATCCCGATGCGCTATTGGCCACTTGTTTGGGTAAGGTAATTCCCAAACGTATGGTACAAAGCTTCATTGAGTTAAATGGATGGCGTAACGTACCGGTAAAACAGCTTTCTCACGCCGAATGCAATGAGATTGCAGACATGCTGCAAGCATGGAAAATCAAGCCCAATGGCACCGAAGGCTATCGCACCGCAGAAGTTACCTTGGGTGGCGTCGACACTGATGCACTGTCGTCAAAAACCATGATGGCCAAAGATGTTCAAGGTCTTTACTTTATTGGTGAAGTGGTTGATGTAACCGGCTGGTTAGGAGGGTTCAATTTCCAATGGGCGTGGAGTTCAGGTTGGGCAGCGGGGCAGGTGGTTTAGCTGATCTAAAGTAATTAAAACGAAGACAGATGAAATTAGAGCGAAGACGAAGCAGGGCTTTTTAGCAAGAGTTATTAACTAAAGTTTTTGAATTTCATTTTAAATTTGACTTTGTCTTCGTTTTTGATGTTGCTCGAAGAGCAATAGTGCATAGCTGCCAAACTCGATCAGCTAATGACTCTCTGCGACCATTGCTTAAACTAACAGGTGCCCTCGTGCCTCAGGTTGTATATCTATTCTTTTGTAGCCCCAGGCTATGAAGCACAGCTAGTTTGTTTTCCAATAGCTATTTACGAAGTGCTTATCATCAACAATGAAGGCAACGCTATATCTAGCTCGTGTGATCGCTACATAGAATTTATTTTTGCTAGTTCCTGTTGAGCTCTTTGCGAAGGGGTCTTTAAGTCCTTTAAGAAATTTCAGCATTGGTTCAGTTGGAAGAATTAAGACATTGTCACACGTTAGACCTTTAGAATCCCCAAATGTCATCAGATTGTCATGTATGTCTAAGTCTTTTCCCGTGGCTGATGAGTACCTTAAAATGAGTGGGTTATGTTGCTTTATGTATGAGTCAACATCTTGAGAGGAGACGTAAAAGATTCCATTGTGAGTCTTAGGTGTTGGAATACTCACCTTTGAAACCGTTGGAGCATAACCTTCTCCTTGATGTACAGTGTCGGCCAGACTACAAACTTCGGGAGTAGAGCGCCAGCAATCTGCTAATTGACTGACTTGAAATCCCATCTTTTGATATGCATCTAGTTTTTCTGCACTCGATGCTGGTTTTTTAGGGGCTGATGTTGTGTGATAAACCGTTTGCCTGAAGTCCCCAACCGCATGAACTTCGAGTTCCTTTGCCTTCGCCAGCTTTTTTATTAACTCGAAATCCCATCCCGCAAAGTCCTGGGTTTCATCAAGATATACTCGGTCATAGATAGCACTGATCCGATTGCCAATGTTCACTTTCGATTCTTTTAGTATTCGGCATGCTAGTTTTGATATGAACTCTGTGTGAGCCTGTCCTTTTGAGTTTAAAAAGTGCTTATCATTATATGTTCCATTAACTTTCTCTCCAGTCCCTGGTACCTGTCTACCCTTCCTTATATGAGGATTAGAACTGTTCAAGAAAATGCCTGATATGCGCTCTTTGAAAATGCTTTGTTGATATGGTCTGATGATGTCTTCAAGTAAGAAGGCGTACCATCCCTTAACGACAAAGAGCTCATTTCTTATTCCTCCTAGCTCAGAAAATTTCACCAGGAGCTCATTTTGATTACTTCTGGTGTAAGTGATTACCAGAACTTTTTTTCCTTCGTTCGTTAGCTGAATTGCTTCTTTAACAATACGGGTCGTTTTTCCCGCACCAGCACAGGCAATAAATAGATAGTTAGTCAAATTTCAGTGCCTCTAATAGGTAATCTGGATATTGGATTTGTTCTTTGCTGTCAAAGATGCGTATTGCGGAATCTACTTTCTTTGAACCATTATTTTTATCACCGTTCTCACCAACATAGACGGCAATGAAGTGCGCCTTTTTCTCATCTAAGCTATTTAAAACCTTGAGTTTATTGAATTCTTGAGTTGATAACGCAATCTTTGCAAATGCTAATAAAACCTTATCATTTTTAGCATTTGAATGAATTAGCGACGGCTCTAGTGACCTTAAGGTGTCATCTGCATCTGAGAAAAAACTTATATTTTCCTCTGGATAGTCATTAGCATAATCAATGATGTTTTTTTGATATGAACCATCATTGTCCTTAACAACATGTACTTCTGTACCAATATGCTTTGCTATTTCAAGATAGTGTTTGAAGCCTATTCCGCGTACAACGATGATATCTATTCCATCGATCTCAGGTAATTTTCCATGCTGTTGTAAGTATATTTTCTTCAATAAAAGCTCATCTGAAGGGCCTTCAACCAAAATAACTTTCCTAGAAAGCACTATCCTAAGTGTGTCATAACCTGGAAGCCTTTGTAGAGTTTTGGCTGTTTTTTTGTCTATGTCTTTGAGCCTTAAATAGTTATCAGAAACAAGGAAAAGGTTTTCTAGGCTTAGCTTATTGAGCACAAATGAACTGTGTGTAGTTATAAAAACTTGATCTGAGCTGTGGTTTGAAATGAAGTCTACAAGAGCACTCAGGTTTGTGTGTGAAAGATGGTTCTCAGGCTCTTCAACAGTTACGAAGTTTGCATTTCCACCTTTGTTAAGGAGAGCTAACTTAATTTGAATTTTGTTCTGCTCACCTTTACCTATGTGATTGAATGGAACATCATCGACTGCAAGTTGAAGCCCTGCCTCGACAGAATTTGCGCTTGTATCTGCAACAATGGATAAGTTTTGTTCTGTGACTTGATTAGTTGAATCAAGGTTGTTATTGAGATCTTGTACTTGTTGCTGTTGTTCAAATGAATGCTTTAAATGTCGATAGTTTAAGCTCAATAATGCTTGTTGTTCTTTCGTCAAAGAAGCGTTGATAATGTTCGAAAGATATTGGTTTTTCCCATAGGTTGGATGTAATTTAGTTGGGTCAATAAATAACCCTTTGATTTTTCTGTTAAGGAATTTAATGGGCTCCCACGCAAAGCTATACCATTCTACTTTATAGAATTCAGTTGGTATGCTTTCGACAGAAGCTGCATTATTGCGAAATTGCTCGTAAGTGCTTGTTAAGTCATCATCAAAGCAGATTCTAATGTAAACACCATCTTTCTCTTGCTTCAAAGAGTTTATCTTGCCTCTGTATTCAGGGCATTCAGACAAGTACATTTCGATTAGTATTTCTGGCAATGTCTCTTTCGAATGATCGCCATCGAGGTAGCTTTGAACTGCTTTGGCATTGAATATTTGAGGTGATAGGGAAGATGCTATCGGTTTTCCGCGGTAATTTGAACTGGAAACAAGTTCTAGTGCTTCCAGAATGGTTGTTTTCCCCGAGTCGTTATCACCAACAATGATGTTAACTTTTTCGTTAAATTCGAAATGTTGTGAAAGTATCTTCTTAAAATTATTGATATTAATGCTTTCTATATGCAAGGCGAAAACTCCATGTAAGTAACTTAATATTTTTACCCTTCAAAAAATTCTTCGTCTATTTTTTTCAGGTGCAAGACCTGCTCATCACGGCTGCCGATATTGTAGCGCAACATAAGCTTGGCGAGCTCTTTACCGTTAATCAGTACAATTCGATTGCCTAAGTTTTGCGCGGTTTCGACAGCTGATTGCGTAAAAGCGGATGTGGTGATGAATATGCCTTTCTGAGCGCGTTTGAGATTGAGCGCACCAAAGAAGTCACGGATATCTCCGGCACTGACATTGTTGCCCTCTGCATAACGCTTGGCCTGAATGTAGATTTGGTCAACGCCCAGCGGGTCCTGGTCAATCACACCGTCCACGCCATTATCGCCAGTTTTCCCTAGCGCATGGGCAGCACCTTCCCCTGTACCGCCATAACCCATGGCGAGTAATAAATCGATAAGCAGTCTTTCGAAAAACTCGGGGGTAACTTTACGGGTTCGCTCCAGTATGTCTTCCGTCAGTGCTTCATTTATCTTTTTATACGCGGCGCGTAACGCTTCATCTGGAGTAATGTCATCATCGTCATCAGCTATTTCTTGCGCAGGAAGCACTTCTCCTGATTCATTTGCATCGCCATTACTCTTTGTTTTAAAGGCAATGAATTCGTCAAATTGCTTCAGATACGCGTTGTTAATTGGGTTGTTACTTTGTACGGCCTGTATGCCGCGCTCTGTGATAACAAAGTGTGCCCGGCGGGTGGCTTCGAGCAGCCCGGCCTTGGTTAAATAGGTGCGTGCCCAACCTATGCGATTATCAATTACGAGTTGTCTACCACTGGGGAGGGTTTCACTGCGTTCTTCTTCGGTGAGCTGAAAGTGGTCGGCCAGGGCATTAATCACATCCCGAAGCTTTACTTCATTCTCGCCTTGTTGCTTTGCGTGATAGGCAATTTCCAAAAAAGGGCGCATAAATTGCTGGTAGTTGGGTATCAATGATACATCCTTTTGCTCATGTTGATACCGCCTATTCGACGCGTTGAACCGTTAAATGAGGCGTACCTTTTGTTCTTTTTTTAGGACAGGTCGTCCAGGACCATCGTCTATCTTACACAATTTGCGTAATTTAACGAGTGATTGTAGGCGTGCTACCGGTCAATTCACCGTTTTTATTCAATCGCCATTTTTATAAAAATTGATATAAGAAGTCTTAAAAACGACAGCAAGGTTAAAAGACAATATATTATATTTTCATTGTTTCTTTATAAAACAAGGGCGCGAATTCAACTCCGAAGTGCACCACTCGCTCATTAGGCTGCCCGCCTCATTTCCTCGAACACGACAGCAGGCTGTTTAAAGCCTAGGCACTTTCTTGGTCTTAAGTTGATGGCCCGTTCTATCT
>JALUXV010000010.1 GCA_027013165.1 Alteromonadaceae bacterium
GATAGTGCATGAATACATCATTATCGTCGTGTGTAACGGATAAGGTAATTTCCCCGTCTTGATCGTCACTTAATCCGTGAATTAAAGAGTTCATCACCATATTCGTCACGATTTGTGCAATGGCACCGGGCGCACAACGTATCACAAGGTCTTCAGGGCAGCTAACTTCAATTTTATGATTGCTATGTTTAAAGCTAGGTTTAAGAGATTGAATAATTTCGTGTAAGTATCGATTAAGCTCAAATTCACGGATTGCTTCGCTGGTTTGGTCTACAGCCACTTGTTTAAAACTCGCAATGAGTTCAGAGGCTCTGTGTAAGTTGTTGAGCAATAGCGTTACTGTTTGATCTGCGTCCTCTACAAAAGTCGCCATGTTTTTGGTAGTCAGTGTTTTGTCTTCAAAACTAGATTTCAACGTCAGTACACGCTCGTGTAAAAAGCTCGCCGCTGTAACACCAACACCAAGCGGTGTATTCACATCGTGGGCAATACCTGCCACCAAGCCACCTAATGACGCCATACGTTCAGAGTCAACAAGCTGAGCTTGCGCCATTTGAAGGTTTTCCATTGAGCTAGCCAGTTCAGTATTGCGCTTGCGTAACTCGTCTTCAATATACTGTCTGTTTTCGTTCTCTTGACGCAGTTCTCTTTGGTTGGCAATCAACTCGTCTTTCTGTTGCTCTAGGTCTAACATGATTTGAGAGAGTGAAGCGGTCTTTTTGGCCACTTCTTGTTCTAGAATGAGATTCTGATCGTCGAGCTTTTTATTCATCAAGGTCAGTTGATCTTGTGCTCCTTGAAGTTTCTCATTTGAATTCACTAAGTCGTCAATGACTTGGTTGTATGAATCTTTAAGTTGTTGAAGCTCATTGTCTTCGCCAAGTACCACTTTGATTTTGCTATCAGATGGGTTCTCGGGATCAAAATCTTCCATTTGACGGGTAATTTCAGATAATGGTTCAGACAACATGGTTCTGAAGGCCGTCATAAATAGAAATACTAAAAAGGTGGTTTTTAGAATTGCATTGCCGATCAGAAAGAATATGCCTACTTCTATACGGCTCATGATAGTGTCAAAGCTGGAGTATAAGGTCACGTCTCCCACCATTGACTCTCGACCTAAAAATTTGAAGAACAACGGGAAACTGTAGCTGAAAGCTCCTCCTACGTGGTCTTCAATAATTTCCTCTTCAATGGGAGCCCTTGGGCGTAGCGCGCCAATGCCAAACTCTGCAATAAAACCACCATTTTCATCACGTACTTGAACGCCTTCAACTATCGGGAGTTCTAACAAACCCTCTGCAATAGAGCGGGCTTGCTCATTGTTAAGTTCCCATATGGCTCTTGTTAAACTGGTGGAGAATGTATTTTTAAGGGTTTGAAGTTCGTCTTCAACGTGATTTTTGGTACTGAGGTATTCAGTGAGTATTTGGCCGGCAGTCACAATAAAAGTGAGAAAAAAGTAAACCGAAAGTACTCTTGTGAGAAGTTTTCGCGATAACCCTGTCTTCACGGCTGCCATTTATCAACCCGCCTTTTGTTGATTACATGTTAATCCTAAGCCAAGAATATGCGTAAATGTATGAATAAACAAGCGGACTAGCCAAAAGACTAAGGCAAAAATTTTGTCTAAAACTTGACACATTATTGTCATCGTTTTAATAAAAGTGTCATAGACCCCATTAATAATAACGGCGTTTTGTGATGACTAGGAAAGTATCGATGTCCCGTACAATACTGGTGGTTGAGGATGAAGCCCCAATCCGCGAGATGTTAAAGTTTGTGCTAGAACAATCTGGTTTTGGTGTAATAGAAGCAGAAGATTACGATATTGCACAAGAAAAACTGATTGAGCCATACCCTGATCTGATCCTTTTAGATTGGATGTTACCCGGTGGTAGTGGCGTTCAGTTGGCAAAAAGCTTGAAGCAACACGAGTTTACTCGTGATATTCCAGTGATTATGTTGACTGCTCGTGGTGAAGAGGAAGACAAGATTCGCGGCTTGGACGCAGGTGCTGACGACTATGTGACTAAACCTTTCTCGCCGAAAGAGCTAATAGCCCGCATAAAAGCAGTAATGCGCCGTGTTACGCCAACGTCCAGTGAAGAACCAATCGAGTTCAATGGACTGAAACTTGAGCCTGTGTCTCATCGCGTAATGGCAAATGAAGCGCCACTAGACATGGGGCCCACTGAGTTTAAGTTGCTGCACTTTTTTATGACACACCCAGAACGTGTATACAGCAGAGAACTATTGCTAGATAATGTATGGGGAACAAACGTTTACGTAGAGGATCGTACTGTGGACGTGCATATCCGTCGTTTGAGAAAGGCTATTTCTCGCAACGGTCACGACGCCATGATCCAAACGGTACGCGGTGCAGGCTACCGATTTTCTACCAAGCTATAGTCACAATTGCGGTTCGAACAATGAGGTTTGACCCGCTTTAACGGGTTTTCAGAATTTTAGGGCGCAATCCACTATGTATTATCCATTCTCATGGTTGAGAAGTACGCTTAGGCTCGCGCTCTACTTGGTGGCGTTTGCGTTAATTGGATGGTATTTAAATGACATGCTTGTGGCCGTAGCTGTCGGCGCAACCATTCTTCTCGTCTTCAATTATTGGCACCTTTATAAGCTCAATCGCTGGCTGTGGCATAGCCGTAAAATGTCTCCGCCCACGGTTAAGGGAATGTGGGAGCATATTTATGAAGGTATTTACTATCTTCAGCGGCGTAACCGCAACAAGCGTAAAGAGCTTGGCGCCCTTGTAAAACGTTTTAGAGAGGGCTCAGAAGCGCTACCGGATGCTGCCGTAGTCGTCGACGCCAAAGCCTGTATTATTTGGTGCAACCGACTGGCGCGTTTAGATTTAGGGTTGAAGTGGCCACAGGATGCAGGCCGTCGCATCGACAACTTGCTCCGTCATCCAGATTTTATTCAATATTTTCATACGGGTAATTTTAAATATCCCATTGAAGTGCCGTCGCCTACAAACCCGAATAAAACCTTTGAATACCGTATTATGCCCTATGGCGAAGAGCACCTCTTACTTATTGCTCGTGATATCACTCGAGTATCTCAATTGGAAGAGATGCGCAAAGACTTTGTTGCCAACGTTTCCCATGAACTCAGAACGCCATTAACGGTTATCAACGGTTATTTAGAACTCTTTCCAGAAGACCGAGAACAAGACCCCTTTGTGGCTAAAGCGTTGCAGGAAATGACGTCGCAAACACAGCGAATGCAAAACCTAGTTGAAGACTTACTCGTGCTTTCACGTATTGAAGCAAGCTCAGAACGCATTTACGAGAATGTGGTGAATATACCCGCCGTTCTATCACAAATTGAACGAGAGGCTAATGCACTTAACAAAGACAAAGGGCATAAAATTTCCTTCCATATCGACCCCGATTTAAAAGTGTTTGGTGTAGAAACTGAGCTTCGCAGTGCCTGTTCCAACTTGGTATTCAATGCGGTGAATTACACTCCGCCTGGCGGTGAAATAAATGTTTACTGGGAGCACACCGAGAATGGTGTTTCGTTTGCTGTTGTCGATAATGGCGATGGTATAGAAGCCACTCACCTTAACCGCCTAACCGAGCGATTTTATCGCGTTGATAAAGCACGCTCTAGAAAAACCGGGGGTTCTGGTCTGGGGTTATCTATCGTTAAGCATGTGTTGAGTCACCATAACTCCCGCCTAGATATTCAAAGTAAAGTAGGGGAAGGCAGTCGCTTTTCATTTATACTTGATAAAGAACTTATTGCGGAGCAAATATAAGTGAATCGATGGCTCAAGCGTTGCTTAACGTCCGTAGGCGCAATGTTATTGTGTTCTGGTGTAAACGCAAGTGATGTGCCGGCCTACGAGCGCCAGCCGGGTGTTGCAGGTAAGATCACTTCAGTAGGTTCAGATACCCTAGCTAACTTAATGACGTTTTGGTCTCAGGAATTTAAAACGCTATATCCCCAAGTGAGTTTTCAAATTCAGGCTTCTGGTTCTTCTACTGCACCACCCGCACTCATTGAAGGTACTGCGACAATTGGCCCTATGAGTCGAGAGCTTAAGCCCAGTGAGGTGCGAGACTTTGTACGCAAGCATGGTTATCCACCAACGGTGTTGAGAGTAGCTATGGACGCTATTGCTATTTTTGTTGAGAGGCGCAATCCATTAGAAGGGTTAACCTTACAACAAGTGGATGCTATTTTTTCTCAGACGCAATTTTGTGGCAATAATACACCCCTTCAATATTGGGAGCAGCTCGGCGTAGTCGGAGATGCCTACAAGGCACCTATCCGGCTGTATGGTCGAAATTCGGTGTCTGGTACCTACGGCTTATTTAAAATTATGGCACTGTGTGACGGTGATTTCCGCCAAACCGTAAACGAACAACCGGGTTCAGCGTCAGTTGTGCTTTCGGTAGCGTCGGGTAAGGGCTCGATGGGCTATGCTGCCTATGGTTATAAAACTGCCGGTGTAAGGGCATTGCCGCTAGGTAATAGTGATGATGCGCTGATCCCCCTTACAATAGATACAGTGAGAAATGAAACCTATCCCTTTGCTCGTTTTTTGTATCTTGTGATTAATAAAAAGCCCGGTGAACCTTTACCCATTCTCGAAAGGGAGTTTCTGCGATTCATTCTGTCGAAGCAAGGGCAGCAACAGGTGGTTCGAGATGGTTATTTCCCAATTCGCGAAGATGTACTTCTGAGGCAGAGGCGTCTGCTCGATGAAACCAGCTCATCCTAGCACTTTACCGCCCAAATGGCGCCAGTGGTTAAA
>JALUXV010000011.1 GCA_027013165.1 Alteromonadaceae bacterium
GACAACATTATCATTCACTGCAATAGCATTCGTTTTATGCGTTCTATGGCCGATTCATATGTGGCTAAGCAATGTATCAACTTTAATGCTTATCAACGGGCCGCCTCCGCCTTGGTAAAAAAGCACCTGAATACGCACTTCTTGGAAACCACACCCAAAGACGTTGTAGTTATTGCTGGGTTTGGAGTGTTCGGACAAACCATTCTTGAAGAGCTGCAATACAGTGCGAAAGAAGAAATCGACACCATTGCTATTATAGGTGTGGATGCGAAACGACGTATTCAAGTTGTTGAAGAGCAAAACAACTTAACCAACTTTTGTCGACGAGAAGTGTTTGAAGGCCCTATATCACACCCTCAAGTATGGAAAGAGCTGCGGGCAAACGTCGACTTAAAAGACTCCCAACCTGTCATAATTCTTTGCACAGATTCAGAAGAAGATAACTTTAGAACCTCGTTATGGATCAAGCGCAAGTATCCGGGTGCTATGGTGATTGCTCGTAGCTACTTGCCATCTAAGTTTGCCACCGCGGTTAGCGAGCAAAATGACATACTTAACGTCAGTATCAATAAACTAGTTCGAGAGAATTTTCCAGCGGACTGGTTAACTGTTTAATCAAGTAATGAACTAAGTGCTATCCCTTGAACTTGTAGATTTGGCCAAAGGATTTGCCATTTTTTGTCGACAATCCGTTCGATAAAGATCGACGCCGATTTGGCGGGGCTATTGAGTGTAATGGTATTAGCAAAGTTGCACGCTAGTCCGAACGGTGCAATAACATCGCAAGTACCCTGTGAGGTTAATCTCACCGCCACACAGGTTTCTTGTTCAACCCAATGGGAAATTGCATGTTCGGTGCTGGAATAAGGTAAATGCCCGTGCTTTAGGTGCATTCGTGCTTGATTCTTGGCTTGCCATTGCACTTCTGGGAAGCGCTCCATTAAGTACTCTTGAATCCGTTTTTCAGCGTCTACAGAAACATCATTTTTGTCGAAATAGACCACGTCCACATCGTTTAAAGGGGTAGGTTGCGTCTTTTTGTGCGTGTGATCCCAAATAGCATTTCGCACAAAACCCGCCCCAATGTAGGCTTGAGGCAGCTTACAGTCATGTAGCGCGTGTAAACAGCGTACACGAGTGTCATCAGAGAGAAGAATGTCACTCACAACCCTTGAATACATGGGTACAGGGCTTAGTGTGTTATTGGTTGTCGAGCTTGCTTCCCCCCAAACACTTAGGAGACGCAAGAGCTTCGCCACCGCGAGCCTCCCACTCATCCGCAGTATAGGTGTGTAAAGCTAACGCATGCACCGGACCTTCCAGCGCTTCCGCCACCAAGCCATTAATGGTTCGATGACGCGCTATTAAACGCTTTCCTTCGAATACGTCTGACACTACAGTCACTTTAAAATGACTTTGAGCACCGTCAGGAACGTTGTGCATATGACTCTCATCAAGTATTTCTAAATAGCGCGGTGAAAGCGCGGGAACAATTTTTTCTTCAATGAAAGCTTTAACATTCATAGTGGTTTACTCATTTACACTGCTACCAAGTAGGTAAATTCTACCACCCTAGTATCTCCTATGTCTTTCTATTCCAAGCAATGAACTTGCCTGAACTCCCTTGCTTGCTCTATGAACCACCATCACGGATAATACGCCCCACAAGCGCCAAAGGCGTTACGCTCTCTACTGATTTAGCACTGAAGACACATAATGAACACGGCATTCTCTCTGGCTGATCGCCACTTTACACTGGTTCGCTATCCAGCGAAGCACCAACACAAAAGCTTACAAGCCTGGGACAGCGCAGATGAGTTGCTCATTGAGCATGTAGAAACCACCTTGGAAAATGACAACAGCGAACAGAAAATCATTATTTTTAATGATGATTTTGGCGCACTGGGCTGTTGGTTTTCCCATCACAATCCGTACTGGGTATCAGATTCTTATATTTCTAGGCGATCGCTACATGAAAATGTGAGTGCGAATAACGTGGAAGGAGAGATAACCGAGTTAACCAGCGTAGATCCTCTCTCAGATATTGATGATTCAACCACCTTGGTACTTATTAAAATACCTCGCGCACTGGCGTTGCTTGAACAGCAACTTATTGATTTACAGAGTATCGTTACACCAAGCACACGAATTATTGCTGCGGGTAAAGTAAAAAGTGTCACTAAGTCGGTACTAGGTTTGTTTGAGAAGTACATTGGCCCTACGAAAACATCGCTAGCGAAAAAGAAATCTCGACTGATTTTTAGTGAGTTTGCCACTGCGAAACATCACCCATCTCCCTATCCTACGGTGTGGGCATGTGAAGCACAAAATGGCATGCCGTTGACTTTGTCTAACAATGCCAATGTGTTCTCTAGGCAATCCTTAGATATTGGCGCGCGTATCGTGATGCCGCACATGCAGGTAGAGAACACAGATAAAGTCATAGATTTGGGCTGTGGTAACGGTGTGCTTGGACTGAATGCTCTTGCCCTTGCACCAGAGTGCGAAGTGACCTTTGTTGACGAGTCTTACATGGCTATCGACAGTGCAAAGAAAAATGTTGAAGCCAACTTCCCTGAACAACTCGCTCAGTGTCATTTTGTCGCCAGCAATTGTTTAGAGTCGTTGCTTGATAACGTAACACCCTACACCGAAAACACCACGTCTTACTCGAAAGTGTTCTGTAACCCACCATTTCATCAACAGAATGCCATTACCGATCATATCGCCTGGCAAATGTTCAGTGACGCCAAAGCCTTGTTGCGCAAAGGCGGGCACCTAGTGGTTGTTGGGAACAGACATTTGGATTACCACATTAAGTTAAAACGCCTTTTTGGCGGCGTGAAGGTACTTGCCAGTGATAAGAAATTCGTTATCTTAGTAGCAGCAAAACGTTAAAGGAATTCTTCGTAATGAAACTTCGATTGGCTACAAGCTTTTTATTTGCCGCCATTTTTAGCTTAAGTGTGTTCGCATCCACCAAGGAAGATGGTTCACATATTCAGCCCGATAACTATTACCCAAGGGTAAAAATAGAGACAAGTATGGGCGATATCATTGTTGAACTTGATCGCCGAAAAGCGCCCATCACAGTGAATAATTTCCTGCGCTATGTGGATAAACGCAGTTATGAAAATACCCTCATTCACCGTGTTGACCCCAACTTTGTGATACAAGGTGGTGGTTACACGCCGGAATATCGTGAAAAACCTAGCTATGGCGAAATTTTTAATGAGTCGGGAAGTGGTCTGAAGAACGACTTACATACTATTTCGATGGCGCGCCTCAACGGCCCACACACAGCCACTCGTCAGTTTTTCTTCAATATGAACAACAATGAAAGTTTGGATCCTGGCAGAAACTGGGGCTACTCTGTATTTGGAATGGTAATTGAAGGCGAAGCCGTGTTAGACGCAATTTCTGAGGTTGAAACCGAATACTCCCTTGAGCTAAACACCACTAGTGTTCCTGTAGAGCAGATCCTTATCAAGAAGATTACGGTGCTTCCTCCCGTAGAATACTAACCGCGTAAATTCAGCCTATAGAAGCTTTGTACACCTTCTTGGTCAATGCAAAGCTTCCCGCGTTTTTCAAAGGCTAACGAGGTTAACACTTGCTGGCTTTTAAGGTTCTCTGGATGAGTCATCGCAGTCAAGTAATCAAATTTAAGCTCGTCCTTCGCCCAATGAATCACAGCACTACTCGCCTCTTTGGCAACGCCTCTCCCTCTTGCTTCTGGCAATAAGGCAAACCCTAGGTCAGGGCAAGTAAACAAAAATCGATTGATCAATCCACACAAACCTAACGGCGTTTTCGAATGTGAATCCTTAACGGCAAGTAAGCCGTAGTTCCATTCCTCGAAATGTGCCGCTGTGCGCGCTATGTACTGATGGGCGTCGGCAAGACTATGTACGCCACGGTTACCAATAAACCGTAACCATAAGGGATCTTGATTGAGGGTAAGAAGCCAAGGTGCATCATCAGAAGTGAGTGCACACAAAGTTAATCTACTTGTTGAGAATTGCATACGGGCCGCACCCTACTCTTTAACAATAAGTCAGTGAGTATGATAGCGACCCGCAGTAATTAAAAGCCTTATCTTCTAAAAGTTTAGAAGCTGGCTCGCACACCTAAGGTTAGATTTCTACCCGGCAGTGGTGCTTGGTCTTTTAAGAACGAAGTATGCACTCTTGCTTCTTCATCAGTAAGGTTGTTACCGCGAGCAAAGAATACCCAATCTACATTTTGTGTTGTCATGCGATATTCCACATTAGCATCGATCAAGGTGTAGCCTTCAGTACCTGTTTCAAACGATGCCACATTGGTTTGGTCGTCATACCAAGTAACACCAAGGTCTGCGCTTAACGTAGCACCTTCATAGCTTAGGTTACCGCCAAATCGCAACGGCGGTGTGCGTGGCAAGCTTTCACTTTCAACTTCGGCACGAATGTAATCAGTGAACATAGTCAAACGAAGCTCTTGTGAGAAGTCATAGTAACCCTCTGCTTCCATTCCCCAAATATCCGCGTCAGCTTGTTGGAAGTAATAAACAGGCAAACCTTCTTCGTCGTGACTGTCCTCGTCATGATGTTCGTCCTCGTGCACATCTTCCTCATGCTCATCATCGTGTTCGTCATGGGCTTCGGCCAATGCAATTAGGCCTGTATTAGACTGGAACACATAATCATCGGCTTGATTGTAGAAGAAAGACACACTATAGCCCCAATCACCGGTGAATTTGCGGAAAGTGACATCTAGGTTAGTGCTAAC
>JALUXV010000012.1 GCA_027013165.1 Alteromonadaceae bacterium
TAGAGAATGAACCAAGTCCAAGCAAACCATCAAAAGTAAGACCAGAAACAAACGATACAACTGACCCGATAGCTCCCCGTTGTTGCATAAACATGTCAACGGAGTCGGCTCCCTTTGAGTATACATTTGAAGAGATAGAGGTCATCAGCAAGAAAACTGAGCCAAAAGGCAACTCTGAAATTCGTGCAAGAAGGGCACCATACCCAGAACGAGATGAGTTCGCCTGATCATCCCCAAGATCTTCGTCGATTGGATCTGAAGCGTCAGAATTGAAAACACCCGTGTACGCCAGCCCCCACAACGTGTACAACATACTATACACGGTGTCCAATGCAAGTTCCTGTGCAACAACTGCTCTTGTCAGAGGAATCAAATAGTCGTCAAGGGGTTCACCTCCAATAAGAGGGACAGACTCGGACAGGTCAAACGTGATAAGGCCAATGCCAACCCACGAAAGAACGTAGAACGATGTGAGCGGAGACACTCCAAACAACACCTTGCTGATAATCGAAAGACCAGACAAAATACCCACAAGCGTGCAGTACAAAGAACCAGTCATATATCCGAAACTAAGACCAATGATGACAAACATGAGTCCGCCTGTCAATGCGCCGAATGGAAACCCGATTTGCGTCTCGAGTGAAACATTCAGCAGTTTGGCCAGTTTTCTTTCCAGATTGGGGTCCATGCGTGACACAATATCCAGCAACATCTCATTGGGATCTTCGATTGACGCCATGACCGTTCTTCCCATGTGAGACAAAGCGTTCAGCACATCAGTGTAAATGGGTGGGTGACCAAGCAGTTCGTACGCAAAAGAGAGAATGCGGAGTGCAGCATCCAGTTGAATCTCGTCAACACTCACGTCGGGTGCTTGATTCCCGATTTGTGATCCTGCAGGTGCAAACTCTTCTTCCTTTTTCTCTGTCAGATTGCTCACCAGACCTTGCATGTTTCCGGAGTCAATTGCATTGAGAATCTGAGAGCACATGATTCCTTTTGTCACATCCAGATTTTCGTTGAACTCTTCCAGCACGATAAGTGTACGCCCCATTTTCTGGAGTGTTGAGCGCGCCTTTCCAGACACAGTAGAATCTGAATTTCCAAGCAAAACAAGGAGCGCATCGTTAAAGAGAACGTTTTGCCCAAGTGTAGGGTTCTTTGCCAGTGCCGAATTGATTTTTGCACGTGTCTTTCTCTTGATCTGTTTGAGCCTCTTCTTTTTGATCTCCTTGACAGCGTCCAAAGCAATACGGGTTGCATTGATATCAGAAATGAGCTTCTTGATATCATCTTCGCATCCGACAGCCATGGCGTTCTTTGTAAACTCTTCGTGACTGTCATCAATGTCTGATACAAAGGTGTCAAACAGGGACTTTTGTTTGTCTGTAAATGGACCTTTCTTGATAAACGCGTTCATGTCACGCAAGAAGGAAACGTTCAACATCCCCGTGTCCTTGATTGGAGTGAGAGTTGTCGCATGCTCAAAGAACTTGGACCCCCATCCAGGGATTTCGTCCTGTACTTTGGACCAGTACTCTTGCTGTTCTGGTGTTTGAAGCAAAGACTCAAATGAGGGAAACTCCTCGAACAGGGATGAAAGCATCTGCTGCGGAACAAACTGCATCTTGTGTCTGTGTTTAAAGAAGAGAGCGCACACCCTTATATCATTCTTCTTTGATTGTTTTCGACTCTGTCTCTGTACTCGACATAGAGATTTCTGATGGCAAAACCTGTGAATACTACGGCTTGAAAGGCTTGAATACTGTTGACAAATGTGAAGTTTTTCTGGTTAAAGAACGGTGATGGATTCGCAGGTCTGAATTTCTCACCACCCTCTCCTTGAAAATTCGAAATGTCTGTCACAAACTGGTCACGGATGTTGAACAGAGTTGCTGCTTGGAATCCTACCAAAAACACATTGGCCAATGCAAACAAAGTGTACCGGAGTGAACGACCAACATTTTGCACATTGACCAGTTGAAATGCGGCAGCAGTTGCAGGAAGACCAACAATAATGGGATTGGAAAAGAAGGAAAAATCCAGACCCTGAACAATACCATATGCTGTGGCAGTCAGGAGTCCTGCACCAACAAGTTTGGGCACCAGACTGTAAGTACCCAGTCCTGCAGATAGAGGACTGAGGAACAAAGATGCCATCTGTACAGCACGTCCGGCTGCATATGTCGATGCGACGATTCCAGTTCTTCCTGTCTCAGCAATCAACATTGTGTTTTTCTGAAGAGAACGAACACATTTGGTGTTGAAAATGCGTAG
>JALUXV010000013.1 GCA_027013165.1 Alteromonadaceae bacterium
GATTGATCAAATTGGTTATATTCATGCTCTAGGTTGCACTCACCAGAAGAGTTTTTACGGGATAAAACTTTATACAGACCTATAGGGACTAATAGCCAGATTGTTTCTGCTATCAATAAAGGTAAAATTACTTTAGCCGCCATGCTACCTGCTTGGATATTTGACCAAACCATTTTGTATAGCTCCCAATTGCTATATAGGTGAGGATCAAAGTTAAATAATAAGCGATAGGTTTCCATGAAGAGTGTTGGTTTGATAACTTGCAAGCCGAACAACACTGAAAAGCATAAAAATAGGTTAGCTAGCTTTGTCACTTTGTTTTTATTTGTTACTACTTCCACTTGATACATTCCATAGTTAATCAACAAAGCCCTTAATTTTTAATATATCGTGAATTCTGTCGTTAATGGCAATAAACTCTTGTTGCAGGCGTTTATCTTCTGCGTAGTCGCGAGAGGGGCGGCCAACTATCGTCTGAGTTTCATACCTCACCGCGCCGCCTATTTTTTACTTTAGTACGAGGTATTTAGCAGCGTGGCAGAATACTCTGTGTGCGCTCCCAAATAGAACATCATGCCTTAACGCATACGTACTTTGCCTTCTAGCTCTCGGGTGTCATCTGCAAACCAAAGTTAATGAGTGTGCCCCACATCATCAGTTAAAAAGTAAGATAAGCTTCAAAGGCTTCCTGATTGGCATCTGGCGCTTGGGAAGCAACCATGGCCAAGAAATAGCCTTGAGCAAGTTTATCTAAATCGATAGCTTCATCACTAGCAATAAAACAATATGAAGCCAACTATGAATACAACTAATCGCTAGTGTTGAGTTTCATCTCGATGATAGACGACGAGAATCCTGCTTTTTCATAGGCGGAAATTGCTGAAGCGTTTTCAGCATAAACATCAAGGTAAAAGTCAGAGATACCTTTTGCATTGCCCCAGTTTATAAGGCTATTAAGTATGATCTTATTAATTCCCTGCCCTCTGAATTCTGGGTCTACAAACATAAACCCAAGATACCCATGCTCATCATGGTCAAGAGAAGGTTTAGAAGCTCTAATTTGAATATAGCCAGTCGCTACTATCTTTCCCTCTGATTCACCAACCATAACAACCGAACGATCTTGAGTTATTAAGTCAACAAGGTCGTAGTAATGTGCGCCTACCGCTTTAATACTGTTATTGAATGGGCGCTCAGCCTCAATCACACATTGCTCAAGTGTTTTGAGAGTATTTAAATCGGCTAGTTTCGCTTCCCTTATAGTGAACATAATTTTCCTGTTTATGATGACTTATTTGTAGCACGACCACAAAAACCTACCGCTGGGTTACGATTGGAATGAAGCAATAATCCTTAAATTACCTAGTGCGACTAAAACTCTGGATCTTTACTATGGGGGCCAATAAATTTGTCACCGTTAAAATGAATTAAATGCTCGGGGGCTTCGGCTAACCAAACTTCAGTTTCCCAAGCAATTTGAGTCATCCATTTGGAAAAGTCTTTCTTGCTTAAAAAAGCTGTTACAAAAACTACTCCATAAGGACAATCTTTTAGTACTGTCCTTTTCAACTGTATTACTCGCTCTGGATTTAATGGGTTAGATGAGTGGACTGCCTCTATAAGATATAGCCACTTTTTTGATTCTGAAAATGCAACGATATCTGGCAGCATTCCTCTATCTCCGACGTTTAAACCCAAGCTTTTCATCCGAGCGTTGTACTTGATCATCTTTTTTTCAGAAGTATCACCAAGATACAAAACGGTAGCGTCATAGCCAAACACAGGTAAAAAATCGTCAATTATCGCTTTTTGAATTTTGTTGTGAGGTCCATCGTCTAGGAAAATTTCTACTCCATCCGCTAATGTCACTGTTAGCTTCTTTACATTTCTTTTCCCAGAAAAGGCCGTTAAGTAATCCTCGTCCATTTGGAATTCATCACAAGCTTTGCCCCATTCAGGAGTTCCATACTTATGAATTAACGAGGCAAACTCTGCTGACACGGCGTTTCCTCTGGTGCCATCGTTTGTGTCAGCGCTAGTATTATTAGCACTATTGATGACCAAGCCTAAATCTACTAGCCGAATTAAATCCTTTCTTCTAATATCATCGTAGCTACCCTCGCTTATCTTCTCTTCAAAGTGCTTATTTAAGTATCTAATAATATCGCGCGATTTAAGTATGTGTTTATCGTTAACACACTTAGATTGTTTCCAGTTGTCTAAATTTGTTATGTCACACAATGCTAGTAGGCACATAGACATTTTTTCTATTCGCCTCGGAGAAAGATCTTTAAGTGGAACTCCAACTTGAAATATTAACTCTGCAGCTTGTTGGATCAGTTTTTTTACACTATCTGTTTTCTTCCTTGCAACTACACTAAAGTCCATTTAAATCAATTCCAATTGTTTGTTTTTGCGTGCCACTAACGGCTCTTTTTTTAAATATTTTAATATCGATTTTGCAACGTGATAAGCAAGCATCGGTGGTACAGCGTTTCCAATTTGATTAAACTGAGCGGTTTCTGTTCCTGTAAAAGTAAATGAATCTGGAAAGCTTTGTAATCTTGCTCCCTCTCGAACGGTCAATCTTTTACGTCTACCATCAGGGAGTTTGACTCGAAGCATATCACCAGTTGCACCCGCTAAATTTCGACAGGTAACTGTGCGCGATGGACGATCAAAGTGCAAGTCCCTAGGGTTAATGCACTTTGATGCTTTCTCATATTTTGCAATATATTCGTCTTGGCTCTTTGTCAGTATCTTGCTATTACCATCTACGTTAAATGCTATGTCTGAAACAGCATCACCGGCAGTGTATTTGTGTTCGATTAGATCAGGAAACTCGTATCCACCCTTATGACCAACTACTATGAGCCGTTCGCGATTCTGTGGAACTTGAAAATTTACTGCTTTTACTAAATGATATTCAATCTCATAACCTAACCCCTTTAACGTCTGTAAAATTTCTTCAAGGTACTTTTTGTTCTTAAACATCATTCCCCGGACGTTTTCAAACATCCAAATCTCGGGCTTTACTTGGCGCACAGCCTCTATAAAAATTGGAAACCCATCTCTTGAATCTCTCAACCCTTTTTGTTTTCCACCAACAGAAAAAGGCTGGCACGGAGGCCCGCCGATTATTAAGTCAGCCTTTGGAAATATTGTTGATGTTGTAAGTTCTTGATGAATGCAATTTCCTTCGAGGTTTAAGTTGTATGTATTGGCCGCATCCTTGTCTATTTCATATCCGGTGGTAGAAATTCCTGCGGACTCAAACCCAAGAGCTAAGCCCCCACACCCCGCGAATAAATCTAGAGCGTGAAAGGTGGGTTTAGCTGAAGGTTTAAGTGCCTTTAACAATTCGAGATATGGGGTCATGCACAACTTTACATTTTTAAAATCAGTCGAACATTTTATCTATGGAGAACGATTTAGACAAGAATGTGAAATGTAATATTGTCACTTAAAAATGGGGCTGAGAATTGGAGTCAACAAGTATCGCAATAGGCCAATATGTTTTACTGTCGATTCTTTATCTAAGTACGACTTTGAGCGAAATATGCTTTTAATGAAAAACGTTCTCAAATTTAGTATCAAGCTACTTCAACCTTGCAAGAATATGATTGTCGTAAAACTGCTCATGCTTAAATATCGCGTTCTTTAAAATGGCTTCTTCGTGAAAGCCAGCTTTTATCAACAACTTTTTAGACGGGGCATTGGGAGAGAACACACAAGCAAAAATACGACAAATATCTGTCGAAGAAAACACTTGTTCTGTCAGCATTTCAATCGCTCGCAGCATAATACCTTTACGCCAATAGTGACGGTCGAGCCAATAGCCGATCTCGCCTGACTTTTGATACTCAAAATCACCGCGATTTACACCAATGCATCCCACCAGTACGTTGTCGAAAGTGATAGCTTTAACAAGCTCACTGCGACTTCCTTCTTCAATCCACCAAATCGCATCGTCGTGAGTATAAGGCAAGGGAATTTTCGTTGATAAATATTGATTCACGCTACTATCGTTTAGAATTTCAACCAATCGTTCAGCATCACTGTGATTAAAGTCTCTAAGCGAAATCACTATTCACCACCACCGCCACCATCGCTTCCTGATGAATCTGAATGAGAGTCTTTTGATGAATCAACAAAGTATACGTGGCTATCACTGCCAGAACGTTTTGAATACCGTGATAGTTTTACCAGTAATAGCAGAAACCCTACAACAAACACGACCCAACCAACGGCATTGGTTTTGTCGGACGCTAAGCTTATAGTGCCAACTGCGACGAGAATAATTGCTAATAAAAACATACCCATAGTTACTACTCCTTTTACCGCGACGTGTTGCCGTAGAACCACATAAATACTAGTTACCAGCTTTGCTGTTCTTTTTTAGGTAGTGCTGTAGTAATAGCAGTAACCAACTTTTGTTGAGCTTCGCTTGGTGCTTCCTCAATATTGGCAACTCGTTGAATCAAACTAAGTGTGGAGTCGACTTGAGCCTTTGAGAAGCTATCCGCACTTTTAGCAACTACAGATTTAGGGCTATCTTTCACTTCAGTGCCATTCCCTAAAATGTGCGAACTTGAACTTAGTAGATTGTTAGCTTCAGATGCAGACAATTTAAAATCCGTTTGGAATATATCTAGAATGGTATCTTTTTGTTTTTTCGTGATATCCCCATCAGCCTTCGCCACTGCAAGCAAGAATAAAGCAGCAACATCCATAGGTGAGTCTAGGCTGTATGCTGCTGGAAGATGGTAAGCCTGTCTAAATTTTCTACGACGATGCCAACTAAATGGGTTCAGCCAACCTATGTCTATTCCGTTTTCTTGAAGCCGATTTACTAAAATAAGAAGGGTTACTAACGTTCCCAAAATTCCTAAGACAATATGCATTTAAATTCCCTTTTATTTTCTATTTATACGCTAGAGTTTAATTTTCTAGTCGAAACTAACAACAATACGTTGCCGTTGTGAAACATACAAGGTTAAAAATTTTCAGCAAAGTAGCTTTGTAAAAGGCCAAAAGCCACTTGCTGATTTTTTGGTATTTTTTGTTTTACTTTTTTACGGAATTATTTCCAACGAACACCAACTTCCATCGCTTTGTTTCTCAAAAACAATACGGTTCTGTGGGTTACCCCGTAAATTTAGGTAATCGACTTTTGAGACGGACAATGAGATTACACAAAAATGGCTAGGCACAACATTGTCCGGCTCAAGACTTTCCAATGGGTTAAGGTCGTGCCTTTTTGTCCCCGGCGAACCCCAAAGAAACTGTTTTTTGCCTGCATCGGACAATCTTGACCAATGCTCTGTTAGCCACAATTCATTGTCGACAAACGTGGTGACTTGCGCTGTCACATCAAACCGATATTGCTCACGGGTATGAGCGAAATACCAACAAATTTGACCGCGGGGATTCGACGCAAATTCGGTGAATTTTTCGGTGCGTGTATCAGAGATGACAATGATCTCATTGTCTTGATGTAATTCCCTAAACACCAGTGTTCTGCATTGTGGTGCCCCCGTTATATCAACACTTGCTAATTGGAAATAACGGCTTTCAGGTATGTCTTTGGTACCTTGTAGACTCGCGAGTAAATACGGTCGCCACGGAGCGATATCAGGGGCTTGGTCTGTTATTGAGTCCATATACTGCTCAGCTTTTTAGCACACTATTTACTTTACTATGCTTGTTTTGCCAAAGAAAATAAACGATAAAAGCTTTCAGTGGTTTGTTTAGCCAGTTCTGTGACCGAAACACCTTTCAGATTAGCGATAAACTCTGCCACTTCCACCACATATCCAGGTTGGTTTTGTTTACCTCGATGGGGCACTGGGGCCAGCCATGGAGAGTCAGTCTCAATCAAAAGTTTATCTAGTGGAATAGCTTTAACTACTTCACGTAATTCATCGGCAGAATTAAAAGTAACAATGCCCGAAATACTGACGTAAAAGCCCATCTCTATGGCAGCTTGAGCCATTTCCAAACTTTCGGTAAAACAATGAAGTACACCAATCGTGTGTTCTGCTTTGTGCTCTTTTAGCAATGCAATTGTATCTTCACGGGCATCACGAGTATGGATAATCAAAGGTTTACCCGTTTCGTTAGCCACTTTAATGTGATCGACAAACGAGGTTAATTGCACTGATTTACTCTCTGGGCTGTAAAAGTAATCCAGTCCAGTTTCGCCAACCGCGACTACTTCATCGCGCTGAGCTTTTTCGAGTAACTCGTCGTAACTACACGCATCGTCTTGATGCAAAGGGTGCACGCCACAAGACACAGAAACATCCGGAAAATCCTTAACCGTGGCTAACATGTCATCATATTCCTTCACCGACACGGCCACACATAAAAAGTGCTCTACCCCACGCTTACGCGCAAACGACAGTGTCTCTGCCAATTCCTCTGGCGACTGTTTCAATCGATCTAAGTGACAATGTGAATCTACAAACACGCTTTTCAACTACCTTGGTTTACTTTGTAATAATGAATGTACGTTGTGGGGGTTGAACATGGTTCTGAAACACGCCGTGAACACATCCATGTGGGCTCTGTCGCGGCATCCGTGCCGCGAAAGGTTTCAGAACCACATTCAACCCCCGCACAATAAAATCAGCTGACCGCACAAACCGTTGACGTTAACTCGTTCCCGCTCTCAACGTTCTCAATGACAAGTTACGAAAACATTTTTAATACTGTGACTAAAACTAACGTTTTGTTCACACCGGGATGAAGCAAGTGCTTTTGTGCTTCAGTGCAGGCTTGATACTGGGTGAAACTTGCTTTGGTTTGGCTTGCTATGTAATTTTTATGTGCAAACTGTTGGCACCAGTTTACTACATGTTGTGCATCATTTTGCCATTTATTGGCAAGGGTCAATGCATCGGTTTGTTGTGAATTGAGTTCAGACATTTTTTTAGAAAAGTCAGAGAATGTGAGCCCTTCGCCTTCTTCTAATGCAGCTTTTACCTTGAATGGAGCGTTACCGTACGCTGATAACTGTTCGTCATCTACACTTGAATACCCCTGTGTTGCCAACCACGTTTTTGACTCACTGTGCGTCGGTGTAGGCAACTTGATCTTTTCACAGCGACTCAAAATTGTTGGTAACAATCGATTTAAGGATTCTGTGAGTAAGATTAAATAAGTATTCGAAGTAGGCTCTTCTAAGGTTTTAAGCAATGCATTTGCCGCGGCTTCTGTCATGGTATCAACCGCAACAACAATCAACACTTTGTTGTGACCGAGTTGTGCTGTACCGCTAAGCTTCTGAATCGCGTTTCGAATACTGTCGACCCCAATTTGTTTTTCACTTTCTATGATATGAAAATCAGGGTGGCTTCCTGCTGCAATGAGCTCACAACTTTGACATTGTCCACAAGCCCCTTGGTCACCGAGGGATTTGCACAACAAACTTGTCGCCAAGCTATTTGCAAATACTTGCTTTCCAATACCTTCAGTGCCCGAGAACAATAGAGCATGATGCAATGAACGTTGCCTTGCACGCTGCTCTAGTTGGCGCTGAATACTCGAGAACCATGGTAGCATTAGGCTAAATATCCTACGATGACTTTCGACACATCGCTGTGTACCTTATCCATAGGCTGCATTGCATCAACAACAATTATGCTTTCATCAGCCTCAGCTAAAGCCAGATAACGAGCTCGTGTGCGTTCAAAAAATGAAATACCCGCCTGTTCTATGCGATCAAGTTCTCCACGCCCTCTTGCTCGCTCCAAACCAGTGGCAGGTTCAACATCTAGGTAGATAGTCAAATCAGGCTTAAAACCTTTTAATGCTATATCTCGCATAGCATCCATAGTGGTTCGATTTACCCCACGACCACCGCCTTGATACGCTTGCGAAGACAAATCATGTCTGTCACCTACCACCCACTTACCCGCTTCTAATGCTGGGTATATACGATTAGTCAGTAACTGAACACGAGCGGCATACATCAAGAGCAATTCGGTTTCTTCGGCAACACTTTCGTCCCAGCTTTGCTTTACACACTCGCGAATGGCTTCTGCCATAGGTGTGCCACCAGGCTCTCTTGTTTGCTCCACGTTTTTACCAGCACTTGTTAGTGCATCAACAATAAGGCCTATGACCGAGCTTTTCCCCGCGCCCTCTAAGCCTTCAACTACAATAAACTTTCCGCTCATTTACTACATCTTTTATTGGTTAAGCTGGTATTTTCGCACAGCTTCATTGTGCGCTTCCAGTGTTGTAGAAAATACATGTGTTCCATCACCTCGCGATACAAAATACAACTCGTCGGTTGCCAGTGGATTAAGCGCTGCCACAATAGCTTCTTTACCCGCCATAGCGATGGGCGTTGGCGGTAGGCCTTTAATTACGTATGTATTATAAGGTGTGGGTTCTCGTAAATGTTTGCGAGTAATGTCACCATCAAAATTTTCACCAATGCCGTATATTACTGTAGGGTCAGTTTGCAAACGCATACCTTTTCGCAAACGATTCACAAATACGCCGGCAATTCGAGCCCGCTCTTCAGGTACCGCTGTTTCTTTCTCGATAATACTGGCAAGAATTAAGGCTTCATAGGCAGAATGAATAGGCAAGTCAAGTTGTCGGAGTTCCCATTGCTGACCGAGAAACTCCGTCATTGCCGATTGGGCTCGTTCGAGAATAGAAGATACGGTAGCACCATCAACGAAGAAATAGGTATCTGCGAGTAAAAGGCCTTCTGGTTGGATAGGTGAAGGTGAAAACCCACTGTTAACCACCAAATAGTTACCCGTTGTTATTGATGTATCATCAATCAGTCTATCTGTGGCTTTTAGAGTTTGAATCCACTCCTTGTAGGTAAGCCCTTCCACAAGACTCACACTAAACTGAGCCTCGCTACCCATAGAGAGTTGAGTTAAAAACGCAGGAAGGTTTACTCCCTCTTCGATTGGATAAGTGCCCGCTTTAACCTGAGTATGCTGAGCGAAAAAACGCAGCCAAACCTTGGTCGCAAACTCTCCACTATTAAGCGCTCCCCGCTCTCTCAAATCTCGAATGACACTATGAGCATTGGTACCTGATTGTACTGTGTAATAGGTTGCATCATTGAAATCTAATGGTTGGGCGATATCACTTTTTACCAAGTTGACACAAACAAATATCGAGGTTACCGCGACGGCTAATAGTAACAATAGCCATTTAAACAACTTCATATTATTGCCTCTTTATTTTGCAGCTCAACCATAAACACTTCCAATGTTTCATTAAGCATTTGGGCGATAGACACTGAACTTTCAAAGAACCATTCTTGATCCACCACTTGCGATACTGGCATAACACCCATCAAGGCATTGGTTACTATCACGGCTGACGCATCACTTAGTGAATTTAGCGGCAATGTTACCTCTTCAACATCAATACCACTTAACGCAAAGTATTCAAGTAACACTTGCCTCACTACGCCATTTACACCTGATTGGTCAAGTTTAGGGGTATACCATTTTTGCCCTTTGCGCCAAAACAGGTTCCCCACTGACGACTCGACAATATTCCCTTGTGTATCGCATACCACAGCGTCGTGAATATCTTGCTTTAGTGTCAACTGGGCGGCACTTATTTCATTTTTAACCAATATCTGCTCAAGTCTGTTCAGGTGTTTTATGCCTGCAAGTGCGGGCTGAAGCGCTAATGCGATATTTGCACATATCAAAGACATCCCAAGCATTTTTAACTCATCATAATGTGAGGGATAAGACGACGATGAGAACCTCACGAGCGGGCTAGCTTCTGAACATCGAGAATATCCTCGCCCTCCTTCACCTGCACTCACATGAACTTTTAATACGGTTCTGTCTTCGCTAAGGGTATTGGCTTTGGAAGTAATTGCCTCATAGAGCAATTCTGAGCTTAGGCTAATTCCCAAGCGCGCAGCGTCGTTTACAACACGCCTCACGTGCAAGGAAAGAAGTTGAACATTGCCTCGCTTGACTAGCATGGTAGTAAACACTCCATCGCCGTAATTAAAGGCGCGATCATTGGTATTTACCAGAGATTCTGGGGCTAATATTTTCACTGTTTAATCAATTAGTAAGCATAGCGAAGAGTATACCAAGTAATCCTTACTTGTGTCGTGCGAAACAAAAAAGGCAGCAAGATTTAAGTCTTGCTGCCTTTTGAATAGTGGTCGCTCTAATGATTTAGATGCGCTTAAAAATAAGCGAACCGTTAGTACCACCAAAGCCAAATGAGTTACACAGCGCATAGTCTGCATCGAACCCTTTCGCTTCGTTGGCTACAAAATCCAAATCACAGCCCTCACCTGGATTATCCAAGTTGATGGTAGGTGGCGCTGTTTTATCGCGAAGTGCTAACACAGTGAAGATAGCTTCCACTGAACCAGCAGCTCCTAACAAGTGGCCAGTCGCCGATTTGGTAGAGCTAACCAATAAATTATTCGCATGCTCGTTGAATACGCGTTTTACCGCAGCAACTTCCGCCACGTCTCCAGCAGGAGTTGATGTACCATGGGCATTTACGTAGCCAATAGCATCAGCGCTGATATTCGCATCATTGATAGCATTTAGCATTGACGCCGCAGCACCTTCTCCGTCTTCCGGAGGAGAAGTCATATGAAATGCATCACCACTCATGCCGAAACCAACGAGTTCTGCATAAATATGTGCACCACGGGCCTTAGCCGATTCATACTCTTCAAGCATGACAACACCCGCGCCTTCACCCATGACAAAACCGTCGCGGTCTTTGTCCCATGGGCGACTTGCTGCTTGTGGATCGTCATTACGCGTGGACAACGCTCGTGCTGCACCAAAGCCTGCAATACCAAGGGGCGTGATAGACGCTTCTGCGCCTCCCGCTAACATAGCGTCTGCGTCGCCATAAGCGATAGTACGAGCAGCTATACCTATGTTGTGCACACCAGTAGTACAAGCGGTTACCACATTGATATTTGGCCCCTTCAAACCTTCCATGATCGACAAAAAGCCAGAAATCATGTTTGTGATGGTAGAAGGAACAAAAAATGGCGACACTCGCTTAGGGCCACTCTTTTGTAATTTATTATGATTTTGCTCTATCTGCTCTAAACCACCAATGCCTGAGCCTATGGCTACACCTACGCGGTGCGCATTATCTTCAGACACCGATAAGCCGGAGTCATTTAGTGCCTGTTTACCCGCTGCAATTCCCAGCTGGATAAAGCGATCCATTTTTTTTGTTTCTTTTTTCTCGATGTATTCTTGAGGATCAAAATCGTTAATTTGACCCGCAAATCGAGTGGAATAGTCAGTGCAGTCAAAATGGGTGATATCACCAATACCGCTCTCGCCTGCCAATAGGCGACGCCAAGTCTCGTCTACGCTTAGACCGAGAGGTGATAACATGCCAAGACCAGTAACTACTACGCGACGTTTTGCCACAACAAGCCCTCGCAATGTAACTATAAGGAAGGAATAAAGAAAAAAACGGCTCTTAAAGAGCCGTTTTTGCTAAGCTACGCTTATGCGTCTTTGTTAGCGTTGATGTAGTCGATAGCTGACTGAACAGTAGTAATTTTTTCTGCTTCTTCGTCAGGAATCTCAGTATCGAACTCTTCTTCCAACGCCATTACCAACTCAACTGTGTCAAGTGAGTCCGCGCCCAAATCGTCTACGAATGAAGCTTCTGCTTTTACTTCTTCTTCTTTAACGCCAAGCTGTTCTACGATGATTTTCTTAACGCGATCTTCAATGTTACTCATAATTCTAGGTTTCCCTTAAAACGTCACTAGATAGTAAAGTGCCGCTAGTTTATTTTGCAAATTAAGCCCTTGCAAGCACCAGTTAAAACAATTTTTCTGGTCAAACCAGCGACATGTGAAAATACTAAAACACTATTTTTACATCCATGGTTAGAAAATTTCTAGCCCCAAATGCGTAAAATTGTGTAAATAGTTGAAATTAACCCATATACATGCCGCCATTCACATGAATGGTCTCGCCTGTAATGTATGCTGCACCATCACCTACTAAGAAGGCGACAGTGGCTGCAATCTCTTCTGGTTGGCCTAAACGATTGGCCGGAATATCTTTAAAAATAGCTTCGCGCTGATCGTCATTCAACGCCTTTGTCATATCGGTATCGATAAAACCTGGCGCTACTACGTTCACTGTAATTCCACGAGATGCTACTTCGCGGGCCATGGATTTACTGAAGCCAATAACACCAGCTTTCGCAGCAGCATAGTTAGCTTGACCAGCATTACCAGCACTACCAACTACTGAGCCCACGTTGACAATACGACCATGACGCTTTTTCATCATACCGCGAAGCACAGCTTTTGATAGCGCGAAAATTGACGACAGGTTTGTATCTATAATGTCTTGCCACTCGTCGTCTTTCATACGCATTAGCAAGTTATCACGAGTAATACCCGCATTATTGATTAGAATATCAATAGTTCCAAACTCATCGTTAATATTTTTAAGCACGTTAGCGATACTGTCTTTATCCGTCACATTTAACGCTAGGCCCTTTCCGCCTTTTTCCGCGAGATAATCAGAAATAGCACTTGCGCCGTTGTCGCTCGTTGCTGTTCCAATAACGGTAGCACCTTGCTCTGCAAGTAACGTTGCTATTGCTTTGCCGATACCTCGACTGGCACCTGTTACCAGTGCTACCTTGCCTGTAAGTTGGCTCATTGTAATTCCTTATTGATTTAACGCTTCCACACCCTCTGGGGTGTTTATCGCAACAGAGGTCAAAGTTTTGTTGATACGCTTGGTTAGCCCCGTTAGCACTTTACCTGGACCAACTTCAACAATGCGCTCTACGCCAGCTGCGGCTAAGTAGTCAATAGTGCGACTCCACTGCACTGGGCAGTACAACTGACGGATCAATGCGTTTTTAATGGCATCGGGCTCTGTTTCTATAGTCACATCAACATTATTAACGATGTTAATTTGAGGAATAACAACGTCAACCTCTTTTAAACTTGTTTCCAACTGATCTGCCGCAGGGCGCATTAATTCACAATGAGAAGGTACACTCACTGCCAGTGGAAGCGCTCGCTTCGCACCCGCGTCTTTACAGGCATTAGCGGCTTGTTCTGCTGCTTTTGCTTCACCAGCAATAACAACTTGCCCCGGAGAGTTGAAGTTTACTGGTGCAACCACATCGCCAGTTGCGATAGCCGTTTGTTGACAAACATCAGTGATCTTTGCGTCGTCCAGTCCGATAATGGCGTACATAGCTCCAGCACCAGCGGGTACTGCTTGTTGCATAAACTGCCCACGAGCCTCTACAAGTTTCACGGCGTCAGAAAATGCGATTGCACCGCCGCAAACAAACGCCGAGTACTCGCCTAAGCTGTGACCAGCTAAGTAATCAACTTGAATGCCTTGCTCTTGAAGAATACGCCAAATAGCTACACTTGCAGTAAGCAAAGCTGGCTGGGTAATGTGTGTCTCGTTGAGTTTACCGTCGGCGTCTTCTTGAACGAGCGCCCATAAATCGTAACCCAATGCATCTGAAGCTTCTTTGAATGTCTCAACAACACTAGGATAAACGTCTGCTAATTCCTTTAACATGCCCACAGTTTGTGAACCCTGCCCTGGAAATACGCAAGCGGTTTTCGTCATGGTTATTCCTTAATTATTATTGTGGTATTTACAGCTGTACTAGTACTTCACTAACGCCGACGCCCACGCAAAACCACCACCAAATGCCTCTAACAATAGGTGTTGTCCACGCTTTATACGACCGTCGCGAATAGCGGTATCAAGTGCCGTAGGTACAGTTGCAGCTGAAGTATTGCCGTAATTTTCCAAGGTTAACACGACTTGGTCTAATGACATATTCAGCTTTTTAGCCGTAGCTTTAATAATACGGAAGTTTGCTTGGTGCGGCACCAACCAATCCAAATCAGACTTTTCCATATTATTGGCAGAAAGGGTTTGCTCAACCACTTCTGATAATTTGGTAACAGCAACTTTAAATACTTCGTTGCCGCGCATTTCGCCCCAGTTCTCGTGTACCGATGCCTCATCACCACGAGTGGGGTTCCCTACTCTTAGCAGCTCACCATATGAGCCAGCAGCATGAATGTGGGTAGAAAGAATTCCTGGCTCTTCGCTGGCTTCAATAATTGTCGCACCCGCGCCATCACCAAACAAAATAACCATGGTGCGATCGGCTGGATTTACCAAGCGACTTAAACAATCAGTTCCCACCACCAAAATGCGCTTAGCCATACCAGATTTAATATATTGGTCAGCAACACTCAAGGCGTAACAATAGCCCGCACATGCGGCAGCCACATCAAACGCTGGGATACCATCTAGGTCTAGAATTTGCTGAATTTCACAAGCAGTACTGGGTAAAGCATAACGTCCACTCGTGGTGGCACAAACAATCATATCGATTGTTTTAGGGTCAATGCCTGCCATCTCAATGGCTTTCTTACTTGCTTCTGCTCCCATGGTGGCTGCAGTTTCGTCTGCGCCAATAATTCTGCGTTCTTTAATCCCCGTGCGGTCAGTGATCCATTCATCACTGGTATCTACCATTATTTCGAGATCTGCGTTCGTTCGAACTTCGGAGGGATAATAACTGCCGGTGCCAATAAATCGTGAATAGTTGCTCAAAGTTGCTCCAACAAAACCGTTTCTATCTTTGTTTTTATTTTGTCCGGTACTTGCATCTTCGCTTCTTGAATCGCCTGAACAATGGCGTAGTAAAAAGCGTCTTTAGATGCATTTCCATGACTCTTGATAACAATGCCGCGCAATCCTATCAGACTCGCGCCGTTATACTGGTCGGGGTTCACTCGGTTATAGATAGATTTCAGTAGCGGCAAGGCAATTTTTGCCATCAGTCTGGTAACGAAACTTCTCTGAGACTGTTGTTTTACCTCGTTTATAACGAGTTTAGCTAACCCCTCGCTCGACTTTAGTGCCACATTGCCAGTAAACCCATCAGTTACCACAACATCGGCATTATCGGTGAATATATCGTCACCTTCCACATAGCCGATGTAGTTAACCCCGGGGGCATTATTGAACAACGAATGGGCTGATTTTACTTGCGCATTGCCCTTGATGTCTTCTTCGCCTACATTCAGCAGGGCGACTCTTGGTGTGGTAATGCCCGCGACTTCTTGAGCAAGTACCGACCCCATAACACCATATTGGAAAAGGATATCAGGCGTACAATTAACATTTGCACCAAGGTCCAACAAAAATACTTTGTGATGACTCGCCGTAGGCATGCGGCTTACCAATGCGGGACGGTCAACACCTGGAAGTGTTTTCAACAAGTAAAAAGACAGGGTTAACAGTGCGCCAGTGTTACCTGCACTTACACACGCATTCGCGCGCTTTTGTTGAACACATTCAATGGCTTTGCGCATAGAAGAGTCTTTTTTGTGACGCAGCGCAGATGTGGGCGCTTCGCCCATTTCAACCACCTGTTCTGTATGAACTATTTCAACTCTTTCTTGTTCCGAAGCGGTTAATTTTGAAATTGCAGGAAGAATTACAGATTCATTTCCGCAAAATATGAAGTTTACGTTGGAAAATTGTTGCACTGCACGAATTGCAGCGGCAAGGATAACAGGGGGGCCATGATCACCCCCCATGATATCTAACGCAATGGTTAGCGTAGACAAAATCAAATTACCGAGTGCTTACGCACCGATAACTTTCTTGCCTTTGTAGTAACCATCAGTGGTCACATGGTGACGACGGTGAGTCTCACCTGACGTTGCATCCACAGACAAAGTCGCGCCTGTCAACGCATCGTGTGAACGACGCATACCACGCTTAGAACGTGTTTTACGATTTTGTTGTACTGCCATAACTTACTCCTGGTCTCGCTTAAGTTCTTTCAAAACCGCGAAAGGGTTTTCTCGCTCTTGTTCCGGTTCAATCTCACCGAATGTCATATCGTCTTGACTGATAGCGCAGTCCTCCTCTGCATGAAGGGCTACGATGGGTAAAGACAAAATCAACTCGTCTTCAAACAAATGAAGCAGACTGACTTCTCCGTGGTCATCGACCTCTACCGGTTCGTAAGCTTCGGGTAAGGTGTCGTCATTATCGCTTTCGTGTCCCTGCACTGGACTAAAGCAAAATTTCACATCCAAAGGTTGCGAGAGTTCACCATTACACCGTTGACAGATAAGTGTTACCTGTGTGTTGAGATTTCCGTGAAATACAGTAAGACCCTGCGCGTCTTTTTCAAACTGGACTTCTACGTCTACCCAATCATCACAGCGTACCACTGCCTCGTTGAGCCTAACCATGTCTTTCGACGCCATAACGCCCCGATAATCGGAACGCTTCATAGCGCTCTTGACGGGTTCAACTGAATGAGGGAGTTTTACTTTCTGCATAGCGCGCGAATCATATAGGTTCAACCCGCTTGTGTCAAAGCATTAATAGGAATTAACGAAAAATCTTGGCATATAATAGTTCTGCTCTGTTTCGCGTAATTCTACTGGGCAAAAAGACAAATCTAACTAGTCGCACTTCAAAAATGTAAGCGCTTCTGCGAATTTTAGCTATAATTTTCGCAAAAGGGATGGCGCTCACTTACTGCTATGGATTTTACAGGCAGTGAATGCGACATGTAACATACAATAACTAAAACCTGTTATTGTGAAACAGTATAGTAGTAACGAGGTTGATGTATGACCCAACTTATACTCGCATCTTCATCACAGTATCGCCAACAATTGCTGGCGAACATTGGTGTTCACACTCGCTCGCACGCTCCAAATATAGACGAAACGCCCCGCCAGGGTGAATCACCAGTATCCTTGAGTAAACGTCTGGCGATAGAAAAGGCACAAGTGGTGGCAACTCAATTTCCTAACGACATTGTTATTGGCTGTGACCAAGTAGCACTGGTAGAAACCGATGAAGGGCGGGAATTATTGGGAAAACCCGGAACCATAGAAAACGCAGTAAAGCAGCTGCTACTTTGCCAAGGTAAAGTGGTTTTCTTCTTTACCGCACTCAGTTTATGTCAACATGGCGCGCAAAAAACAGTCACTCACGTTGAGGAAACAAAAGTGCAATTTAGAGCGCTCACAGAAGATCTCATTCGTGCCTATATTGACGCAGAGCGCCCATTAGACTGTGCCGGGAGTTTTAAGTCTGAAGGTATGGGAGTTTTGCTGTTTGAAAGGATTACCAGTAGAGACCCTAATAGCCTGATTGGTTTACCTGTCATGTTACTGCGCAATATTCTAGAGCGCCACTTTGACATCGACCTGCTGGAAATGGCGACACAGCCACTCCCCTCTGCCAAGTTTGCTAGTTGTTGATAAACACTAGCTCAAAAGCACACTGGGTAGCTCTTTAATGTCGTGAATAACGGCAATCGGTTCATGTTTTTCTAAGTGAAGTTGAGCATGAACTCCATACGATACCGCCACGCGATCCATTCCTATCGATTGCGCCATTTGCATGTCGTAGGTGGTGTCACCCACCATAACTGCATGTTCTACAGATACATTAAGGGCTTCTAGAAGTTGTAACAGCATATCAGGTGACGGCTTTGACGCAGCATCATCGGCACATCTGGAATCCGTGAAATAATGTGCAGTATTGGTTTGGTCCCACGCTCTTATTAATCCTCGCCTCGCCTTTCCGGTGGCTACCGCAAGTGTGATTCCTTTGTTTTTCAACGCTATAAATACGTCTTCAGCACCTTCAAACAGAGGACTAGGCGTTTTGTCTTGGTGAACAAATGCATCTTTATACGCATTCACAACTTCGTCAATTTTGACGTCGTCACGAAGCGCAAACAGCGTTTGAATAGCTTGCCTTAGACTTATGCCGATAATGTGACCAACTTCATCATCTGTTGGAATAGGCAACTCGCATACTCTTGCGGCAGATTGCATACAACGAATTATTTTGGCGGCCGAATCCATAACGGTGCCGTCCCAATCAAAAATAACTAACTTATATTTCGACATGACTTCTCAATTTGCCTATGTGTTGCTCAACTTGGCTAGGATGGACGACAACGCATTGTCATAAGGCGCTTCAAAGCGCACCGTTGTTTCGGATACTGGGTGAATAAAAGCAATACTTGCAGCATGTAGAAACAAACGATTTAGGCCATTCGTTCGCATTGCGGCATCAAATTCTGCCTCGCCGTATTTAGTGTCACAGGCAATAGGGTGTCCAGCATGAAGACAGTGCACTCTGATCTGGTGAGTACGACCAGTGATGGGTGAAGCTTCTACTAAACTCGCATTATCGTAGCGCGCTAATACGTGATATCGGGTTTCCGATGGCTTGCCATCGTCACTCACACTAACCATTCGCTCACCAGACTGCAAAATATTCTTTCTAAGTGGCGCTTTTACCTTGAACCGAGATTCGGGCCATTGGCCACTCACCAAGGCGTGATAGCGTTTATCCATCTTACCAGTGCGAAGTTGCTCATGCATGTGTCGAAGAGCTGAACGCTTTTTAGCGATGAGAATACACCCCGACGTATCTCTATCGAGCCTGTGAACCAACTCCATAAATTTTGCTTCGGGCCTGAGTGCACGTAAACCTTCGATTAACCCAAAACTAAGTCCACTTCCACCGTGCACGGCCATTCCCGAAGGCTTGTTTATCACCATGAGGCGATCATCTTCAAACAGGATATGAGACGTTAGTGCAGCGATGCTATCAAGTTTTGGAGACGGTGCGGTTTGGCCTTGAGACACTCGTACTGGTGGTATACGCACAAGATCTTCAGCTTTAAGTTTGTATTCGGGCTTAACACGACCTTTGTTTACTCTAACTTCACCCTTGCGTAAAATGCGGTAAATCATACTTTTTGGTACGCCCTTAAGCTGGGTACGCAAAAAGTTGTCGATACGTTGTCCGGCTAAATCGTCTTCGATAGTGACAAAACGGACTTTTTGAGAGACTTGTTCATTCATAACGCGAGTATAACGTATTGATGGGCGCTGCGAACACTCAAACTTTCACTACCGTCAAAAATAATTACTAAACGATGATTTTTCCTCCGAACCATCGTTTTTCGCATAAAACTCCCTTTAATATAACTTTATTTACTAACAATCCTTGCTTAATTTAGAGGGTTGGTGCCATAATCTAGTGTGTTTTTTCGCAGAAAGCGAAAGCGTAAAAACAAGCGCTACGGCAGGTAATAGCAAAAAGCTAAACAGCACTGCCTTATTTATAGGCGATATCGACATCGGATTGCTCAAGATCATTAGTAGGCAAAACATCCAACCAAAGTCACGTCGAATATTGCCGGCAAGCAAAAAAAGTTTGCCGTTTGGTGATCAGAATTGAATTGACAAACAAGTGCCATTGACCGTTTTGGTTCTTGTAACAAAAAATATAAAATATGTAAGGGTGGTCGTTCCCGACATTGATTTTACCATCGAAAAACAAGGCATAAGTTGTCATCATGGTAGTGAAATTGATATTGCGACATTACAACAAGATCCCCATACAGTCGTGAGATTGCATGGTGAGGGCTTGCACAAGTCACTTTAATTTTGTGTCTGAACGGCTGTAAAAAACAGAGTTAGATACAATGAAAAGAATGTTGATAAATGCAACTCAATCGGAAGAGTTGCGCGTTGCCCTAGTAGATGGTCAACGTCTTTATGATTTGGACATAGAAAGTCCAGGACACGAACAAAAGAAAGCGAATATTTACAAAGGCAAAATTACTCGTGTAGAGCCTAGCCTCGAAGCGGCCTTTGTTGACTACGGCGCAGAGCGCCATGGCTTCCTTCCTTTAAAAGAAATTGCACGTACATACTTCCCCAAGGGCTATAAGTTTGAAGGCCGTCCCAACATTAAGGACGTTATCAAAGAAGGCCAAGAAGTTATTATTCAAATAGACAAAGAAGAACGCGGTCAAAAAGGCGCTGCGCTTACCACTTTCTTGTCATTGGCTGGTAGTTATCTTGTACTTATGCCTAACAACCCTCGTGCTGGTGGTATTTCTCGCCGCATTGAAGGTGACGAACGAAGTGAGCTAAAAGAATCTCTGAGCAAATTAGACCTTCCAGATGGTATGGGTCTTATTGTTCGTACTGCTGGCGTAGGAAAATCATTCGAAGAACTAGAATGGGACCTGAAAGTTCTGCTCACGCATTGGGAAGCAATTTCTAAAGTATCAGAAGAACGTGAAGCACCTTTCCTTATTCACCAAGAAAGCAACGTTATTGTACGCGCTATCCGCGATTATTTACGTCGTGATATTGGCGAAATTCTGATTGATAAAACCAGCATTTATGAACAAGCACTACAGCATATTCAGCTTGTACGCCCTGATTTCGCCAACCGCGTAAAACTGTATCGCGGAGAAGTGCCACTATTTAGCCACTATCAAATAGAAAGCCAAATCGAATCAGCTTTCCAACGAGAAGTACGTCTACCTTCTGGTGGTTCAATTGTTATTGACCCCACCGAAGCGTTAACCTCGATCGATATCAACTCTGCTCGCGCAACTAAGGGCGGAGATATCGAGGAAACTGCTTTAAATACAAACTTAGAAGCCGCAGACGAAATCGCCCGTCAATTGCGTTTGCGCGACCTAGGTGGTCTAGTGGTTATCGACTTTATTGATATGACACCGGTACGTCACCAACGTGAAGTAGAGAATCGCATGAAAGATGCGGTTCGCAGCGATAGAGCCCGCGTTCAACTTGGCCGGATATCTCGTTTTGGTTTGTTAGAGATGTCACGTCAACGCTTGCGTCCTTCTCTTGGCGAATCAGCTCATCACGTTTGTCCTCGATGCTCTGGCCATGGAACTGTTCGTGGTACCGAGTCTTTAGCATTGTCTATTCTTCGCATACTTGAAGAAGAAAGTATCAAAGAAAATACAGGGCAAATTGAAGCGCAATTACCTGTGCCTGTAGCAACCTACTTATTGAACGAAAAGCGCAAAGCCATTCAGCGCCTTGAAAAACGCCACAACGTTGATTTGCTACTTATTCCTAACGCAAATTTAGAAACACCACATTACAAAGTTGAACGTCGTCGCCCGGACGAAGTCAGCTCTGATGCTAGTTATAACGTAGACTTGATGCCGGCAATAGAAACTGAAACCGAAAGCGTTACAGTAGCGCCAGTTAAGCGTGAAGAGCCTGCGCTAAAAGGTTTAGTTGCCCCCACAGCAGCGCCAGTTGTTCCCAATAAGCCTGAGCAAAAAGAAAGTGCATCTGCAACGCCTTCTCTACTCTCTCGTATTGGCAAGTGGTTAGGTGACTTGTTTAAAGATGAAGAAGAGCCAAAAGAGCAACCGAAGAAACGCGGTGGCAACCGTGGCAATAATCCTAGAAACAAAAAGTATGATGATCGCCGTCGTAAGCCTCGTAAGCAAAATCGTAGAAATGGCTCTCAAGATAACGCCAATGATGCCGACAATGGTCAACGCAAAGGAAAGGACTTTGACGAGAAGCGCAATAATAAACAGCGTAAACCTCGTAAAGGCCAACAAAAACGCGACGATCAACAAAAAGTAGCTAACGATAGCAACACAGAGCAGCAACCAGCTTCTACGCAGAAGAAACGTGAAGTTGCAGAGCGTCGTAAACGCAGAGACAATCGCAGAAGCGTTCGCGTTAAGAACGAAGAGACTGTTACAAATTCTGCAACCAATAGAAAGCCTGAAGACCAAGCTACTACCAAACCAGCAGCCCCAGCTAAGCAGAAGAGTAAGAAAGCTGAAACAGTAGCGGAAACAACAATCGAGCAAGTTGCATCGACGCCAGTTGAAAACACCGACACTAACATTGCTCTTAACAATGAAGCTGCTGTTAGCTCTACCCCTGAGTCTGTTGTTGAAACTAAGGAAAACAGTGACGAAGGTAACGGTAAGCGCGAATCTCGTACTCGCTCTCGTCGCTCACCCCGCCACGTTAGAGCAGCGGGTCAACGTCGTAAGAAAGAAGCACAGCAAAATGATGCTGATACTACTGAGCAAACCGTTGCACCAGTGCAAGCAGAAGCGACAGAAACAAAGGTAGATCAGGCTCCGGCGGCTGAAGTGTCGAATGACGCGCCAGTACCAACAGCAACATCAACACCTACAAACGTTACTGAGACTGCAAAAACAGAAGTACAGGAAGCAGATTCAGGGAAAGATGAAGCTGTTGAAGCTGTTGAAGCTGTTGAAGCTGTTGAAGCTGTTGAAGCTGTTAGTAAGCAAGCTAATACTGAAGAAACACCAACGCAAGAGGTCATTCAAAATCAATTGCAGTTTGACGTCGAATCTAACGAAGACACGCAACCCGTTGAAGCCGAGCCTGTTACTGACGCAATAACTTCTGAGCCTAAGCAAGTTGAAATTAACCTTGCTGAAAGCGTTGAAGCCGCCTCGAGTGAAAAGGCTCCAGAGGAAACGGCCCCTTCAAAGGAAATTGCTGACGAACCAGACGTTGTTGAAGCCACATCAGAGGTAACGCAGGTAAAAACACCTATCGCCTCTGAAGAACTGCTTTACGCGAGTGGTTTAGGTCGAGTACGTGCTTCTCATCCTATGGCACTTCCAGCCGCAGTTGACGATACCTTTGGTGAATTGACACTGGTATCAAAGGCAGATGATAGCCGCCCTGCGTTAGTAGTCTCGGGTAGATTTGCGGGTCTAGCGATGGCCACTAAAGTAGCAACCGCACCAACGACTCTGCCTACGGAAGTAGACGCTGCTGAGCCTAAGTCAGAAGTGACGGAAGAAGCGGAAGCATAATACTCTCGTAAAATCTTGTTAGAATAGAGGCCGCTTAACAGCGGCTTCTTTGTTATATGAGGTATTGAATGGGCTTGATTACACCGGAACACATCACTTGGGTAGAACGTATTACTGGTCACTGTGTTGAACATACGTCATTTATTCAATCACTATGGAATGATTATGGTGCGTGTTTTAGAGCGAAGTTAGCCAACAATGACGCGCCCATAGTCGTCAAATGTGTCGTACCCAACCCAGATGCGAAACACCCAAGGGGTTGGCAATCGAATCACGGTCACAATAGGAAAGTACGCTCTTTTCAAGTTGAGCAATACTTTTACGCCAACCTGCAACCTCAAACCAATATCACATGCCAAGTGCCTCGAAATTTGTATTCAGACACCAATGGCGATGCTTCACTACTGGTACTTGAAGATTTAGACCACCTTGGTTTTACAGCTCGTCGAAATACACTATCCATTAACGAGGCTGATGTAGTGTTAAAGTGGCTAGCGAATTTTCACTCGCGGTTTATCAACAGTAAAGATTCATCTGTTTGGCCCCAAGGTGGATATTGGCATTTGGCAACCCGACAAGCAGAATTGCAGGCTATGGAAGATGGCCCACTCAAAAAGAATGCACAAGCCATATCCGAGCGACTGCATAACACCACCTACTCCACGATTTTGCATGGAGATGCCAAAGTGGCAAATTTTTGCTTTACCCAGTGTATGACCCAATGTGCCGCTGTTGATTTTCAATACGTGGGCCACGGCCCTGGCATTATTGACGTTGCTTACTTTCTTGGCAGCGCGCTAAGTGAAGAAGACCTATACACATATACTGATGATTGTTTAAATAGCTATTTTGTGTATTTGTACCAAGCGCTCTCTGCAACCCTGAAACAAAATGAGAAAGAGGAACTGATTTCTCAATGGCGTGAGCTCTACGTATTTGCTTGCGCTGATTTCCATCGATTCCTTGCTGGGTGGAGTCCAGAACATTGGAAAATCAACGAACTCATCGCAAAGCAAACACAACAAGCACTCAATAAGCTAGCTAGGTAGCTATTTACAACTCGCTACCATCCCGATACTCATTGCGATATTGAGTGGGCGTTTTATCAAAATGCTTTTTAAAAATAGCGTACATAT
>JALUXV010000014.1 GCA_027013165.1 Alteromonadaceae bacterium
ATACGGCGTCACTACTCACTTATGTAGATGACTACACGACGTGAGTACTTCCTTGCCTAAATGACAAACACTTCGCTGCAAAAACGTACAGCAAAGGTCAACACGCTCTAGCCAAAAATGAGATGGGAACCATGAGTCAGTACCCAATGACAGCTCGTGGCGCGCAGCTATTACGCGACGAACTGAACGAACTAAAATCAAAAACACGTCCTCGTATTATCGAAGCCATTGCCGAGGCTCGTGAACACGGCGACTTGAAAGAGAACGCTGAGTATCATGCTGCTCGTGAACAGCAAAGCTTCTGCGAAGGCCGAATTCAAGACATTGAAGGTAAGCTATCTAACGCGCAAATTATTGATGTGACTAAAATGGAAAATACCGGAAAAGTTATTTTCGGCACTACGGTCACCATTTTAAATGTGGATACTGACGACGAGACTACGTACCGTATAGTAGGTGATGATGAAGCTGACATTAAAGCTAACTTGATTTCAGTGAACTCACCGATTGCCCGAGGCCTTATCGGTAAAGAGTTGGATGACACGGTAACTATTCAAACCCCAGCGGGTGCAATTGAAGTAGAAATTATTGAAGTAGAATATGTGTAGTTCAGCAAACCTACTTTAAAAAGACGCCAGCATTCGCTGGCGTTTTTTTATACTTTAGTTTGGATTAGTTTACGACAGTAGATCTAGTTACTACTATCAATTGAAGGCAATTGAGATATTTCGAGCGTAGCATGCCATTTAAACACCTCGTATTTAAATACCTATATGTTGTATTAATAGCACTTGCTTTCATCGAGTCACAAGGTGTCGTTCACGCTATGGACGCAGAGCAACGCGAGGCAGTGTTATCAGAAATTAGGCGGCTCAAGTCAGATGGTAATCTTGTGTATGCGTTAGTTCCCAAAGTAACGCCAAACTCTTTTTTTGAAGAAGCTGCGAGAGGCTGTGAAGACGAAGCAAGACGACAAGGCGTTTATTGTTTTTACTTTGGCGATACTGTTGAAAATGCTCGAATTCAAGAATCACTCATTCAAGATCTTATTGGGGTAAATGTCGATGGTATAGCTGTTTCAGCTATTTCCAAGGACTGGATTGCAAATCAACTCGGCACCAAAATTCAAAATTGGGGTGGTGCATTTGTCGCTTTTGACTCACCTATCAATACATCATTGGCCGATGTGTTTATAGGTACTGAAAACTATGAAATGGGGAGAGTACTGGGTCTAGAAATCGCGCAATTGAAGCCTGAGGGAGGTACCTTTTGCATACAGTCATCTAGACCCGATTCACCAAATCATCAACAACGCGTGGAAGGGATCCTCGATGGCTTAATCGCGGGTGCAGGTAGCACTCAATTATGGCAACAAGGGTTTGGTTGCCCTGTTTACTATTATGAAGATATAACCACAGCCCATAGGCAAATGACGAAAATGTTTTCTAGATATGATGTTGATACATTTCTTATCACCGGAGGTGGGCCACAGTTTAATACTGTGGAATACCGTAGTGCAGTATCACCATTTTTAGATAAAATGGAGTCTGGAGACTTGGTTATTGGAAGTATGGATACTACACCAGAGCAGCTATCTTTATTGAAAGATTACTACTCAACAATAAATATTGGGCAACGGCCTTACGATATGGGGGTGTGGAGTGTCAAAGCGATGCAGAGTATCCTGAAAGAAGAAACCGTACCTCAAACTATTATTACCGGAGTGTCTATTTGTAAGCGAGATACTGTTGAAGTGTGTAACCATTAAAGTTTCTACCAAAAATGTATCGCTAGTGTGACATTCCCTAGTTTTTCCCTTTAAGGACATTGTGAAATGAGTAACAAGGAAATTGAGACTGTCTCGTCTCAAGTGAAATACCAAAATAAGTGGATGACATTAAGAGAAGATGTTATTCGTAGAGAAAGTGGGCAGGCAGGTATTTATGGAGTTGTTGATAAACCTGATTTCGCCATTATTCTTCCGATAGATGGCGATGATGTATATTTGGTAGAACAATATCGATACACCATAGGTGAGCGCCAGATGGAGTTTCCTCAAGGTGCTTGGGAGAGTAATCCAGACGCCGATCCCAAAGTACTCGCCGCTGGTGAATTGAAAGAAGAAACAGGACTAGATGCTAGTGAACTTATCTATGTTGGTTTTCAATATTTAGCTTATGGATTCTGTAGTCAGGGGTATCACATCTTTGTCGCGAAAGGGCTGACGCAAGGTAAGCAGTCACTAGACCCAGAAGAAGAGGGGTTAACATTGCATAAATTGTCTCTTGCTGAGGTAGAAGAGAAAATTCGCAATGGCGAGATTAAAGATGCATCAACGTGTAATGCGCTTGGGCTCGCAAAGCTTAAAGGAATTATATAAAAGAAAACGGCGCCTTTCGGCGCCGTTTTCAGATGTCAGGGAAACATCATAGAGACTTAGTTTTCTATAAGTCGAGAACCAATCTCAATTTGGCGAGGTTTTTTCGCCTCTGGAATGACTCGCTCCATATCGATATGCAGAAGACCGTTTTCCATGTCTGCTGCTAGCACCTTAACGTGGTCACCAAGCTGGAATTTTCGTTCAAAGTTGCGCTCAGAAATGCCTTTGTGAAGGAACTTACGCTCAACTTGGCTTGGTTCTTCAGCCTGACGTTTACCAGTAACAGTAAGGGTATTCTCTTGCACTTCAATGCTGACGTCTTCTTTGCTGAAACCCGCAATTGCCATTGTAATTCGGTACTTGTCTTCCGCCAGTAACTCTATGTTATACGGAGGGTAAGAGCTTTGCTTTTCAGCGCGTGTTGCTGCATCAACAAGTGACGCTAAGTGGTCTGAACCAATGAATGAACGGTATAGTGGAGATAGATCGATAGTACGCATAGTCATATCCTTTAAATTAAGCAATATGTTTAAAATTTAAGTGCCCCGATTATTCGGCGGCGGTTTTGTCGACCTGACCTTTCAGCGCCGACAATTCCTATATGTGTCTGTGACAAATGTTTTCAAGGAAGAATTTTTAAAAAAATTGCATTTATTTTTTCTTGTCCATACAAATCAGCAAGTTAGGGTGAGAAAATTTTATAAAATTTATGCATTATCTTTACGTCTGTGTCGGAAGAATTAGCAGTATCTTAACAACGCCTAGTGTTCACAAATGCTACAATGAGAATGTGTCGTATTTAAAATGCTGTGAAGTAAATAAATGAAAAAAGATGTAGTGGTACTGAATTGTGGTAGTTCGTCAGTAAAGTTTGCAATTATTGATGCTACCAGTGGTGAAGCGCAAATGACGGGGCTCGCAGAGAGCCTAGGTAACCAAGATGCGTCAGTCACAGTAAAATACAAAGGTGAAAAGCAGAAGATAGCATTGAGTGAAAACGCTATGCATGCAGAAGCTTTGGAAGAAATTAGTCGGATCATTGCAAAAACAGGTGTAGAGCCTGTGGCAGTGGGGCATCGTGTAGTTCACGGTGGTGAGAAATTTAAGCAAGCCGTTCAAATAGATGAGAGCGTGGAGCAAGCCATTCAAGAATGTGCTGCTATGGCACCTTTGCACAACCCTGCCAATCTCACAGGTATCCTTACCGCAAAGACGGCTTATCCGTCACTTCCTCATGTCGCTGTATTTGATACCGCCTTTTTTCAAAGCATGCCACAGCACGCTTATCTTTATGCACTACCGCGAGCTCTTTATCGCGACCATGCTATTCGTCGTTATGGCTTCCACGGCACCAGTCATAAATATATTCTTGATACCACAGCAAGTGAACTCAATAAGTCGGTAGATGAAACCACGATCATTAGTGCGCATCTAGGGAATGGCTGTAGCGTAACTGCGGTTGCAAAGGGCAAAGCTGTTGATACTAGTCTTGGATTCACACCACTCGAAGGTTTGGTGATGGGAACTCGATGTGGCGATATTGATCCAAGCTTACCTACGGTACTTCAGCAAAAGCTGGGTAAAAACGCGGAAGAGATCAACAAACTATTGAATACCGAGTCTGGATTGTTAGGTATCTCAGAATTGAGCAATGATTGCCGTGCTTTGGAAGAGGCCGCGGAGCAGGGACACGAAGGCGCAACTGTCGCGTTAGAAATATTCTGCTACCGATTGGCAAAATACATCGGTGGATACATGGTAGCTACACCGGATTTGGACGCGATAGTATTCACTGGTGGTATTGGCGAAAACTCATCGTTGATCAGAGAAAAAACACTAGGCTATTTCACCCATTTAGGCGTAAACCTTGATGCAGACAAAAATCTAGACAAGCGCTTTGGTGCGCAAGGTGAAATTACAGCGACGGATTCGCCCATTGCATGTTGGGTTATTCCTACCAACGAAGAATGGGTAATCGCGCAGCAAGCGGCACAGTTTGCCTAATCGAGGAGAAGAAGTATGTCTCGTAGAATTATGTTGATTCCGGTAGGTACCAGTGTTGGTCTTACTACCGTAAGTATGGGTTTGGTAAGAGCACTCGAACAGCAAGCGGTTAAATTGAATTTCTTCAAACCCGTGGCACAACCCCGTCGAGGTGATAATGGTGAAGAAAAGTCTACGGCTATTCTAAGCCATCACTGTAATGTAAATCCGGTGACACCGTTTTCTCTCGGTTACGTAGAGCGCATGATCAGCAGTGACCAAACTGATGAACTGCTTGAAGAAATCATCGAACGTTTTGAACAAAACCAAGAACCAGACGCTGTAACCGTTATTGAGGGGTTAGTAACCACTCG
>JALUXV010000015.1 GCA_027013165.1 Alteromonadaceae bacterium
AAGTACGACTGGTGCTGCTCTTTGGCGTGGTGAATAAACAAATAGCACAGCACACAAGCAATGAGCGCAAAGTAAGTAATTTCGTGAAAATTGGCCGATGAGAAGCTGATGAGTAAGGCAACGGCCACTTGAACCAGCAGCCATTTAAGTAAATGCCGACTGCGAGAACGAAACCACGCCATAAGCACCTGCACTACGCTAAACAGTAGCGGAATGAAAATACCCAGTGTGGTCTTAATATCAAAGCCTTGAGCAAAGAAAACGCACACTATGGTGCAAAAGGCCCCTGTGTATATCCAGTGTACTGCGTGCTTACCCGACACTTTACGTGCGCTAAAGGTCAGTAGCATTAACCCAAACAGGCAAGAAAATGCGGTAACGGCGAGTAGTCTAACGTCGTGCCACGGATAAGTGTACGACACTAGCCCACGACTCATTTCGGTAAACAAATGGGCACCTGCCAGTAAACACATGACGCCAGAAACAATGTGCAGCGATTGATCTGTGCGCAGAAAGGCAAGCACGGCAAAGTAAATCCCACCAACCAGAAAGGCCCCCACCAAGACCATACCAAACTGGGCGTATTGCTGAATGTAGTCACTTGGGTCGGTGTATTCGCCTATGCCAATAAAATGAATGGGATAACCTAATCGCAGCAGACTTTGTTGTGCTGAAAGTTCGAGAACAAGAGTGTTGTCTTCAGGTTGTAGTTGAGAGGGGTTCAATGGAAAAACCACGTCCATTTTGCCAGCAACTTCGGTGTCTTTGGAGCCTGGCGTACCGTTGACTCCCACCAGCTCTCCATTAAGAAAAGCCCGACTAGATGCCTTAGCGAATAAAAACAATCCCAAGGGTTTGCGCATTTCATCCAAACCTTGCGGGGCGTCAAAGCTGATTGACACCCAAATATGACGGCCTTGAGGGTCTACGTCGATAAGATTTGCAATCCGACATTCGAGCTCGGTGAAAGTCGGAACTTTTGATACTGGGGTTGTAAATTCACACAGCTGAACAGGTGACGATGCAGAAATGCGTGCTAAAGATTCAGCAACACTCTGAACACTCACAAACATCAATGCCATTATCAGCCATTGGGTGAAACCTAACCTCATACTCACCGAATTCCTTTGCTACCGTTCATCGAATTTTTACTACCGCTTAACGGAATCACCAATAAAATCAGCCCATTGGAAGATTTTCCATTCACACTCACAAAGGGCTAACGCTTAATAGATGCATGCAATCAAAGCCGCACGAGCTTAATTAAAACTAGCATGCAGGAGTCATAAAATGCGAATTACATCCATTCTTATAGCAGCATTCTTTCATGGCATTGTGCCCCTAACCGCAGCGCAAGACATGTACCCCAATGAGAAAATCATTGTATTTGAAGCCAATAGTGGCGACACCACAGATGCGGTAGAAGGCTACTTTATGGCGCCAGAAAACCGCAACAATCCCGATAGCCGAGACATTCGCGTTAACTACGTGCGCTTTCCTGCGTTAACCGAAGCTGCTGCGAACAATGCGCCTATAGTCTATTTGGCCGGTGGCCCAGGTGGTTCGGGAATAGGTACCGCTAAATGGCGTCGCTTTCCATTGTTTCAGGCAATGAGAGAATATGGCGACGTGATAGCGCTAGACCAACGAGGTACGGGAGCATCAGAGCAAGCAGAACAATGCGTATCAAGTGTTACACTTCCGCTAAACCAAGTTGCGACTACAGAACACGTATCCTCAGCTTATACCCGTGCTGCGACAGAATGCTTTGATCAATGGAAGTCCCAAGGAATAGATGTTTATGGCTACACCACAGTACAAAATGCATTAGATATTGACGACCTACGAAAGCACTTGGGCGCTGAAAAAGTCTCGTTATGGGGTATTTCTTACGGTAGCCATTTGGCGCTTGCGGCAATGAAACTTTTGCCAGACCATATTGACCGTGTTGTTTTGGCCAGCGTTGAAGGGCTAAACCAAACCGTAAAACTTCCCCAAGGTACCGATGATTATTTTGCGGCCGTACAAGCGGTGATTGACCAACAACCACTGAAAGCCATGGTACCCGACTTACCGGCATTAATGCGCAGTGTTCACGATGCGCTAGAAAAGCAACCTCTAGCGTTGGAGATACCGAATAGAGACGGCTCAACTACAACTATGCTGTTCCAAAAAGGCCATATGCAAGCCTTGGCGAGCATGATGATAGCTGACCCAGGCCAATACCTTGCCATGCTGATACACACCTACTTGAGCTTAAGTGCTAACGATACAGGCTTACTGATGTCGATACTTCAACGAGGTATGTTTAACGAAGAACCACTGTCGTTCAGACTTATGCCACTTGGAATGGATGCCGCTTCTGGTATTACGTCAGAGCGTTTGGCTCTGGTTGAACAACAAGCTAAGTCGAGTTTGCTTGGGTTAATGCTCAACTTCCCTATGCCTATGCTTAACAACTTTGATACTAAGCTTGATTTGGGGGATGACTTTAGACAGGACCCACAATCGACTATTCCCACACTGGTGTTTTCGGGCAGTCTCGACGGACGAACTTACCCAAGTGAACAAGCACAAGCAGTGGCTGGGCTTAGCAATCTTACTCATATTGAAGTGCAGTATGCGGGTCATAATTTGTTTATGGCGTCACCTGAAGTGCAAAACAGAATGGAAACCTTCTTTGCTGGTAAGGAAGTAAGTGAAACTCCCATTCCACTTCCCTTACCTAACCTGAGCTTTTCTAGACCGGAGTAATTCCCTATTGTGCAAACCGCAAAGACTTGATAGAACTAAAAATAATCACTATTCCCTTGAGATTTACTATGAAGTTTTTGCGTTGTTGTGCCAGTGTAATACTAAGTCTATTCACTTTGACGGTACTCGCTCAAAACGAAATGAAATCAGTTGAGGTAGCACCTTCAGCATTGGCTCCTCGCCCAATCATGATTCAGGGGCCAATGCCTATTGAAGCGGAATACTTTGCTTCATTGCTCACAGAAGTGTCTACATTCACATCAGGCAACGCCACTTTTTACCGTGGAATGTTAAATCACTACCCAGTTGTTGTGGTGAAGACGGGCAAAGGGTTAGAAAACACCGCTGCTGCTACCGCTGTTGGTATAAGCCTGTTCAATCCAAGACTTATTATTAACCAAGGGACATCTGGCGGGCATGATCCTTCGCTTAACGTAGGCGATATTGTGCTGGGCGAGCGCAGCGTCAACGCCGCCAACTTTAAAACCCCCAAACGATTGGCAGGTGAAGGTTCCGACCCAATGGCATGGATACCTATGGACTTGATGGCGTCGGAAGGCAGCGCGGGCGAAGGAAGCAGTGCCGCCGATGCTGAGAAGATACGCTACTATCGTGGCGACCAAACACTCATTGATTTAGCGCTGTCCATTAAAGCTAAGCACACCCGAGGGAAAGTAGTAACTGGCACCATAGGAAGTGGTAACTTTTGGAATAACGAAGTGGATAGAATTGCATGGCTACACAACAATTTGGGTACAAGCGTTGAAGAGATGGAAAGTGCTGCCGCTGCACAAATAGCGCACGCTTATCATGTACCTTTTATTGGGGTGAGAATTTTGTCGAACAATATTACCAATCATGGTGAATACGACCCATCAACCGCTAAAGACTGCCAGCAATTTGTTCGTCACTTGGTCACCGCGTATATCGAAACATTGCAAGAAACGCCGCGCTAATTTCGCTCGGCGTTCTTGTTCTTGCTTTTATTTGCTTACGTCGAACGCTAAAAGCTCTTTGTTTAAACGGCTAATTTGCTCGTCTAGCTCGTGTAGCTTGGCTCGATTGTCAGTGATATTGTTCACTTGAAGTAATGAAGAGTCCTGTAGGGTTTTAGCAGATTCAGCAATGGCGTTAGACATGGCCGAGTGCTCTTCAGTCGATGCCGCCACTGTAGTAATACTCTGATTCAATTGATTAATCAGACTGTTTATTTCATTCATTTTTTCACTGGCTTCGTTCGAGCTAGTAACGGTTTCTAGCACCCTAGAAGAACATTCTTGCATCACATCAACAGACTTGCGGGCGCCTTCAGACAAGCGTTCAGTAATCTGGTTAATTTGTTCTGCATTCTCGCCAGTTTTATTGGCCAGTGTTCTTACTTCATCTGCAACCACTGCAAACCCACGACCATGCTCACCTGCACGAGCAGACTCAATAGCGGCATTCAGTGCTAACAAGTTAGTTTGGTCGGAAATACTCTTAATCGAGTCCATGGCCACGGCGATAGTAGATACCATGTCTGCCAACTCAGAGATAGATGTAGTAGCGTTATCCATGTCTGACTTAAGGGCACCAGCTTGGTTAGCGTTGTTATCGATAAGGTCCTTGGCATTGCCTGTTTCTCGCTGCACATTGGTACTTAACGCACTAATACCCTCAACATTTTGCGCGACGTCTTGATTTGCTTCACTAATTTGGTCAAGGGCTAGGGATATTTTTGCAACTTCGTCTGCATTGCTATTTAGACTATCCACGGTGGCTGCTGACGATGAAGAAATCTCCGACGACAAATCTTGCGCGGTAGCACCACTGGTTTGTGTTGTGCCAATAAGACTTCTCAGCGCACTCAACAAGCCATTAAATGCCTTAATTGTACTAGAATCACCTTTTACCGAAGACGAAATAGTAATAGTGTTGTCAGCCATCATGTCATCAACAGCGCTCGACAAGGTGACATTAGATACTGATTCCCGTTCGGCTTTTTGAGCAACGTAAATTAATACAATACCTTCCGCCACTGCAAAGAAGGCGTGTACTAACAGTACTGAAAAGGTGAGATGGGTATCTTCAAATATATATACGCCAGATCCGCCGGTTTGCATCATGTAGAAAGACAGATGGTGAACAGCAATAAAGACAACGGCGCTTACAATGACCTTCCAATCGCGGTAAATACTGAGAAAAGCGAGCAAGGTGAATATTTCAAAATGCGCTTCAGTAAAGCCCAACACCAATTGGATATGCAAAGCCGTTAATGCCTGCGTACCTACGGCAACGCCGTGACGGGTCAGGGCTTCACCTGGCGTAGTTTGTATAAGAAGCAAGGGAACAGCTGCGATTATTGAGCTAAGCACAATACTCATCATCAACGAACCCGTAGATGCACCAATAGCAACGGCGGCAACCCACTGCACACCGATTACGATACGGAAAATCTTATTTGCTTCAATTGTCCACGGATACACCATGTAAGCCCCTCTTACGACAAATCTAACTATTCACGCAGCAACACTTAACGTCTTTAATAGTTGACCCTAATACCAATAAGATCAATGTTTACTACGAAAGAACTAAAACCCAGAACAGGTAGTTCTGAGTATTGCCTCGTTATCTGCAACCAGACACTAGTCTTTAGTCGATTTAGAGAGCTTTTGCCCGTTTTTAGCAAAATTCATTCTTTAGTATAAGTGGCTAAAGGGGTTACCACTCGGTAGGAGTTGCTATAGTGTTTGTTATAATGTTTTCGAAAAGCGAGATTCTTTTCTCAATTCAGAGAAAGCGCACTTTTAATACGGTCTGCTGCGCGTTTAAGCCCTTGCTCACTGTCAGCAATAATCTCGATTCTAGAATCTTGGTAGGTCTCGATTGGTTCCACGCTAAGCTTTCCATCGGCAAGATTGAAACCTTTGGTTCCCTGATTGGTGTTTACCACACCTTTAAATCGCTCTACATTCAGCTTTTGTATCGTTTGAAAAAGTAGTTTGTAATCGAAAACCATGCGTGAGGAGAATATCCACCCGCAAGAATAAAAACCCTGACCGCTGTTTTCTACTTGTAACCAATCTTGCTCCGGTGGTAACGCAAGCTCAGTAGCTTCTGACTCACCATGGGCATGACTATGTCCGTGGTCGTGGTCGTGGTCGTGGTCGTGAGAATGCACTTCTGTTTTTTCCGCAGGCAAATTAAAACGACTGGGTGACTCAAGCAAAGCGAGATCAATGTTTCCGTGATCTGCGTGGCTAAGTGGAATGTCCATAACTCCTAGACCTGCTCTGTAAACATTCAAGTTATCAAAATCCTCTGGGCGGTATAGGTCGCCTTTGGTAACCACCAAGTGATCGGCTATATGCACTTGTTCTTGAAACGTTGCGTGGTCTCGCCACTTAGCAGAAGTAAGCTTTCGAGCGTCAATAAGTGTTAGCGTAGCTTTGATATCGAGCACGCCTTGATAGTGAGGCTCACATAAGGTTTCTAATACCTCTGCGGGGTGACCCAAGCCCGTGGGTTCAATGAGTAAGCGGTGGGGCTTAGCTTGCGCTAATAGCTGATTGAGCGCTATTTGCATGGGCAACCCAGACGTACAACACATGCACCCGCCCGGTACCTGACGTACATAAATCCCGTCTTTTGAGTCAGCCTTGCTACCTTGCATAAGCGCACTATCTATGCCGACTTCGCCAAACTCATTAACTAATACTGCCCATCGTTCGTTGCTGGGCTTGGTTGCCAGCAACGCTTTAATCAAGGTGGTTTTACCGGCACCTAAAGCTCCGGTAATGACGTTAGTAGGAACTCCTGAAATCACTTCATTACTAGTTACTGAAGCTTCCCTCATGCAACAAACTCGTCCCATGGGCCAGTAATAGCAAGGGTCACTGTAGGCGAGTATAGGTTCACAAACAGTGTTTTTCCGTCTGGAGAAAAACATGCACCCGCTGGTTCGGTTTGCAATCTCACCTTGCCTAAGTCGTAAGTCTTGCCCTCTGGCGTTACGCCTTTAAGATGATTATCAACCAAGTCGGAATATTGATCTTCGCACACTATCAAGTGGCCGTTTTGCCCAATGGTAAGGTTGTCGCCAAAATTAAATGTGGCTTTGTCAGGGCTCTCGAGGAATAACGACAACTCACCGGGCTGTTCCTGTTCACCGGATTTACCTTCCATAGGTGATGGCACGTAACGCATTATTTGACCCAACTTTTTGTTGCCACCACTGGTACAGCAAAAATACATCTCATCGCCATCGAATTGGATACCTTCGCCCCGTGCAAATAATGCTGCTCCGTCGTTATATCCTCGTGCTCGTAAATCGTCCTCTGGGCTAGTGACGTTATCTAAGTCTATCCAGTAACACCCATAGGCTTTATCCGATTCCATCGTCACTGACGACCAGTTTCTTGTGTCAAACTTGGGGGCATCAATTATGGCCAAAGCTTGTAACCTGCCGCCTTTATCTAACTGACCTTGAACATTAGGGATAAAGCGATAAAACAAGCTATCACCTCTGTCTTCGGTTAGGTAAACAATGCCGGTTCTAGGGTCTACACAGGCAGCTTCATGATTAAAGCGACCCATGGCTTTTAACGGCACAGGCGCCACTAAACCGCTAGCACTTGCTGGAACTTCAAAAACGTAACCGTGATCTTCGCCAATAATGCTAGACGCTTTGTCGACCGACTCTTCACAGGTTAACCAGCTATTCCATGGCGTTGTGCCACCAGCGCAGTTGCGAACGGTTCCTAGAAGACTCATAAATTGGTTGTCAACTTCTCGAGTTTTGACGTTGTATACAATACTGCTAGTACCACCGGCTAATGGCCTACCTGAAGCGTGGCTGTCGTAGGCTGATGATGCGAGATTTTCAGGCGGTAATTGCTTGTGCTCATTGCCCTTAGGTAATGGGATCTCATGATTTCGAACCAGTACAACCCGTTCTTCATCCAACGGAATACATCCCATACCATCGGCGCGATCAGGAACCGGTAAACCGTCAGACATAACATCGCCCAGCTTTGATAACACGCGATACTGAAAGCCTTCAGGCAAATCTAATAGGCCATTTGGATCACTCACAAGCGGTCCGTAGGCTTTATCGAAGGGTAATGCACCCTTGCCATTGCCTTCCAACAGTAACGCAGATGCTTTTAGGTGAGTGAATAACCCGCCAAAAGCGATACCGACTAACCCTTTATTGAATTGACGACGGTTTATCATTATCCGTTCCTTACTTTGTAAATACTTAAGCGTGACCTATCACACGTCATGTTATAATATAACATTAACCGATAGATATCGCGCTAATGGGATGTGAGGATGAATAAAAAATCAATATTGGCACTTACCGTGGCAATGTGCACTACTTTCAATATCTATGGTCAGTCTCATGTGCACGACCAAGGAACCTTGTTCATTGGGCAAGACAGCAACACCTGGACGTTTCAATTTGTGCTTCCTGCTGCCAATGGTTTTGGATTTGAACACTTACCTGAGAGCCAAAGTGACTTAGATGCTGTAAATGCGTTCATTAGCAAGATATCAGAACACACGAACAGTATTACACTACCTAGAAGTTGCGAGTTAACCTCTTTTTCAGAGAGCTTCAGTGAAACGTATGTCATAGCCGTGGAAAATGAACATCATGACGACCATGATGAGCACGAACATCACAACGACCATGATGAACACGAACATCATGACGACCATGCTGAACACGAGCATCACGACGACCATGATGAACACGAGCATCACGACGAACATGATGAGCACGAGCATCATGAAGACCATGAAGGACACAGCGAGAGTACTCACAACGATCTGACATTTCAGTATGTTTTAGCGTGTAGTGATGATTCACCCGAGTTTTCTGTCACCTTATTTGAAAACGCACTTAACCTTCATGACATCACCGCACAGTGGATCACAGAGACAGGTCAAGGTGCAATCGAGCTTACACCACAACGCAATCAACTTAACTTTGGGAGTAATTAATGCCACAAAACAATGACAAGTCACGGTTTTCAGCCGACCACGCAGCGGTCGCGCTTTCAGTGCTATGTACACTGCACTGCTTACTGTTACCTGTGCTCTTGATTCTTGTTCCCACAGGATCGTTCTTTTTATTCTTGAGCGATGAGTCGTTTCATGCGTGGATTCTTGTTGCAGTGCTGCCAATTAGCTTGTTAGCCGTCATCTCTGGTTACCTTCATCACAAGCGCTTGTCTACCCTAGCCTTGTGCTTGTTTGGCATTGCTCTTCTCGTAGTATCCGCCGCGGTTGGTCACGATTTGTTTGGTCACGAAGGTGAAATTGCCGTCACAATAATGGGGTCAGTGTTAATTGCTGCCGGTCATATCAGAAACATTCGCTTAAAGCGTGCTGCTAACGAAGCGGTGAATACCAATTAATGACTGCGGAAATCATCAGGATTCCCAACGAAGGGACGAATAGAAACGGTATCTAATTGGTATGCTGCCGTTCCCATAGGATCTTCAAACATACCTTGTGAAAACAAGCCATTCACAAGGTATGCCTTTTCTAACTCAAAGTCAGTAAATCCTGATGCTAACTTAGTGAAAACCATTTGATTAGGCGGCGGAGGCGGAAAGTGAATACACGCGCCAAAGTAAGGCACAATGAACACTATTTCAGGGCTTTGGTCTTCATGAAAGCTAATAGGCACGATAAACCCAGCCATCGCTACAGCAGCACCGTTATAGGTGTCTAGCGTATTGGTGGAGTACATTGCTGCTTGGTAGTTCTGGTCTGACGCCGCTTGAATCGATCGAAGAATATTACTGGTTACATCTTCAACAGTGTTGGCAGACGAGCGGGTTTGGTATTGAGATAACGCGTCCCGCTCTGCGTCTGGCAAGAGCGCTTGCCACTGTAACTCAATGATTGATCGAGATTGAGATTGAGATTCAAATGAACGAACTAGACTGCTATCGGGTGCCGTATAGACAAGATGCCTAGCATCAAAGCGCTGTTTTAAATAAACAGCAAGAGGTTGAGCCGCCATACCAAGCAGGGCGAAGGCAAAAACAACCAGTGTTATCTTTACGCCCAATCGCATATGAATTAGCGCTCGCCTTGTTTACCCTTCAGTGGTTAGATAAACCCGTTGCACATACAAATAGGGGTAACCATTCAAACGCGCTTTAGCGGTTACTTCAATATGATGCTCACCAGGTGTAGTTACCTCATAGTCCAACGCATATGAACCATTGTTAGCTACTAGTTCCTCAGACTGTGCCGCTCCAAGGGTTAGTCCTGCACTTGATGTAAAGATAAGAGACACATCTTGATATTCACCCGGCAAGGTATATTTGATATCAAGCACGTTTGCGTCGTTAACTTCAGCAACTATGTTCTCGGCAAATTCCAGTTTAATCTGTTGCGGCTCTACACGCTGTTTTCTAACTAGCGGGTGGCTTCCACCAATACCAAAAGCACCAAACATAGCATTACCATGGTACTCACAAGCAATGGCTTGAGAGAAAGGCAGTGCAAGCAACAAGGCTAGGCCTACTACACTTATTTTCTTCATCATGTTTTATCCCTCGTATGGATAATGATTTGCTACTGAAAGGGCGTATGCGGCACTGCCAATAGCATTATCTGTTTGCTCTATCGAAACTTTGCCTTCAAACCAGAATGGCGCTTCTAATTCTTCAACGGCAATACCTTCTTTTACTTGGGCATACACCATTTGGTTCGGTGGAGGTGGCGGTAAGTGCAGGCACGCGCCAAAATATGGCACGATGAAAAACTCAGTTACCTTTTGTTCTTCGTTCGATTCTAGCGGAACAATGAACCCGGGTATTTTTACCGTTTCACCGTCAAACTCAGCCACAACTCTGCTTGATTTTAAGGCTGAGAAATAACGGGTTGCCGCCTCATCTTCAGTTTGTAACGCTCCCATTTGATCAAGGGAGTCTTGCGCTGAACCGTCAGCAATATTCAATACGGACTCGGGCGGGTTTAGCAAGGCATCAAGATCATCTTGAGGCATGAGTTCAACCCACTCGATTAGTCGATACTCTGTATTCTCAGCATACACGACTGCTGATAATGTACTCATTATAAGTACAAATAATGCTACACACGCTCTATTGATTCTTTGCATACAAAATGAGGTCATTCACCATCCACAATTGAAATATGTTATAACATACACGGCTTAGTTAAAAAAATATGATTTCGATTAAAACCGCTAGGAGACGCTGAGTTGCATAATTACGCCATTGAAATTGACGACGTGTGTCACAGTTACGGAAGAAGTCCCCAAGCAACGACATTTCGTTTACCACAATGGCATGTGGAAAAGGGCGACAAAGTATTTCTTCACGGCAACTCGGGTTCTGGTAAATCAACCTTATTGAATTTGTTGTCGGGTGTTCTTGCGCCGCAAAGTGGTAGCATTAAACTACTCGGTAACAACACTACCGCGCTCTCAAATGCCAAAAGGGATTTGTTCCGCGCCCAACATATTGGCGTGGTGTTTCAAACCTTCAACTTGATTCCCTATCTTTCCGTTAAGGGTAACATAGAACTAGCCGTGCACTTTGCCAAAGGTAATACCAAAGGTGCTAAAGCTGATGTGACGCAAAGAATGCTAAGTTTACTCGATACCTTAAAGCTAAGTGCAGATATTCTAGAGCGCCCGGTAAAGCAATTGAGTATTGGCCAACAACAGCGAGTCGCCATTGTTCGTGCACTTATCAATACACCAGAAATACTTTTGGTGGACGAGCCCACCTCAGCGCTAGATGCTTCCGCCCGTGATGCCTTTATGGAAGAGCTGATGAGTACCGCTACGGCGTCTCAAACCACAATGATATTTGTAAGCCACGACCAAGCATTGAGCGCTTTCTTCTCTAATCACACTGATATTCAGGCCATTGCTACATTGAGCAATAGTGCTCAAGGAGGGGCGTAGTCATGTTGCTTTCACTCGCCAAGCAGAGTCTGCTTAGCCGTAAGAAAACGGTTTTTCTTACCTTTATGTCACTGACTATCAGTATGCTTGTTCTCTTTGGTGTTGAGCATATTCGACTACAAGCCAAAGAAAGCTTCAACCGCACCATTTCGGGAACTGACTTAATTGTTGGTGCACCCAGTGGACAACTCAATCTACTGCTTTATTCAGTATTTCGCATAGGTTCGCCCACTAACAATATTAAATACGAGTCTTATGAGCGTTTGGAAAATCACGCTTTAGTAAATTGGGCTATCCCTATGTCTTTAGGTGATTCTCACAAAGGCTTTCGGGTACTGGGTACAACCAATGCCTACTTTGAACACTTTAAATACGGTACCAAAGAGCCACTGGTATTTGCGGATGGACAACCTTTTGAGACATTGTTTAATACCGTACTTGGTGCAGATGTAGCTCGAGAGTTAGGTTATCGGCTGGATGACGATATTGTCATTGCTCACGGTATCGGCAATACCAGTTTTCAGAACCATACTGACTCTCCATTTAAGGTCACTGGCATACTTGAACCTACCGGGACACCCGTAGACAAAACCGTTCACGTGAGTCTTGAGGCCATTGAGGCGATTCACTTGCCGCCCCACAAAGTAAAAGCTCTGGTAGAAAACCCGCAAGCGTTTCCTTTGGAAATCGACAGTGTTACTGCGGTCCTCTTAGGGCTTAAAACCAAGTTTGCTACCTTTACCTTACAAAGAGAGGTAAACAACGATCCAAAAGACCGCTTAATGGCAGTATTGCCTGGGGTTGCGTTAAGTGAACTGTGGAAGTTGGTGGGTAATGTTGAAGGGCTTTTGAGGGCTATTGCAGGCATGGTATTAATTTCTGCCCTATTTGGCCTTTCAACCATGCTACTAGCTTCAATGAACGAACGACAAACGGAAATTGCAGTACTACGTATTCTGGGCGCTGGCCCTTATAAAATAGCCGCGCTCATCGTGGTTGAAGCGCTGCTGATGTCAGCCGCAGCTATGGTTACGGCATTAGGAGTATTGTCACTTAGCTTAATGGTACTCAAAAAGTGGCTAGCCGCAGAGTTTGGCCTATTTTTAAGCGCCAATGTGCTCTCTCAAGAACAGTTTGTGATCATGCTATTGGTGATGACCGCCAGCTTAGTGACCTCGTTAATTCCAAGCTTTGAAGCGTATAAATCGTCGCTGCATCAAAGGCTATCGAAATAAATTCAAAATCCCCCAAAGGCTAACGCCTTTGGGGAGAAAGTCGCAGCGCGACAGTTAAGGACGGCGGAAGTGCCGATCACGCAGGAGCAGTTATCGGCCTGCAAAAATAATCCACGCCTATAGCGTGTCCTGGGCAAGCCGAAAGCCGTATCTATTGTTTTGGGCCCCATTTCTCCCCCAAAGCCTTTTAACAACGCGTAAATCTCCCGTCAAGTTGTCCCATGAACCTCCACGCAATACAGTACGACGATAATCGCCACCTCCCGAAGCTCCCCAAGCCTCACCATTGAAAGGGGCGCCGTCATAGTTGCTGTGCCAAAAATCTTGCGTCCACTCCCACACGTTCCCGTGCATGTCGTATAACCCAAAAGCGTTAGGTTTGAATGACGCCACAGGTGCAGTTTGCTTGTTGTCCCACTGGCTCCCACATCCATCACAATTCGCGTTGTTTCGCCCAATGTCGTTACCCCAGCTGTACTTCGTAGTGCTTCCTGCTCGTCCGGCATATTCCCATTCGGCCTCAGTAGGTAAGCGAAATTGTTGACCGGTTTGTTGATTTAACCAAGGGATGTAATGCTGGGTAATGTTATTCAAGCTAACGTTGATTACGGGGCGATTACCTTTACCCCACCCGGCATCACTATCATTATTTGGACACACCCCTGCATCTATGCAAGGTTGGTACATATCCCATGTAACTTCGGTTGTCATTACCCTAAATGCCGGCACAGAAACGCGGTGTGCGGGCTTTTCATTCGAGCTACCATAACTGCTGCCCATCGTAAATGTGCCTGAGGGTATGCCTTTTAAAGTAATAGGCGTACCGTTAACGTGTACGGTAACATCTTCAGGGGCGTGCCCAGGCTGCGATGTGCGGTTCTCTGTGTTGCTTACCGGGTTTTGCACTACTTGTAGTTGGCTCGAGTTACCAGTTATCCAATAGTAGCCATAACCCACCGCTACAATAACCGCAGCGGTTAAAAGCCACTCCTTAGTGGAATTGGTAGTCTTTACTTGCGTACGTTGCTGTGCAGTGGCATTTGAACTAACTGTACTAACTTTTGGCTTTTCGGTAGGTTGCTCTTTTTGGGAGGCTTTTGGTTTGTCTTTTAACCTTTCGGTAGACGGTGGCGTACTTCCACTTGAGTTACTAGCATCTGCATTGCTTGGCTTGGGCTTGCTTTGTGGCTTCACAAATTTTATTGCACTTTTAGCCAAACATTTAGACCGAACAATGTCAGTAAGCTCAGCTACTGGCCTACCGGTTGTCATCGCCCCCGCTTCGGCCATGGCAACAACATCGTCGTCATCAAGCTTTTCCCCTTGTGCTGACAGTGCATTTATACGGGCTATAAATGCCATATAAGCGCCAAGCTCAGGGTTTTCTTCGGAAAATTGGGCTTGCTGAATTGTTATAAACTCAGTCAAGGCGGCGTCGTCCATATTGACGAGCTTTGCCATAGCATTTAACGCTTTGCGGGTTTTAGCCGTTACTTCACCATATTGCGTTAAGCTTTCTTTTAGCTTTGTTTGCAGCGGCTTAAATTCAGCCTTAACCACACTGCTTGCCCCGCTCTCTACCCAGGTACCTGAGTGTTCACTGGTGTCTGGTAAGGCCGTGTTGGCTTGAGTAAACGCCGTTTGCATTGCCCCTGCGTTAGTGGGGCGTTGGTGTAAGTCTTCACTCAGCGCCTGTAAAATAAGTTGGTTAATGCCTTCAGGCAACTGTGGGCAAGCTATGTTTGGGTCGGCAAAGCGCAGTGTAGGCAGCTTTCCCGTAAACATGCGGTAGGCCAGTACACCCAAGCTGTAAACATCGGCACGGGCGTCTACGTGCTTGGCGCTTTCTCGCTGTTCGGGTGCCATGTAGTTACGACTACCCATACCCAAGTTCGACACTGTTGAATGGCCACCGTCAGGGGCTTTGGCTATGCCAAAATCAACGATTTTAATTTGGCCTTTGTCACTCAACATAATGTTGCCGGGCTTAATATCACGATGCACTAAACCTTGCTCGTGGGCATCAGCCATACCTTTTAAGGTTTGCCCTAAATACACCATTGCCATTTCAAAGGCGATGGCCTTAGGGTGCTGAGCAGCTGGCAGCTCTTCTAGGGCACGGGTTTCAAATACATCTTTACCTAATAAGTCTGCCAAACTTTGTTTTAAGTAAGGCATCACATAATAAGGGGCACCGTCATCAGTAGTGCCGTATTCAAGTACCGAAACAATGTGAGGCGCATCGTCAAGTTTGGCCAATATCTGAGCTTCGGTTTGAAAACGATTGCGCAGTACATCCAACCCTTCGGTATTCGTCGACGTAGCAAAAGCAATCACGTTGTCGTCTTTGGGTTGAAACACCTTAATAGCAACATCGCGCTTTATGACGGGGTCGTGAGCTAAGTACACTGCACCAAACCCGCCAGCGCCCAGTTGTTTGATTATTTGATAACGTCCAAGTTGTTGCATAATATCTACAGCTTCCCTTCATTATTAAGTGTTTTACGCACCAACTAAACATGCCAGTCATGTGCTATATGAAATTAAATTTGCTTGCTCAATGTACACCAATTGGTTACACTTTGAACAGTGATATTGATGGAGTAATCACTGGGCTAACTTCAGTAGGCTTGATAAAAAACCTACGCCAATGTTATGGCTTAAGACAAGGAATCATGGAACGTGTCGCTTCAGTATTTATTGCTACTAATAAGTGTTGCGCTAGCTGCTTGCACGAGTACTTCTGTAGCTGCAAACAACGATGCAGTTACCGATAACTTCAAAGAGTTGGTGGCTTTCGCGGGAATTACGTTCCAGGGCAGTAAAGCAGAGCTTGCATCCCGTTATCGTTATAGTTCGCAAATTGTTTCTGAACAAAAACTCAATCGCACACTATACCAATCTATTCTTGCCTCGCCACCACAACACATTGAAATAACACCAAGTATTCTTGATAAAGATGATGGCTACAAGTACGCCATGACTATGTTAATTGGTAACGAAGTAGTGTCGGTTGAAGAGTCAGTAATAAACAATCAACGGGTATTCCCTTGGTTAGTTAAACTATCGGCACAGCTTGTTATTTTTGATATAGCGTCTTCTCAGTTGGTGGCGTCTAAGTCACTTCCTATACTGTCTTGTACTGACACGCCACACCAGTACCCCACTTCAGAACAAATTAAACAGCGGGTGTACAACATGTTACTAGACAACGGTTGTGGTAAAGGTGTTGGGTTGGTGAATTTATTTACCGAAGCATTGCGCAATATTCCAGCTCCAACGAAAGCCTCGTTAACTCAATTTGCCGTGTCTGATGTAATAGTGGAACCCGCAGCGCTACCTTTCCTTCCTGAAGAATTTAAACAAAACAATTTACAAGTAATGAAGCGCTACATAGCGCATATGCTCACCAAAGCTATTAGCGACGGGCAATCGGTAGCTATTCAACCCTACACCGCCGATATGTCGGTACTTACCATGCAAAGTCGATTTTCCGGTGGTGAACAAACATACAACCTAAATTTGCCCAAACCCTTCTATAAGGTAAATTTTAGACTTAGAGGGTTTAAAAAAATGGCACACGACGTTAAACAGCATGGCGCTTCATACTACTACGCAGTGTTTTCTAATCTGTCAGTGGTTAAAGACTCAGTGCGCGGCGAGCAGCTTCTTTTTAGTCAGCCGTTAAAATACGCAAGTATTGAAGTGGAACCCGCATCACAAAATACAGTAGATGAGTGGGAAAATTTCGATAAAAAGTTACAAGTATTAACGGTGGCGCTGTCTACGAGTTTGCATAACAAGAATTCAAACTTTTTTAAAATGCAGGGGTTCAGCCGAGCTCAGCAACGAGAGGTGCTTGAACAGTTGGAGCAAGTAGAAGGAGCTTACACAGCATGCGCGCTTTAATTAACCGATTAATGGTGGCATTGGTATTTAGCGTATTGTTTACCAACGCTTATGCCGCCTCAGTAAGAATTGAAGGGTTTACAGAACACACCCAGCAATCAGCCTTTACTCAACAAGATAAAGAACATCAAGTTAGGGTTGCACTATACAGGGCTATTACAAACTACTATCAACAACACAACCAACGTTTGCTTACCCAGCTAAAACAAAAAGTACCCGAAGAGGTCATGATTAAAAACGTTTTAAAACTGGTGGGCGAGTATGATGTTCAGCAGGAAATAGGTGATGACAATACCCTAATCACTGAGGTCATCGCACTTTTTGATAGCACTGGCTTTCATACCAAAATGAGTAACTTGATTGCCAATGATACGCCTTCAACCGTGGTACTAGTCGAGTTTATTTCACCGTCAGACGATACGCTTAAGCCTATTGCTTCCTTACTTGATGTGTCTTTGAAAGCGCAGCTTTCTAGAAACCCCAGCGTAAATGTAGCGGTTGATTATCAAGAGCTTCAAATGCTAACGGGTGGCGCTTTCAATTTTTTGCAAGTGCGCGACGAATTTAACAGTAACGGGAGCATCAGCCCCGCCGGTCTTAATATTGCAGCAAAAGCCAAAGCAGGGTTTTCCGATGCGTTTTCTGTAGTGGCTTACCATCAACTGAAATACGATGGTGTGGACGACATGTTAGGCGTCGCGCATCAGGTAAAAGTACGATCGCAAGTCAATGTATATAACGCCAATACGGGAGAGCTTGTTGCGTCTGAGGCATTAAACAACGAACTAGGTACTGGAGATAGTATTCAACAGGCTGCGCAAAACGGCCTAAACAGGGCAGCAAGAAAGCTTTCAGAAAAGCTGATTGGCATATTTTAACGCCTTAATTATAACGTAAACAAAGGAAAGTAGTTATGAAAAAGCAAGTGGTAGTAATAGCGGTAGTGTCTGCATTTATGGGTGGCTGTGGCTCAACCGCAGACATGTTAACCAGCTCTTTAGCCAGCAACGCTGGTGCAATCATGGGTGGTGGTAGTGCAGGTGATTTTAGCGCAGAGAGCCTTCAAAGTCAGTTTGAGATCAATCCAGGGTTAGCAGTAAGCGACCCGCTATTGGGTGCCTATGTTACCTCGATGATTTCTATAATTAGCGCTCAGGAAATTTGGCTAAGTGCTATTGGCAAAGCCGAGCTTGCCGCTGAATTAAAAGCACAGCGCGTTTCTCTTGAAGGCGGTGAAGAAATTGACGGTGACGCACTCGAAAGTATTAAATTACTTAGCACCCAAGCAGAAAGCTTAATTGCAGAAACCAAAGCAGAAGAATCAACATTAACCAGTGAGAATCGTGCAACATTTGCCACTGGATTTGTTCCTTATGCCCTAGGTGTTGTTCAAGCAGGAAAGGTAGTAAAAATGGCCCCGGAATACGCGAGCTACTTAAAATCAAATGCCCTTGATATTACTCGTGCTTCAGAAAACCTGCTAATGGCAAATGCACTGTATGATATTAGTCGCACAGGCCCCGGCTATTTACAAACCCTCTACTCTACGTCAACGCTAGTGCTTGAATATGCGAAAGATCAAGACATCGAAGTGCCGTCTGAATTTGATCAATTGAGCGACATTGCAAGCATGAGCTTGTAATTTATTGACTAGAAATAAAGGTAACCATCATGACTAGGGTACTTATGATTTGTTTGATTTGCATTTTTCCCACTTGGCTAAGTGCAAACCCTAGTCTAGTGGTTATTGGTGCAGATGGAGAGGAAGGGACTATCGCCTCTTCCGATCCTATTTATGCCAGAGTGACCTCTGCCATAGTTCAAAAGCTCAACAACTGGAATTTCACCACATACTCCGAAGCGGGCTTGCCTGAAGCAATGCATAGTACAAGCACGCGAGATTATGCCACCGTGGTGGATTTTTCCAGAACCATTCAATCTCAACGAGTTGATATGCTAGTGCTATTTTCCGTGCACTTGTATTACGAAGACACCATAGCTGGCGGGCAAAAAAGCGTGCGTATACGTGCCACCGGTGAAATTTTTGATATTACCACGGGGCAAGCGTGGGATTCTTTTGAAACCAAGTCTTCAGACTATTGGCGCATTAAAAATGACTGCACCAACAAATGTCTGAGTGAACGAGTAGGTGAATACGCAACATGGCTGGCTGATGAACTCGGTGAAGTACTGGCACAAAAGCTTGATTACATTCTTGGAATGCCAGATTTTTCATACAAGTATCAAATTAACTACGCCAGCATAGACGAGCGTTATCAAACAAGATTAAGAGCCGACCTAAAACAACTAAATGGTTATGCAGGCTATAGCAATTACCCTTTAGGCATTTATTTTCATTCAAAACTTTCTCAAGCACAGGTATCGGAACAGCTCAGGGGCGTAGTAGCTGCATGGCAAGAACAAGCCAAAATTGAGTCGTCTGGGCGAGCCTTCACGTTACACATTCGTGGTGAACAACAAGCCACATCAGAAAAAGATGTAGAAAGTATTTTGTTTAATTAGTCGCTTTGAGTATATACCAATGAAACAACGTAAACATTTTTGTATTGCACTCACGTTTTTATTGAGTTTTTGTGTAGTTTTAAGCAGCAATGCACAAGAGCTTACCACACGGGAATTCAGTGCTTTACTAGCCCAAGACAACAAGGCACCAGTCATTATTGTGCTTAAAAGTGCCCCTAATACACAAAGTGCTTCACGCAATATTGGTGGTGGTGAGTGGGTGTCCCTTGGCGATTACATTGAAGAAGCTCAGCAAAAGTTGTCGCAAGATATGGGCTGGGTCAACTTTAACGACATCGTAAAATATAAACATGTAGCAGCTATGGCTAAATCGGTCAGTGCTGATGAATTTGCCCAGCTGGCACAATCTAACTTAGTGCAAGGTGTATACCCCGACAGATTTAACGAGTTACTTTTAACCCGTAGCGCCAGAACTATTGGCTTTTCAGCGATTGAACAACGTGAATCAGGTGGAAGTGGATACAGTGTGGCCGTGATTGATTCGGGCGTTGAAGCCGCGCACCCGTTTTTTCAAGGTAGAGTGGTAGATGGGGCGTGCTTTTCTCGTTTAGGATCTTGCGTAAATGGGCAAACAAAGGCATTGGGCGTATCGGCGGGTCGACCGTGCAGCGGTGCAGATGGATGTTTTCATGGCACCCATGTAGCTGGCATAGTTGCCGGTAAAAACAATAACATGTCTGGAGTTGCCCCCAAGGCCGATATACTCGCCTTAAACGTTTTTTCGGTAGTGGGTGACCGTATAGGTGCTGCCGACTCAGATATTATGCAAGCCCTAGAGTGGGTATATGAAAACCGAAACAAACACAATGTTGCTTCGGTAAACATGAGCCTAGGTGGCGGATTCTTTACTCAAACCTGCGACAATGCTCCAACAACAAGGCTCATAAACCTATTGCGACAAGAAGGTATTATTACCGTTATTGCCGCAGGCAATGAAGGTAAAATCAATGGTGTAGCACAACCCGGTTGTGTGAGTAGTGCGCTGACTATTGGTTCACTAGAACCTGACGGAAATATTTCAGGGTTTTCAAACAGCTACGGCGCTCTCGACATGGTGGCTCCAGGCGGTAAAATTCATTCATCGGTGTTAGGTGGTCAATATGGCACGGCTTCAGGCACATCAATGGCCGCACCACAGGTTGCCGGTGCAGTGGCTTTACTAAAGAGCTTTTACCCTCAAGCAAGCGGCAACGATATTTTTACCGCGCTTACCAAAGGTACGCCCTTTACCGACCCAAGAAACAATGTAACCACACCTCAGTTGTTTCTTACGTCGTCACTTGCTTGGTTAGCTTCAAAATATGCAAATACACCACCTAGGCAAAGGCCGACACCGCCACCAACTCCTGCACCTAGCCCGGCGCCCAGTCCTGAGCCCCCTGCGGATAGGCCAGTAGACCAACCGGAAAATTCAGAGTGCAAACCAAAGCGAATTGACGGCATTCTGATAGAAAACGATTCCAGTGAATGTAAGCGTAGTGAAGGAAAAATCGAATGGTAAAGTCTATTGTAGTAACTATTTTTGCAGTATTACTGGTGGCATGCGCCAACCAGCGCGGCAGCGTGTGCAAAGAATACCCAGACATATGTGACGCGTTGGAAAAAAATCAAACCACTACGGTAGTGGTATCACTGATGCTAAAGGCCAACCAAGAAGCGTTTAAGGACTTTTTGAGCGAAAATAATATAGCGCTTGTCGTCACCATTGAGGCAACCGATCAAACGGTAGTAGAAGTGAATGCGGAAACCTTGCAATTACTGTGGCAATACAAAGATGTTAGCGATATTCAACTCGATAAGTTTTACCCTAAATAATATGACGCAATGTAATAGCGTTATTGGACATGGTATAGGATAGGGACATAGCGATGAGCGACACAGAAGATTTTGGTGGTAGTGACGAGCTTAAATCGATTTTTGAAGGGTTAAAGCAAACAGAATTTAGGGCACGCCAAACCTCTGTATCATCTAGTTATAAGTATCGCGACAAAGATATCGATACCATAAAAAAGCTAATCGTTTGCAGAAATTATAAAGATCAGTGCCATGAACTCAGCTATTTACTATGGGCAGTGGTAAACAGCTACCCTAACAAACAGAGTAAAGATTCGTTATTTAACTTCTTTTACTGGGACGAAATAACTACTGAACAAAGGTTTAAACAAGCGTTTTCAAAACCTTGGACAGACAACGCGGGTAAAGTCGAGTTAACCGAAAAAGTACTTCACATTGAAGTGGGTAACATACACTTCGACATTTCGCCGTCTAGAATTGGCGTATTAAGTGTATTAGTTGAGTTTATTGCTACTGTAGACCACTCGTTGCTAACTCAGGCTCAAACCTGCCTATTCAGTGCCAGTGACAATGAACGCAAAGCGTTTTCCAACACTATCCAACGGGGTATATACAAGTTCATTAAAGACGGTAACCACTTACCTACCGTACAGCATCAAACTCGTTATCAGCAAACGATGTCATGGCTGAGTGTTAACAACCTATCTCTTGACCAAGTAAACGATGGTCATATTATTAGATTTTGGCAAGACAGTAATCAAAACGCTGCTGAATCAACAAATGCGTCATGTGTAAAATTCGAGCAAGCCATATGCGATGTCATTGACACCCTTGACGTCAATTACGCTACCCAAGCACAAAGGCAAGTAGAATGGGCGTCTAGTATCAGCACTGGGGACGACATTGACGAAATAGACCTAGACCGATACTCATCAGAGGTTAGCGAATCACTGTTCGACGCATGTGAAAATACCATAGACATTGACCAGTTAAGAAAAAACCCTAAATGCATAACAAATGACAAACAGGCCACAATAGCAAAAGCACTAACCAGATTTTCATCACCGGTCACTTCACGATTTTTTCTTACCATTATGCGTCTGCATGTTTTTGGGTATTGGCAAAATCAGCTTATTCAACAGCAACAAACTCGCAAGGGACAAAGTGCCGATATTCTAAACACCCCACCCCAGCTAAACTACATAGACTATGAGCAAGAATTACTGGATTGCAGTAACGCCTTTGAGCTATCCAGCAAGGCCTTGTTGCATATTATTTATCAACACAATGCCGTGTTTGTATTGCCAGAATTTATCAAACGGTTAAATAGCCACAATAGTGCGCTAAAGCAGTGGCTGTATGCAGCGTTAGACGGCGATTTTACCCATGTAAAAACACAGCAAGCCATTAAAGAAGCACAACTCCAATGGCGTGACCTTGGCACACTGTTAAGCGATTTTCGCAAGGCATTTAACAACAATGATAGACAAGGTTTTAAAACCTTACCGAGTACAGAGTTTGAATGTTATCTGCATCAAGGTGCTTATGAAGCACTAACGAAAATAATGGATCAATTAGCTATTACACAGAAAAAACATGCGGATTTTGCACAAAAGCATGACTTAAACGAAATTTTTGCCTCTGACCTTTCTATATTTACAAGCATGTTTACTTACTTATATGGAGATGTTCATGCCGATGAATAATCATGAACAAGCACAAGCCTTATTTGTTGCAAAAAGGCAATACCAAGAATTATCGCAGAGTAACGTTGAACCCGCCCTTACCTTTAGCGATTTATACCAACTGGCTACAGGCACATCTGCCAAAGACACCCAACTGCTCATGGCCAGAGTGAATAGCTCGGTAACATTGCGTCGTAAGTACCTAAACCTAGCCAAACAATGCGCCTATGATCACAGTAAAGCGCAGGTATCTGCAAGCTCTGAGCTTGATATGCCCACTAGACTAGAGAATAAGTTTAGACTAGAGTTTATTCGTGATGACATTGCCAAAAATCAGGTGTATGTGGTGTTAACGGTTCATTTTCCTACAGAAAACCAAACATCATCTAACGTTACGCTGAATGTAGAGTCAGACGAAGAAATTCATCGTATTGTATTTCCTAGTGTCATCGACAATAAAACCCAGCGAATCTTTCTTGATAATACGCCAGAGTTAATGGCATTGTGCAATGAAAGCGCAGAAATATACGTGATGAGTTAACTGCGAGATAAAAAGGATAATACTGTGCAGATTCATGTATTTGTGGCTACACCAGAGGGTTTGGTGGCAATAAATAAAATTCTTCCAATGCCAAGTGGCGTTCAATCTAGTGTGACATTTGCTGACACCTGCGAACCCTGCCCAATAGAACGTGTTTACGTTAATTTTGTAAAACGTGGCGTTGGTATTATCCAAGACGATTTTGGTGGTGACGCATACCGCGTAGACGTAAGCCGCAAAATCAGCAATGGTAATAGCTGGCAGCTAGGCTTTTACATTGCCCACGCTGCGTACCATGCTAACGTATTGGGTGACGGTAAAAACCTTGCAAAAGAAGACTTGGTAATTTGTGCCACAGGCGAAATCAAAACCGCATCGCGGGGGGTGTCAGCAGTAGACAATGTTACCGCCAAGTTTACCGCTGCTGAGTCACAAATAGCCCAATGGCAACAAACTAAC
>JALUXV010000016.1 GCA_027013165.1 Alteromonadaceae bacterium
AACTGCTGTTGATAGTGCTCTTCAATGTAATTTTGAACCGCGAGTATATCTTTGTCCTGGTGAAATTTCCGTTGCCTGCTGCTGGCATAGGCCATTTGATTAGCTCTGGACTTATCGAGAACGTGTGACTTCGCAAGGTCACTTGCAACTTGATGACCGCAGTAGCGTTCAATGAGTAAAAGGGCTAGGTCAATCCATGCCATACCACCTCCTGAACAGAACACAGAATTTTGTTCAGTGACCATTTTGTCGCTCTCTAGCTCCACGAGAGGAAACATGTGTTTGAATTTGTTTGCGTATCCCCAGTGTGTAGTCGCTCTCAAGTTGTTTAATATACCTGCCTCTGCCAACACAAAAACACCCGTACAGTTACCAGCAATGTCGGCTCCCAGTTTTTGTAACCTTCTGATATGAACCAGTTGGCTTTGCAAAGAACCAAGTACCTTATCAATGTCGCCTCCAATGGTAGGTACAAGTAAAATGTCGGTATGTGAAACGTCTTGAATTGCGATATGAGGGGTAACGGTCAGCTGGTTTGAGCAAACAAAAGGTTTACCATGGTCACTTGCCACCTGAACCTTAAATTTGGGAGTAGCGGTTTGCCCGTGGATCCTTTGCCAGCTAATTCCAGCAAATGCAAATAGATCAAGGGCACCGGTTATGGCTGAAGACAAAGCATGTTCAAAGCCGAGAATGGTAACTACAAACCGTTTACTATTCATAAAAATAACTCAATTTATTACAAACCATAGTTTCCAGTGATTGTTGGCGTAAATGGCCATGAATGTGTCATTAATGACAATAATGACATAGCTACGAATATGACACAATGTATTAACATTTTGTTTCGGAGCCCGTTATGACCGACCTCTTGATCCCTCGACGTGAAATGCAGTTTCAACTTTATGAAGCGCTAGATACTGCGTCGCTATGTAGCAAAGACCGATTCAGTGATCACAATGTAGAAACCTTTAATGCTGTTATCGATATGGCTGAAAAAATGGCTGAAGAGTTGTTCTTGCCGCATAATGCGGTGGCTGACAAACAAGAGCCAACTTTCGACGGTCACAAAGTCACCATGCTCGACGATGTGAAGGTTGCATTCGATACCTATCGAGAAGCGGGGTTTATCGCTGGTCATTTTGATTATGAAGACGGCGGTATGCAGCTACCGGTAACCATAATGAATGCCTGTGCAGGCTATTTTCTCACCGCTAACCCTTCTTCAACGGCGTATCCGTTCCTTACCGCTGCGGCGGCTAATGTGGTGAAGCATTTCGCGTCTGAAGAAATAAAATCAAAGTTTTTACCAAAAATGCTCACCGGCGATTTTACCGGCACCATGGCGTTGACTGAGCCTCACGCAGGCTCTTCTCTTGCTGACATTCGCACCTCAGCAACGCCCAATGACGATGGTAGCTACCGAATCAAGGGAAGTAAGCTTTATATCTCAGCGGGTGAGCATGAACTTTCAGACAATATTGTTCATCTAGTGTTAGCTAAGATCCCGGGTGGTCCTGCGGGTGTGAAAGGCATTTCCTTATTTGTTGTACCTAAGTATCGCCTCGATGAAAGTGGCGAGCCTGATGTGCGCAATGACGTCACATTGGCTGGGCTTATTCACAAAATGGGTTACAGAGGTACAACATCAACGGCGCTGACTTTTGGTGAAAATGGCGATTGCCATGGCTACCTCGTTGGTGAGGCGCATCAGGGACTGCGCTACATGTTTATGATGATGAATGAAGCGCGTATTGGTGTGGGTTATGGTGCAGCCATGATTGGTTACCGCGGTTATCGCTATTCACTTGAGTACGCCAAAGACAGAACACAAGGCCGTGCTGCGCCTAACTTAGCGCCAGATGACGCTCCTACGCCAATTATCAACCATGGTGATGTTCGCAGAATGTTACTTGCACAAAAGTCATACTGTGAAGGCGGAATGGCCTTGTGTTTGTACGGAAGTACTCTAATTGATGAATTGGCAACAGAGCAAGATGAAGCTAAACGCACAGAGCTTGCACAGTTGCTTGATTTGCTCACACCGGTGTTTAAAGCATGGCCGTCTGAGTTTGGTCCTAAAGCCAATGATTTGGCAATACAAGTACTCGGCGGTGCGGGGTACACCCGCGAATATCCCGTAGAACAGTGCTGGCGCGACAATCGTCTCAACCCGATTCACGAAGGGACTAATGGTATTCAAGCGCTGGATTTATTGGGCCGAAAACTTTGGCAACATAACGGGCAGGGGCTAAACGTTTTGCTTGCCAGAGTAACGGCTGATTTAAAGCGAGCATCAGGACAGCGTACCGCGCCCCTCGCTGGTACATTATCGGTTTACCTTGAAAAGCTCGGCGCGCTAATCAAGCAAACTGGCGGTGATTTGCAGTCTAAAGAGCAAAGTGTACTTCTTACCAACGCAAGTTGTTTCTTGAACGTATTCTCAGCGTGCGTGGTGAGTTGGATATGGCTTCGCCAAGCCGTAATCGCAGAGAAAGCGATTGATGAAGGCGCAACAGGTCAAGACGCTGATTTTTATGAAGGGAAGTTAGCGGCAGCTCAGTACTTCGTTAACTGGGAACTGCCACTAGTGCAACGAGACATAGACGTTCTTACCTCTCGTGAATCTGTCTGCGACACCGTAAAAGCAGATTTCTTCTAACACACCAGATCACATTCGAATTACCGAGCCAGTGCCGATAACTGCTGGCTCACATAAAAGTGGAGCACAACACATGACAGTAGCAAATGTTGAAGGTAAACACATTCTTATAACCGGCGGTGCGTCGGGGATTGGCGCGGCATCGGCAAAGGTCTTAGCAAGCAGAGGCGCAATTGTGGGTATCGCAGATCTCAATGGTGAGCAAGCACAATCCCTGAGTGAAGAGATTAACAGTCAAGGCGGCAACAGTTACGCGGTTAGCGTAGACGTCACCGAACCAGAGCAAATTGCAGCCATGTTTGAAAGTGCGAAAGCGCACAATGAGAAGCTTGACGTCATCATTAACAATGCGGGTATTGATCATTTTCCAGCACCGCTGACCGAAGTAGACGACGCTATGTTTATGAAAAATATTCAGGTTAATTTAGCGGGCGTCTGGTACTGCATGAAACACGCGCTTCGCCAAATGACTGCGCAAGGCGGTGGTCATATTATCAATATAGCTTCTGTAGCGGGGCTTCGCTCGTCACCGATGATCAGTGCCTACAGTGCGTCAAAACACGGTGTAGTGGGGTTAACCAAATCAGCTGCGGTTGAATATGCACGAGCAAATGTTCGAGTGAATGCTGTGTGTCCAAGTTTTGTGGATACACCTATGGTACAGGGGGTTTTGTCTAAACTCGACGAGCGTGGACAGAAAAATATTATTGGCGCAAACCCAATGAAACGTTTGGGTAAACCAGAAGAAATAGCCAACGCAATTGCATGGTTATGTAGTGAAGAATCAAGTTTTATGACCGGGCAGTCAGTGGTACTCGACGGCGGCATGTTGGCGTAAGGAGCAGACAATGAAAGATTTATTCGATTTAACAGGAAAAGTTGCACTGGTCACTGGTGCGAGTCGCGGCATTGGCGAGTCTATAGCGCGCTTACTTGCACAGTACGGTGCGCATGTGATTGTATCGAGCAGAAAGATTGATGGATGTGAGGCTGTAGCGTCTTCAATTCGAGACAATGGTGGGCAAGCTACAGCGATGGCATGTCATGTAGGAGATATGCTTCAGATCACAGATACTTTCGAAAGCATCAAAAGTGATTTTGGCAAGCTTGATATCTTGGTCAACAACGCAGCGGCCAACCCATTCTTTGGTCATATCCTCGACACCGATTTAGGCGCTTACAACAAAACTGTTGATGTGAACATTCGTGGCTATTTCTTCATGTCGATTGAAGCGGGAAAAATGATGAAAGAGCAGGGCGGTGGCGTGATTTTAAACACGGCGTCGGTTAACGGAATCTCTCCAGGCGATATGCAAGGTATTTACTCAATTACCAAAGCCGCGGTAATTAGCATGACTAAATCCTTCGCAAAAGAATGCGGCCCGCTCAATATTCGCGTAAACGCATTATTACCGGGTTTAACAGATACCAAGTTTGCGTCAGCATTAACAACAAACGAAGCTATCTTGAAAAAGGCACTTAAGGTAATTCCGCTGGGTAGAGTTGCCGATCCTGATGAAATGGCAGGCACGGTATTGTATTTAGTGTCTGATGCATCAAGCTATACAACGGGCACGACAGTAGTCGTTGATGGTGGTATGCTGGCGTAAATTTTTGTTAGAGATTTAGCTATGCACATATGGGTAGATGCAGATGCATGTCCCGCCGTCATTAAAGACATTCTTTTTAAGGCAGCACGACGTACCGGGCTGCCTTTATCTTTAGTGGCCAATCACAGTATGTCAGTGCCGCCCGACAAGCACATTACACTGACACTTGTGCCGTCAGGCTTCGATGCGGCAGACGATTATATTGTAGAGCAATGTAATGAGGGTGATTTGGTTATCACCTCTGATATTCCCCTCGCGTCAGACGTGCTCGCCAAAAAAGCACAAGCCATTAATACCCGAGGCGAACCATTTGATAAGTCTTCCATTCGAGCTGCGCTAACTATGCGGGATTTCATGGATACCATGCGCGCGAGCGGTGAGCACACTGGCGGCCCTAAGGCTTTTTCTCAGCGCGACAAGCAGCAATTTGCTAATGCTCTTGATCGGA
>JALUXV010000017.1 GCA_027013165.1 Alteromonadaceae bacterium
GACCAATTGATACAGTAACGTCTGCTCTGGACGATGTCGTTTATAGGTATGAGAGTGAGTTACTAGCAATGGCGCCTTTATCTTGAATTGGCATCACAGTGTACAGTGTAATCTAGTCAAAAAGACAACTGTCATAGGGGGTAGAAAATAGCTTTAATCCGTCTTATGCTCGTCATCAATTTGCTTGTTCAGCAGGAAAAACGGGTTTATTTGACTCAGCAACACCATGATTTTGTTGATGCCCTTGGCGGGCATGGATTTCTCAGAACGGTACTTTTTAATGACGGTGTCAGCATTGATTCTGACAACGTCGAAATCATCAGCAAAGAGCAGTTGCATGCTCTCGGTGAAAAGTTCAGAAGTGCACTTTAGAGGCGTAAAGCTGTCAACCACAAAAACAATTTGTTATCATGGAATAAAACGACTAGAAGAAGAAAAACATGCCAGCAGCTCCTTTTCCCATTTTGACTTCAGAGCGTCTTATCCTTAATGAGCTTAAGAAGACGGATCGCAAGCAAATCTTTGAGATTTTCTCCGATCCTGATGTTACGGCTCATTATGATGTTGAGCGCTTTAAAGAAATCAAGGAAGCTGTTCAATTGATCAAATATTTCTCCTCCAGGTTTGAAACCCGAACCGGTATTCGCTGGGCAATACGTAAAAAAGGCGAACCTAAATTGATTGGCAGTTGCGGATTTAATAGTTGGAACGAATTCGATGCCAGCGTGATCCTTGGATACGATTTAGCACCAAAGCATTGGGGAAAAGGCTTCGCCAGCGAAGCTGTAAAGTGCATTCTGGATTATGTCTTTAGTGCAAAATTTCCTATCAAAATCAACCGGGTAGAATCTTTGATATTACCCAGTAATTTACCTTCTATTTCAGTAACCCTAAGAGCGGGGTTTGAGTTTGAAGGGGTAATGCGAGAGAAGTGTTTCTGTAATGGTGCCTTCCACGATATGAATCTTTACAGCCTGATACGCAAAGATTATGAAGCGGCATAACAGCGATAAGAGTCACTGCTTAGTGCCATTCTGAATGTCCATCAATTCGCTGGTGAGTTCTTTAAGTTTTTTCTGTAAGTGTTTTTTGCCGTCCAGTTGATAACGAGAAACCAATATTGCTGATGGGGTTTTCTTTAACGCAAAATCAATAACCAGGTCAAATTTTCTTGAACGTAAGGCTGTTTTGTTTAGAGGATGCAAAAGCAGCGCTTTAAGCAAAGGCCCGGTTAACTCCAGGCTGCGGTTTCCCTTACTAAACAATGCCAGTTTTTGTAGATCTGGCCTGGAAAGGGAACCTTGTGAGTTCTCAGCATTATCCTCGATAACAGCTAATAACAGACTTAACAAACGATTGTCCAACTGCTGATAAATACCGTCTAAATGAAAAAACAGCAATTCCTTAAAATTCTGCGCTATCAATTCTAATGATCCACTCAATAGTCCATCCGCTTTTAGAGGGTTGAGCACAGTCATACTGAATTCATTGTGCCGAACAAAGCAAAGCCACCGAGTGTTTGCCATTGCAGGGCGTTAGTTTGTGTGGTCGCCCAAATACATAGTACTAGTGCAATCGGTCCAGCCACAATGATCGCAGCATTAACAGACGGTTTACCGGCTCGCTTGCGAAGTTTAGGCAACGCAACAATCGATTCAACATAAGCGAGTAAACGAGCAAGAGTGCTTACTGCCGCCAACGCTAAAAAGTCGTCTCACAACGCAAACATAATTGCCCCAACTCCGTAAAATATAATCGAATTTGCTGGAGTACCCCAGCGTGATACCTTACCAAACCAAGCGGGCAACAAACCATCGTCAGCAAGGGATGGCGGCATCCGACTTGCCGACGTATGCCCTGCTGTCAAGTTAGCAAGCACGCTGACCACAAAACCCGGATAGGCGCCAAAGGCGTCACCTACATATCGCTGTGGGCCACCGGAGCGATCCGTCAACATGGTGAGCTCTGCAAAACAAATGAGGATGGCCATGACCAGAATACCGCCAATCAACAATAACCAAGGGGCGAATGTTCCCACCGCTGAATGGAGTGCTTCTGGCAAACCAAATATGCCGGCGCCTATCAGTCCGTTTACTACTGTCACTATACTCGCTCGCTTTGCCCCAATCGCCATTCTAGTCCCTAGTTCAAAACGACGCATTTGAGTACTGTAGCTCAAAATACCGTACAAACCTACACCGGCTAAAAACAAAGTGATAATGGCTAGTATGGCGGTAGTGATAGCGGTTGCATACTTACAAAAAAGACTCAACGCTAGCAAAGCATTCTACAATTATCTCATCACGGTGAAAAAATTAATCATGCAGAGAAGCCCAATTTGACGAAACAAAGAATAAGTATAATTTTCCAACCTTAGCACTTAAGGCTATTTGCATTCTGAGGTTGGAAGTAACGATTTAAATGGAAACGGACTAACATCCGTTTTGTGCAAAAGATGGTAGATTAAGCCAAGCTTTGTAGTTTTTTCTATTTAAATGACTGACAAAAAACATCCTAAACCGGTCATTCAGCCAGTCGTAAATTAGCCCTTTTTTTGCCACACTCGTCGGTACATAATTCAGTGATGAACGAATGTGCTGGCAAAGCAACAAAGTGAAACATACAAGCGCCATCGACCGGAAACAACGCTACTCTATCAATTGGTTGAACGTTACTACCCAGATTTTACAGCAAACTTAGCCGACCAAGGCAAGTATTTACCCAAGTATGTTGAGCGTGAGTTTGATGAGTTCTTGCGTTGTGGACGGCTAGAGCACGGCTTTTTACGCGTGGTGTGTAATGACTGCAAGCATGAAAAGTTAGTCGCGTTTAGCTGCAAACGCAGGGGCTTCTGCCCTAGCTGTGGCGCCAGAAGAATGGCCGAAAGTGCAGCATTGCTAGTAGATGATGTGTTACAGGGTTATCCCGTTCGCCAGTGGGTATTGAGTTTACCCATTCCGCTTCGATTGCTTCTAGCAAGGTACCCAAGTGAACTGAGCAAGGTGATGCAAATCATTCACCTCGCCATTTCCACTCACATTGTGAACAAAGCAGGTCTTACCAACAAGCAGGCAAAAACCGGTGCCGTTACGCTCATTCAGCGATTCGGTAGCGCTCTTAATCTAAATATCCATTTCCACATGTTGTTCTTAGAAGGTGCAATAAGTGAAAATCCATTAAGTGGCACAACTTTTACCCGCATCAAAGCACCGTCCCATAACGACATGGTGGAGCTAGTCCATACCGTCAGCTATCGCATTGCCATGGGCCCTCAGCAAGGCCAGAAAGTATTTACACTACAAACCTTGCCTGCTAGCAATGAAGGCGAGTATGGTCAGGTAGCCAATAACTCAGGTTTTTCCTTACACGCAGGGGTTTTCGCTAATGCCGACGAACCAGCGAAATTAGAAAGACTATGTCGCTACATCAGCCGCCCTGCCATTAGCGAGCAACGTTTAAGTATGACTGACCATGAAAAAATCCGCTATGAATTGAAAACCCCCTATAGTGACGGAACAACCCATGTTTTCTTTGATCCTATAGATTTTATTGGTAAATTAGCGGCACTCATTCCGCCACCAAGACTCAATCTCACCCGTTTTTTTGGGGTTTTTGCGCCTAACAGCAATCTTCGTGCGCAAGTCACCGCTTCCCAGCGAGGTAAAAATAGTCCTAAACTTACGAATAAAGAAGATAGCCAAACTGCTAAGCCATACCATGCCAGAGGGATGATGTGGGCACAAAGGCTAAAACGTGTCTTCAACATAGATATTACTCAATGTGAGCAATGCCAAAGGCACAATGTGGCGATAATTGCCTGCATTATAGAGCCTGCCATCGTTCATAAAATACTGAAGCATTTAGATAAAAAGTACCTAGTGTCTGCGCAACCAACACAGTTGCCACCTTTGCGTGCACCACCTAAAGAACAATACGCAGACGATTTTACTATTCAACGTGACTTCAACTTTGGGGCATAGACGACCTCTACGGCAAGAGTGAATGAAACACAATATTACATGGTGGGGACATTAGCGCTCTAATTTCCCAATTCCTGTACCAATAGCCTATCCTCGCATGACATTGCAAACTAACACGGCATAAAAACTTACACAATTCAACATTTCAACAAACTGAGCTAGTCCAAAAGACAACTGTAACCAAGGGGCAGTAAATAGCACACACTGTGATGCCAATTCAAGATAAAGGCGCCATTGCTAGTAACTCACTCTCATACCTATAAACGACATCGTCCAGAGCAGACGTTACTGTATCAATTGGTCGAACGCCACTACCCAGAATTTCAGAAGCAGCTTTCACAAAAAGGGAAGTCGTTACCACTTCATGTGGTAAAAGAGTTTGAAGAGTTTCTTAGGTGTGGTCGGCTTGAGCATGGTTTTTTGCGTGTAGTTTGTGACGACTGCAAGCATGAGAAACTGCTGGCGTTCAGCTGCAAACGCAGGGGATTTTGCCCAAGTTGCGGTGCAAGAAGGATGGCAGAAAGTGCCAAGTTGTTAGTTGAAGATGTTCTTCACGGTTACCCTGTACGCCAATGGGTATTGAGTTTACCCATCCCGCTTCGTCTACTTCTAGCTAGGTATCCCAAACACTTAAGTAAAATCATGCAAATCATTCATCGTGCTATTTCTTGCGATATTGTGCATCGGGCTGGGTATCTTAAGAAGCAAGCAAACACAGGAGCGGTGACTTACATTCAGCG
>JALUXV010000018.1 GCA_027013165.1 Alteromonadaceae bacterium
CGGGCCATCAACTTAAGACCAAGAAAGTGCCTAGGCTTTAAACAGCCTGCTGTCGTGTTCGAGGAAATGAGGCGGGCAGCCTAATGAGCGAGTGGTGCACTTCGGAGTTGAATTCGCGCCTAAAAAAGTTCCCTGAAAAACTTGTACATAAAATTTAACGTAACATCTTGTACTAAGCGCACTATTTATTTAGCATAATCCGTGAATGTTAAAATTCAATCACCTTTAGAATTAATGAGGCTAATAAAATTAGCTTCTCAGGCTCTCTTACCGCTAAAAAAAGGTTTCTTATGCCCTTATATTTAAATGAGCATCAATATGTATTGTTTTTACATATACCAAAAACAGCCGGCACGACTATAGAGTCATGGTTGTGTAATTCAGGTAAATACGAGCAGATACTCTTTTCGCAACAAAGACCTGATGATTTAATGGTGACTCCACAGCACATGGGATATGACACCCTATCAAAACTTACATACGCCATCAGGCGCCCTATTGAGTATAAATTTGCGATAGTAAGGAACCCTTTCGATAGGCTAATTAGTGAATTTTTTTACAGAACTAAGTTGAATAATATTAATCTTGGAGAAAACTCGGGAGAACTATTTTCTTGTTGGGTGACTCGAAACCTAAAAAAATACAAGAAAAACAATACATTTTTAGATAATCACTTGCGTCCACAGTCCTACTATATTGGCAATGATGTGGAGGTATTCAAGTTTGAAGACGGTATTCATAACGCTATCAATACTATTGGAGAAAAATTAGGAATTGAAGTTGACCAGGAAATTGAAGCCAAAAAAGTGAGTGAAAGGAAAGAAGTTTTTTGGGACAAAGCTTCAGTAGCTTTAGTGCTAGATGTTTATGCTGAGGATTTTAAAAACTTTGAGTATTCGACAAAAACGACAACTCTAAAGATGAGCACTTCGCACATTAAAAAAGTAAGAAATAATGCCAAGTTTATCTACTACACTGTTCAGCGGAAGTGTTCAAATTTAAAATTAGCTAAATAAATACAAAAATGTTAACTTGCTAGACGTCAAAAAGATTATCGCCTCAATCACAGGCTCATCTGCATACAGATGAAGCTCCCAATTTTTTGTCCAGGTGTAACTAAAATAATTTTAGTCACTCCTTGGATTCGTTTTCAGTATTAACACTCTTGCAAAACAAACTAATCCAGTAGATTGAAACCGATTATTGATTAACAACGCTAGCTTAGCTATTTTCTACTTTCTACAAAAATTATCACAAGTCATAATTCAATATCTCAAAATCTTTTTTATATAGATTGAAAATTTTTTCCTTTGCCTCATCATCAACGTCAACCTGCTTTTTAACTTCCGAGACATTAACTCTAGGAAGGTTTCTTTCTAAATTAAGTTTGCTTTTTATAACTTCAAAATCGTCATTAATTGACTCATAGCGCCCAACAAAGTCTACAAGGGGTACGTAACTTTCATTACAAAAATAAGTAAACTGTGGACGAAAGAGAAAGGTTGTTCTAATTCTGTCTTGATCTAAATATTCTTTTATAAAATCGTTGAAGTTAGGGTATTTTTCATTTATGAGCTTTGGTAAAGTACTGTTGTTCATTTTGCTTCCTCCACCCAGTAGATATCGATACGAGGAGTAAATTCGATCGACTGGGTGTCTAACAAACGTGAATTTAAAATATTCCGAATATAAATCTTTGTTGGCACTTCTGAATGCTTGAATCTCGCAGTGGTCTCTCTGAATATGAATATCTTTTCCGTGCAAAACTTGTAGAACACTTGTACCCGCTGCTTTAGGAACATGTATGAAAATACAATTATTTTTTGTCATATACCTTCTATAGGGATAGAAATTACCATACTTCATAACTTGTAACTTAATTCGGTATTTGATCGAACGATAACTCAAAACATTCTCCTTTAACAAAACATTGACGGTAGTACAATTACGATGACGGTAGTTAACTATATCTTATTTGCTATTTCATGCCATGCAGTATTAACAATAGACTAACGAATCCCCTTATAATTTAAAGCAGATTCAATAATATAGACACGCATGGCGCGATTTGATCTAATTCATTTCGCCAAAAACATACCAGAACAACACACCATACGTGATATATCTATCTTACATGATTTGCCTAAGAATCAATGCCCTAATTTACATCAAAAGCGACTTTCTTCTCTGATGATTGCTGTGCAATCCTTGCTTGACGGGCAGCAGTGTTCTGCTTTAATCCAACAGGACACTTCAATAAAGGCCCGAATTCAGATAATAAGTGCACCACTCATTGTTAACCGTTGAAGAGAGATTAACCATCTGTTGGTGCAGCCCTTTAGTCGGTGAGCGTCCGATAATCCCACCTAACGTTTAGCGAACTGCCATGGTAGCAGTTGCTCGATATCGGCGTCGGGCTTGCTGAGTTCATCAAGGCAGGTCATCAGATACTCGAACACATTAAGCTCGTTAGCCTTCGCGGTTTCGATGATGCTGTAGAGCGCTGCGCTGGCGTTAGCACCTGTGGCAGTTTGGCTAAACAACCAGTTCTTTCTGCCTATGACGAACGGTTTAATCGCACGCTCAGCGCGATTATTGTCAATGCTCAGTAGTCCATCGAGTGTATAACGTACAAGCTTTTCCCATTGGTTTAAGCAGTATTGTATTGCTTCACCTAATTTGGTTTTCGGTAGCACTTGTTGTACTGATTTAGCTAGCCATGCGTGAAGCTGATTGAGTAGCGGCAGGCTCTTTTCTTGTCTGGTGAGGTGGCGCTCTTCCACCGTTTTATCTTTTAGCTGCGTTTCGATGCGGTAGAGTTTTTGGATGTGATTAAGAGCCCAATCTGCTTTGCCACTACCTTTTTTACCTGCGCCTTTCTTCGCTTCCATAAACTTACGGCGTGCATGAGCCCAACAGCCGATGAGTGTCGCTTGCGTTTGCTCGTAGCCTTGATAGCCATCTACTTGCAGGTAGCCGCTATAGCCATCAAGGAAGTCTACTGCGCATTGCCCAGCGCGACTATTATGATAATCGTACAGCACGATATTAGGTATCTTTGTGCCAAGTATATTACCGCTAGGTGAATCAGCGCCACTGGCGTACAACCACATATAGCTGTTCGCTTTGTCAGACTTAACCACCTTCAACGTAGTTTCATCCGCCGCGATAACCGGTTGTTTTAACAGGTGTTGATGAAGTTGGTCGTAAAGTGGTTTAAACAACTCAGCACACCGGATTATCCAATCAGCCATGGTTTTACGGCTTAGGTCAATACCATGCTGTTTAAACATGGCCTCTTGACGATAAAGTGGTAACCCATACTGATATTTGCTGGTGATGATTTGTGCTAATAAGCTTGGGGTGGCATAACCTTTGGGGATAACACTATGAGGCACAGGCGCTTGTTTAACCGTGTTGCTGATACCGTCCTTTTCACAGGTACGACATGCATACTTCGGACGTACGTGCTCAATCACTTTTACTTGAGCGGGGATAAACTGAAGCTTCTCTGACTTATCTTCACCTATGCGATGTAATTCATTCGCACAACAATCACAGATTTTTTCTTCATCCGTAATATCATGAACGATAACCTCACGAGGCAGGTCTTTAGGTAGCGGTTTACGTGTCGGCTTTTTGCGGGTATAGCTGATAGTTTCTTCGGCGGTTTCCGCTTCAACAACCAGTGCTTCCGCTTCATTGAACAACTCACCTTGCCCAGGATGGCCTTCAGTGCTTTTACCAAACTGCTTGTGCTGAGCAATACGAAACTGTTCTTCAAGATATTGATAGCGCGACATCACCTGCGACAACATCTTTTTCAATGTCGCTGGGTCGTCAGGTAAGTTTTCGATATCAATATTCATGACGTTATTATCATGCAATAAGCCACTGATTACCCGACATTATTGAGACTATTTCGTGATCGTTAATCGCTACTTATGATCACAGGTTATAAGCCGGATGCGTTGTAGTTCAACGGCTGATGACCTATGACATCATAGCCTGATAACAGCCACTGTAACTGTTGTTCACTCACATGCAGCTGCTGTAAATCTTTATCAACAGGCCACTTAAACCGATGCTTCTCGAGACGTTTATACCAGAGTGCAAAGCCCGTTTTATCCCAATAGAGTATTTTCAGCTTATCGCGCTTTTTATTGCAAAACACAAACAGCGCATCGCGAAACGGATTGAGATTCATGTCTTGCTCAACCACGACAATTAGGCCATTTATCGATTTGCGGAAATCGACGATATCCATGTATAGGTAAATGTCGGCAGGCTCAACGAACATCTTCATTCGGCCAATGCCTTCATGACAGTAGCAATCCAGTGAGGGCTGATGTTTGTTGGCAGGTTAAGTTGAGCGTTTCCAAGTTGTAGGAGAAGTTCACCCCTCATGCCTTCGGTGTAAGACTCAACCTTCGTGACTTCACGCTTCACCTGAACGAACTTACTGCTTGTTTGTTGAAGCCGAATATCACGTCGTCTGGTATAGTAAGTTTGAACATTGATCTGCTGCTGGCGACAAAACTCCACCGCAGTGAGACCGCTTTGTTTTTGCTGCTCAAACAGATTAAGCCAGTCTTGTTCTTCTCTTCGTTGATATTGCTGCATGGTCATTTTCCTTAGTAAAGAGAACACCATGCCGTAGCTAATTTATGAATTGAATGTGGGGATTACCGGACGCTCAC
>JALUXV010000019.1 GCA_027013165.1 Alteromonadaceae bacterium
TAATCGTGAATTTAAAAGAATGTAACCGATATCATTTATTCTAAAGAATACGAGAAGTTTTACTAAATTCCAACGTTTCATGTTGTTTTTATGTAAATTTCAAGATTATTTTGGTGTCTTTCAGTGAATTTTTACTTCTGAATACGATTTCAAAGACTGATTATTACTCAAATTTAGTCATTAAATATATTGAACATAAAAATGTAATCCGTTACATTTTAACTCAAATTACATTATTGCAACATATTGGCGGTATTCTGCACTAGAGTATGCAGTATCGTGAGCAACAGGAGCATAGCTGAATGGCACAGATGCAACGAATCAAATTCGGAATGATTGGCGGTGGAGAAGGCGCGTTTATTGGTGCGGTTCATCGTCACGCCGCAGCCTTGGACGGACACTACGAATTGGTATGTGGCGCATTCAGTCGAGACGCGCAAAACAATGCGCGCACCGGTGATTTATTGGGGCTGAATTCAGAGCGCTTGTATTCGTCGTGGGAGTCGATGCTTGAAGCGGAAGCTCTCCTTCCAGAGCATGAGCGAATGCAAGTGGTTGTTATCGTAACGCCCAACCATTTGCATGTGCCAATTTCTATTGCGGCAATTAAGGCTGGTTACCATGTGTTTTGTGAAAAGCCAGCAGGTGTCGGATTGGAAGAAGTCAAAAGTCTTGCCGACACCATTGCAACATCAGACCGCCTATATGGGTTAGCGCATACCTATTTAGGTTACCCCATGGTGTGGCAGGCCCGTCAAATGATTGAAAACGGTGACCTCGGCAACATTCGCAAGGTCTATGTGGAATACCCGCAAGGCTGGCTTTCTGCTAATGAAGAAACTCACAACAAACAAGCCGCATGGCGCACAGACCCAGCCCTTTCAGGAGGAAGTGGTTGTATGGGCGACATTGGTACACACGCCTTTGGTTTAGTGGAGTTTGTACTTAACGACAATATCAGCGAGCTGTGTGGAGAATTGTACACACATGTTGAGGGACGTCGTTTGGATGATGATGGCGCTGCACTTATTAAAACAGCGAATGGCGCAACGGGGGTACTGATCGCAAGTCAAGTTTGTGCTGGTGAAGAAAATCCGCTGAAGATTCGTGTGTACGGTGACAAGGGCGGCATAGAGTGGCGACAAATGGAGCCGAACTCTCTTGTCTATCGTCCGTTGGGAGCGCCGTTTCAGGTCATTCGGGCAGGACAAGGGCAAGCGGGCTTATACAGCGAAGCATTGGATAGATGTCGTACTCCGGGTGGTCACCCAGAAGGGTATCTAGAGGCCATGGCGAATCTATACAAGGATTTTGCAAAAGCCATTCGAGCTGGTGAGTCAGGTAAAGCAACAGGGGTACCCAGCGTTGATTCGGGGCTTCGGGGAATGGCGTTCATCGACGCTATATTAGAAAGCTCTAGCAGCGATACCAAGTGGATAAATGTTAATAGCGCAGGCGCGAAGTAACGAGGACAAATCAATGGCAGCAATTAAAGGTCCAGCAATATTTTTAGCCCAGTTTATGGGCGACGAAGCTCCATTCGACACATTAGAAAACATGGCGAAGTGGGCTGCATCATTGGGTTACAAAGGTATTCAAGTACCTACCGACCCATCAATTTTTGACTTAGAAAAAGCCGCAGAGAGTCAAGCATACTGCGACGAAATTAAAGCCACTTGTGAAGCAGCGGGCGTGGAAATTACCGAGCTTTCAACCCACTTACAGGGGCAACTGGTAGCGGTACATCCGGCCTATGATGAGTTGTTCGATAACTTTGCACCGGAGCATCTGCACGGTAAACCCAAAGAGCGCACTGACTGGGCGGTGAATCAGTTAATTTGTGCAGCTGTGGCAAGTAAGCGTTTGGGGCTAACGGCTCACGTGACCTTTTCGGGCGCCCTTATGTGGCACTTAGTTTACCCGTGGCCGCAGCGTCCTGCCGGGTTAGTTGAGCAAGGGTTTGCTGAACTGGCGAAACGTTGGAAACCTATTCTAGACGCCTTTGATGATGCTGGCGTTGACCTTTGCTATGAAATTCATCCGGGCGAAGACCTGCACGATGGGGCAACGTTCGAGCAATTTTTAAAAGCCGTAGACGATCATCCTAGAGCCAACATTCTTTACGACCCAAGTCACTTTGTATTACAGCAACTCGATTACTTGGAGTTTATCGACCGCTACCACGACCGCATCAAGATGTTCCACGTTAAGGACGCTGAGTTCTTACCCAACGGCAGAAGCGGTGTTTACGGCGGTTATCAAGGTTGGGTTGATCGTCCAGGGCGCTTCCGTTCATTGGGCGATGGGCAAGTAGATTTTAAGGGGATCTTCAGCAAATTAACCCAATACGGTTATGAAGGCTGGGCGGTACTCGAATGGGAATGCTGCTTAAAAGACTCAGAACAAGGCGCTGCCGAAGGTGCGCCGTTTATCGCTGAACACATTATTGAACCCCCGAAATACACTTTTGATGACTTTGCTGGTGGTGACACTAGCGAAGAAAAGAATCGCCGTATTTTGGGATTGGACCGGTAGTAAGAATGAGTTTTAACACGCAGAGACTCGCATGTTGATAGAGGGGAGTGTCCGACAACTATCGGAGGAGGGAAGTAAACAGTCGCAAAAACGCCGTGAATACATCCATGTAGTCTCGGTGCTGGCATCCATGCCAGCAACGTTTTGCTCCCTGTTCACTTCCCCCTCCAGTTGCCAGACACTCCTCCCATCTAGCAAAACATGCGTACAACGCCTGTGAACGATAACAGAGAGGCAATAAAATTATGATAACCATGCGTCTTAGTGTCATGATGTTCCTTCAGTTCTTTATATGGGGCGGTTGGTTCGTCACTTTAGGAACATACCTTGGTGGTACCTTATCGGCCAGCGGTGGCCAAATTGGAATGGCGTTTTCTACTCAATCGTGGGGGGCTATTGTCGCGCCATTCATCGTAGGGTTGATTGCCGACCGTTACTTTAACGCCGAGCGTATATTGGGCGTGTTGCATCTGTTGGGCGCAGGGCTCATGTACATGATGTATCAGGCGCCAGACTTTACCGCATTTTACCCCTATGTACTGGGCTATATGATTGCGTATATGCCTACATTGGCGCTGGTAAACTCAGTAGCCTTTGGACAAATGAGTGACCCTTCAAAAGAGTTTGGCAAAATTCGCGTGTGGGGCACGGTTGGCTGGATTGTTGCTGGGTTGATGATCAGTTATGTATTTAGTTGGGATTCTGCCAGTGCCATTGAAGCAGGTATGTTGCGAAACACTTTCTTGCTGTGTGCCGTGGCATCTTTAGCCTTAGGTATCTTTAGTTTTACCCTGCCAGCAACAGCACCCAAAGGTGCGAATCAAGAAGGTGGCCTTAGCAGTTTATTAGGCTTAGACGCATTGGCGTTGCTTAAAGACAAAAACTTCCTCGTGTTCTTTGTATCTTCTATTCTGATTTGTATTCCATTGGCCTTTTACTACCAAAATGCCAACCCGTTTCTCACCGAAATAGGCGTAGAAAACGCCACAGGAAAAATGACTCTTGGCCAAGTGTCAGAAGTTTTGTTCATGCTGGCTCTGCCCATTTTCCTCAATCGCTTTGGCATTAAAATTACGTTACTCATTGGCATGGCTGCATGGGTACTTCGTTATGCATTGTTTGCCTTTGGTGACGCAAACGAAGGCCTATTTATGTTGATTGTGGGTATTGCGCTGCACGGTATTTGTTATGACTTTTTCTTTGTTTCTGGGCAAATTTACACCAACAGCAAAGCCTCTGAGACGGTTAAAAGTGCCGCACAAGGGCTTATTACCTTAGCGACCTATGGTGTGGGAATGTTAGTTGGCTTTGCGGTAGCGGGCATGATCACCGACAAGTACGCACTGGCAGAGGGCGGACATACCTGGCAAGACATTTGGTTGTTCCCAGCGGGTTTTGCTGCGGTGATCTTAGTGGTGTTTGTGGTCTTGTTTAAAGGTGAAAAGGTAGACGCAAATGCACAGTGAAACTCGCAGAAATGTGCTTAAGGGCTTGGCATATACAGGGGCGGGGTTGCTTACCGCCGGAGCGGTGAACAAAACGGCTTCGGCATCAGGTGTGGAGACAGAGTTGAAAGGCAATATTAATCATTCTGTTAGCCGTTGGACTTATGGTGACTTGAGCATAGAAGACTTGTGCAAAACCGTGAAGGAGTTGGGGTTTAGTGCTATCGATCTTGTTGGGCCAGAAGATTGGCCTGTACTAAAGCAATACGGTATTGATTCTTCCATGTGCAACGGCGCTGAAATTGGTTTAACCGACGGTTTTATTCACCCAGAGCATCACGACGAGCTAGAGGCTCGCTACTTAAAGCATATAGACCTAGTGGCAGACGCTGGTTATACCAACCTAATTTGCTTTAGTGGCAATGCTAGAGGAATGGATACCGAAACAGGGTTAACTAATGCGGTGAATGGATTACGCCGCATACTGCCTCACGCACAAAAGCGTGGTGTAGTTATTTTCATGGAACTGTTCAACAGTAAAGTAGACCACCCAGATTACATGGCAGATAACTCAGCGTGGGGTATCGAGCTTTGTAAGCGTTTAGGTAGCAAGCACTTTTCGCTGCTTTACGACATTTACCACATGCAAATTAGCGAAGGGGACATTATCCGTACCATTCGTGACAACCATACCTACTTTGGGC
>JALUXV010000020.1 GCA_027013165.1 Alteromonadaceae bacterium
TCAGCAACGGGTAATATTCATGCCGTTTCTCCAAGCTGAAGACAACACCTCTAGAAAATTTGGCGGTACGGGTTTAGGGCTCGCTATAGTAACTAAAATAGTAGAGCACTATAACGGTAAAGTTGAATTGTCGAGCGCACTTGGCGAAGGCACCCGCTTTGTGGTGAATCTGTTGCTTGACTCGGCCCAAGAAGTAAAAACGAATATTGGTCGCTCTTCTGATATTGTGATAACGCATTTTGATGAAGAACGACTACAAAATGCTCGAATACTGGTTGTAGAAGACAACGACATCAATCAAATTGTTATTCGCGAACAACTACGAGAGCTTGGGGCAACCGCAGATATTGCCAATAATGGAGAAGAAGGCGTCGCGAAAGTTAAAATGGCTATCGCAAAACGGGAACCCTACGAACTCATTCTCATGGATTGTCAAATGCCTGTAATGGATGGCATCACTGCGACACAGCGTATACGAGAGCTAGGCGTACCGGGCACACAAGTAGTTATTGTTGCTTTAACAGCGAACGCCTTTGCCGGAGAACGAGACAAATGCCTTAGCGCTGGTATGGACGATTTTATCACAAAGCCAGTTGGTGCTGACGCTCTTGGTAGATGTATTCGCTATCACCTAATGAAGTCATCAGAGCTTCCAAAAGCGAACTAGATTCAATTGGTGATTAAGGCCACCGAAAGCTTTCACAGCCAATCGGTATACCTTGTTATACCTAGGTATCTCAGGCAATCGACATCGCTTAAAAATAATTCAACTTTAAACTATCACTTCCCAAACTTATCTGTTATTATTTCGCGCCCTTTTTATGGGGGTAAGTATATAAAAGCAGCAATAACTGTTGTTTTTAGCAGCAATAATGGCTCGGCAGAGTCTTAATTTTTAGAGCGGAGCACTAACATGATCCAAATGCAAACTAACCTGGACGTTGCAGACAACAGCGGCGCTCGCAGGGTTCAGTGTATTAAGGTTCTTGGTGGCTCGCATCGCCGTTATGCAGGTATCGGTGACATCATCAAAGTTACTGTTAAGGAAGCAATTCCTCGCGGTAAAGTTAAAAAAGGTGACGTACTGAACGCAGTGGTGGTGCGTACTAGAAAAGGCGTTCGTCGTGCAGATGGTTCTACCATCCGTTTCGATAGCAACGCGGCTGTTTTGCTTAATGCAAACAAGCAACCAATTGGTACGCGTATCTTTGGACCGGTAACCCGTGAGTTGAGAAGTGATAACTTCATGAAAATCATCTCATTGGCCCCAGAGGTACTATAAGGAGTCACGATAATGGCTAATAAAATTCGTCGTGATGATGAAGTAGTCGTATTAGCGGGTAAAGATAAAGGTAAGCAAGGCAAAGTAATTAGCGTGCTTACTTCTGAAAACCGTTTAGTTGTAGAAGGCATCAATCTTGTCAAGAAACACCAGAAGCCTAACCCACAGTTGGGTGTGGCTGGTGGTATCGTTGAGAAAGAAGCTTCTATTCACGTTTCTAATGTTGCGATTGTTAACCCGGCAACGGGCAAAGCAGATCGCGTTGGTTTCCGTTTCGAGGACGAGAAGAAAGTACGTTTCTTCAAGTCTAACGGCGAACTTGTTTAATTATATTGGAGAGTACGATGGCGAAACTGCATGATTTCTATAAAGAAACAGTAGTAGCTGAACTTGCTAAGCAGTTCGGGTACAAAAGCGTCATGCAAGTCCCTCGGATTGAAAAAATCACCTTAAACATGGGTTTAGGTGAAGCAATTGCTGACAAGAAGGTACTTGAGGCAGCTCAAGCTGACATGGCGTCTATCGCTGGTCAGAAGCCTATTGTTACAGTTGCGAGAAAATCAGTAGCGGGTTTCAAAATCCGTGAAGGTTATCCGATTGGCTGTAAAGTAACCCTACGTGGCGAGCGTATGTGGGAATTCCTAGAGCGTTTGATTTCAATCGCTATCCCGCGTATTCGCGATTTCCGTGGTTTGAATCCTAAATCATTCGACGGACGTGGTAACTACAGCATGGGCGTGCGTGAGCAAATCATTTTCCCTGAAATCGATTTCGATAAAGTGGATAAAGTTCGTGGTATGGATATTACTATCACTACTACAGCGGACTCTAATGATGAAGCACGTGCTCTGCTGGACGCGTTTAACTTCCCATTTAAAAAGTAGGGGTGTAGGGTTATGGCAAAAGAATCAATGAAGGCACGTGAAGCTAAGCGTACTAAGCTTGTAGCTAAGTATGCTGAAAAGCGCGCCGCACTTAAAGCGACTATCAGCGATGTTAACGTTTCTGAAGAAGAACGTTGGGACGCTGTTCTTAAGCTACAACAACTTCCACGTGACTCTAGTTCATCACGCCAACGTAACCGTTGCCGTGTAACTGGTCGTCCACATGGTTACCTACGCAAATTTGGCCTTAGCCGTATCAAGCTTCGCGAAGCAGCGATGCGCGGTGAAGTCCCTGGCTTGAAAAAAGCCAGCTGGTAAGGAGTAGCTGATAATGAGCATGCAAGATCCTATCGCGGATATGTTTACCCGCATCCGTAACGGCCAGATGGCACAGAAAGTTTCTGTAACTATGCCTTCTTCAAAACTTCGCGTTGCTATTTGTGAAGTATTGAAAGCTGAAGGTTATATTACTGACTTCGCTGCTACTGGTGACGTTAAGCCTGTTTTAGAAGTTACGCTTAAGTACTTCGAAGGCAAGCAAGTAATTGACACTATCGAGCGTGTTAGTCGCCCTGGTCTGCGCATCTATAAGAAAAAAGATGAGCTTCCAAAGGTTATGGGTGGTCTAGGTGTCGCTATCGTGTCGACTTCTAAAGGTGTGATGACTGACCGTGCAGCGCGTAACGCTGGCATGGGCGGTGAGATCATCGGTTATGTAGCATAACGGAGGAGTTGAAATGTCACGTGTAGCAAAAGCTCCAGTAGACTTGGTATCAGGCGTAGAAGTTACTATCGCTGGCCAAGAAGTTACTGTTAAAGGTAGTAAAGGCACATTGAACCGCACTTTCAACGACGCAGTTGAAATTGCACAAGAAGAAAACCAACTTAAAACACTTCCTCGTGAAGGTTTTGCTGACGGTTGGGCACAAGCAGGTACTGCTCGCGCAATTCTTAACGCAATGGTTCAAGGTGTTTCTCAAGGTTTTGAGAAGAAGCTTCAGCTAAATGGTGTTGGTTACCGTGCGCAAGCACAGGGCGCCAAACTAAACCTGACGCTTGGTTTCTCACACCCTGTTGTATACGAAATGCCTGAAGGCATTACGGTTGAAACTCCTAGCCAAACTGAAATCGTCGTTAAAGGCGCCGATAAGCAGAAGGTAGGACAGGTTGCGGCGAACATTCGCGCATATCGTCCACCAGAGCCTTACAAAGGTAAAGGTGTTCGTTACGCAGACGAAATCGTACGTCGTAAAGAAGCTAAGAAAAAGTAGGTGGGTGATACGATGGATAAAAAATCAGCTCGCATTCGTCGCGCAACTCGCGCACGTGCAAAGATTCGTGAACTGGCCGCGCATCGCTTGGTTGTAAACCGCACACCTCGCCACATCTATGCTCAGTTAATCGCACCAAGCGGTTCTGAAGTATTGGCAGCGGCTTCTACTGTTGAAACAGATCTTGCAAAAGATCTTAAATCTACAGGTAACGCTGAAGCAGCGGCGGTAGTTGGTAAAGCAATCGCAGAACGTGCAATCGAAAAAGGCATCAAAGATGTAGCTTTCGATCGCAGTGGTTTCAAATACCACGGTCGCGTTAAAGCATTAGCTGATGCAGCTCGTGAAGCTGGCCTTCAGTTCTAGGAGTTTATAATGGCTAAACAAGAAGTTCAGAACGGTGAACTGTTAGAAAAATTGATTGCTGTAAACCGCGTTTCTAAAGTGGTTAAAGGTGGTCGTATTTTCAGTTTCACTGCATTGACAGTAGTGGGTGACGGCGCTGGTCGCGTTGGTTTTGGTTACGGTAAGGCACGTGAAGTACCTGCTGCAATCCAAAAAGCAATGGAAAAAGCACGTCGCAACATGGTTGACGTTGATTTGAATGGTCACACGTTGCAACACCCTATTAAAGGTCGTCACTCTGGCTCTAAAGTTTACATGCAGCCTGCATCAGAAGGTACCGGTATCATCGCCGGCGGTGCAATGCGTGCAGTACTTGAAGTAGCTGGTGTACAAAACGTACTTTCAAAATGTTACGGCTCTACAAACCCAATCAACGTTGTTCGTGCAACAATCAACGCGCTGACTGAGATGAACTCTCCAGCGAAAGTTGCAGCGAAGCGTGGATTGTCTGTAGAAGAAATTTTGGGGTAATTCGACATGGCAACGATTAAAGTAAAGCAAACTAAAAGTGCGATTGGCCGCTTGCCAAAGCACAAAGCGACGCTTAAAGGCCTAGGCCTTCGTAAAATCAACCATGTTCGTGAACTAGAAGATACCCCTTCAGTTCGTGGCATGATCAACCGTGTAAATTACATGGTTGAGATTGTGGAGGAGTAAGAGATGCGTTTAAACACTATTGCTCCTGCACCAGGAGCTAAACATTCAGGTAAGCGTACTGGTCGTGGTATCGGCTCAGGTCTTGGTAAAACAGGTGGCGTAGGTCACAAAGGTCAAAAAAGCCGTTCAGGTGGCCGTGTTAAAGCCGGATTTGAAGGTGGTCAGATGCCAATTCAGCGTCGTCTTCCTAAGTTCGGTTTCACTTCACGCAAGAGCTTTGTTACTGATCAAGTAACACTTGCGGAAATCGCCAAGGTTGATGGTGATACTGCGTCTTTAGAAACTTTAAAAGCAGCTGGTCTTATCAAGAAAGAGATCCAGTTCGTTAAAGTTATCTTGAGCGGTGAAGTATCACGTGCTGTAACAGTAAGCGGGTTGAAGGTTACTAAAGGCGCTAAAGAAGCGATTGAAGCTGCTGGCGGTAAAGTAGAGGAATAAGCTAGATGGCTAAACCAGGATTGGATTCAGGCGCGAAAAGCGGCTTGAGTGAGCTTAAAGCAAGATTGTTGTTCGTACTAGGTGCGATTATTGTGTTTAGATTGGGTTCTTATGTACCTATTCCAGGCATAGATCCGGCTGTACTTGCAGACTTATTCGAGCAACAAAAAGGCACCATTGTAGAAATGTTTAACATGTTCTCTGGTGGTGCGCTTGAGCGAGCATCCGTTCTGGCTTTGGGCATTATGCCATACATTACTGCGTCCATTATCATGCAGTTGCTCTCGGTGGTTCACCCACCGATGATGGAGCTTAAAAAAGAAGGCGAAGCAGGCAAGCGTAAGATTAGCCAGTACACTCGTTACCTAACGTTGGTACTTGCTATTTTCCAATCAATTGGAATTTCTACCGGCCTGCCTAACCTGATTAATGGATTGGTGATAAACCCTGGCTTCGGATTCTACTTTACAGCAGTGGTGAGCTTGGTCACTGGAACTATGTTCCTTATGTGGTTGGGTGAGCAAATTACTGAACGAGGTATCGGAAACGGTATTTCTATCTTGATTTTTGCTGGTATTGTTGCCGGTCTGCCAACAGCGATAGGTCAGACTGCGGAACAAGCAAGACAAGGCGACATCAATATGTTGTTCTTGTTGCTAATCGGCGTAATCGTTATCGCGCTTACTTACCTAGTGGTATTCGTAGAGCGCGGACAACGTCGTATTGTGGTAAACTACGCGAAGCGTCAGCAAGGCCGTAAGGTTTTTGCTGCACAAAGCACGCATTTACCGCTTAAGGTGAACATTGCAGGTGTTATTCCTCCAATCTTCGCTTCCAGCATTATTCTGTTCCCAGGCACAATTGCTGGCTGGTTTGGGCAGAATGAATCAACGGCTTGGTTACAAGATGTAGCGCTTATGCTATCTCCTGGTCAGCCGCTATACGTGATGTTATACGCAGCAGCAATTATCTTCTTCTGCTTCTTCTACACGGCGTTGGTTTTCAACCCGCGTGATACCGCAGACAACTTGAAGAAATCTGGCGCGTTCATTCCTGGTATTCGTCCAGGTGAGCAAACGTCTCGTTATATCGATAAGGTAATGACTCGCTTAACTCTGGCTGGCGCACTGTACATAACCTTTATTTGTTTGGTGCCTGAATTCATGCTAATTGCCTGGAATGTGCCGTTCTACTTCGGTGGTACGTCGCTTCTAATTATTGTGGTGGTTATCATGGACTTTATGGCACAGGTGCAGACACATTTGATGAGTAGTCAATATGAGTCTGTTCTGAAGAAAGCTAATCTTAAAGGCTATGGCCGATAAGTTAGCCTACTACGGAGTGATGTAATGAAAGTTCGTGCATCAGTAAAAAAGATTTGCCGTAACTGTAAAGTTATCAAGCGCAACGGTGTTGTGCGCGTAATTTGCAGCTCTGATCCTAAGCATAAGCAAAGGCAAGGCTAATCTACGCGGTAAAGAATACCTATTCACTGTAAGCAGAACCTGACAGTTTAACATCGGGTTCTGCTCTTTGTGTTGCAGTATTTTGAACCTTTATTTGCAATTTAGTCGACGGGTAAGTATCCTATCGGGCTTTTTAGGTCGTCGACAATAAATTAGAGGAGTGCTGTTAATGGCCCGTATCGCTGGCATTAACATTCCTGAGCACAAGCATGCTGTAATCGCTATCCAAGCGATCTACGGCGTAGGCCCTACACGTGCGAAAAGCATTTGTGCGGGTGCTGGTGTTGCAGAAGATACAAAAATTAAAGAGCTAGACGAAGCGACTATCGATAAGCTTCGTGACGAAGTGGCAAAATTCACTGTTGAAGGTGACTTGCGCCGTGAAGTCTCTATGAGCATCAAACGTTTGATGGACCTGGGTTGCTTCCGTGGTATTCGCCACCGTCGTAGCTTGCCTCTACGTGGTCAGCGCACTAAAACTAATGCGCGTACCCGTAAAGGTCCTCGTAAGCCAATTAAGAAGTAAGCGGGGAGATAAGTTATGGCTAAAGCACCAGCTCGTAGCACGCGTAAGCGCGCTAAACGTCAGGTTGCAGACGGTATGGCTCATATCCATGCGTCTTTCAACAACACAATTGTGACTATCACAGACCGTCAAGGCAATGCACTAGCATGGGCGACGTCTGGTGGTTCAGGTTTCCGTGGTTCACGTAAATCTACCCCATTCGCTGCACAGGTTGCTGCTGAGCGTGCAGGTGTTGCTGCACAAGAATACGGTCTTAAGAACCTTGAAGTTTTCGTTAAAGGTCCAGGTCCAGGCCGTGAGTCTGCGATCCGTGCGCTTAACGCAACTGGTTACAAGATCACAAACATTACCGATGTGACGCCTATTCCTCACAACGGTTGTCGTCCACCGAAAAAACGTCGCGTTTAATCGACGGACAGTTGGAGAAAGAACATGGCAAGATATTTGGGTCCAAAACTCAAACTTAGCCGTCGCGAAGGTACAGATTTGTTCCTTAAAAGCGGCGTTCGCGCAATCGATTCTAAATGTAAAATCGATACTGCGCCTGGTCAGCACGGTGCCCGTCGTGGCCGTTTGTCTGACTACGGTGTTCAGTTGCGTGAAAAGCAAAAAGTTCGTCGTATGTACGGCGTTCTGGAAAAACAATTCCGTAACTACTATAAAGAAGCTGCGCGTCTAAAAGGCAACACTGGTGAAAACTTGTTGCAACTTCTAGAGCAGCGTCTAGATAACGTAGTTTATCGCATGGGTTTTGCTAGCACGCGTGCAGAAGCACGTCAGCTTGTTAGCCACAAAGCGATCATGGTAAATGGTCAAGTTGTGAACATCCCATCGTTTAACGTTTCTGCCGAAGACGTGGTTTCTGTTCGTGAAAAAGCTAAAAAGCAAGCGCGTATCGTTGCTGCTTTGGAACTGGCTGACCAACGTGAGAAGCCAACCTGGATTGAAGTAGACAACAGCAAAATGGAAGGCACTTTCAAGCGCATTCCAGAAAGAACTGACCTGTCTGCTGAAATTAACGAACAGTTGATCGTCGAACTTTACTCTAAGTAAAGCTAACTAAAGAGGAAGCATTGTGGGTTCTGTGACTGAATTCCTAAAACCGAGATTAGTAGAGATCGAAAACGTTTCTCCTACTCGTGCCAAAGTAACTTTGGAACCGTTAGAGCGTGGTTTTGGCCATACTTTAGGTAACGCACTTCGTCGTATTCTTTTGTCATCTATGCCTGGTTGCGCAGTGACAGAAGCTGAAATCGACGGCGTTCTTCACGAGTACAGCACCAAAGAAGGTGTTCAGGAAGACGTGATCGAGATTTTGCTAAACCTTAAAGGTTTAGCGGTTCGCCTTGAAGGTAAAACTGAAGCGACCCTAACTCTAGTGAAATCTGGTGCTGGCCCTGTTGTTGCTGGTGATATTCAGCATGATGGCGACGTAGAGATCGTGAATCCTGACCATGTGATTTGTACTTTGACTGGCGAAGCTGAAATCAGCATGCGCATTAAAGTAGAAACTGGCCGTGGTTACGTACCTGCATCTACTCGTCGCTCCTCTGAAGAAGATGATCGTCCAATTGGTCGTTTATTAGTTGATGCTTCATACAGCCCTGTAGAGCGTATTGCATACTCTGTTGAGTCTGCTCGTGTTGAACAACGCACAGACCTAGACAAGTTAATCATTGATATGGAAACGAACGGTACTTTAGATCCTGAAGAAGCGATCCGCCGTTCTGCAACTATCTTAGCTGAACAGCTAGATGCATTCGTAGACTTACGCGATGTGTCTGAGCCAGAAGCGAAAGAAGAGAAGCCAGAATTCGATCCAATTCTACTTCGCCCAGTTGATGACCTTGAGCTAACTGTACGTTCTGCAAACTGCTTGAAAGCAGAAGCTATCCAGTACATTGGTGACCTGGTACAGCGTACTGAGGTTGAGCTACTTAAAACGCCAAACCTTGGTAAGAAATCGCTAACTGAAATCAAAGATGTTCTAGCATCTCGTGGTTTGTCTCTAGGTATGCGCCTAGAAAACTGGCCGCCAGAGAGCATCGCTGAAAAAGATTAATCAGGTTTTTAATAAACTGATTTGTAGAGAAGGATAAAACTTATGCGCCATCGTAAGAGTGGTCGTCAGTTGAATCGCAACAGCAGCCATCGTCAAGCTATGTTCCGTAACATGGCAGGTTCTTTGGTTAAGCACGAAGTGATCAAAACGACGTTGCCTAAAGCGAAAGAATTGCGTCGCGTAATTGAGCCTCTAATCACTTTGGCTAAGCAAGACAGCGTTGCGAATCGTCGTCTAGCTTTCGCCCGCACAGGTGATAAAGAAGTAGTAGGTAAATTGTTCAACGAGCTTGGTCCTCGTTACGAAGCTCGCCCAGGCGGTTACACTCGCATTCTTAAATGCGGTTTCCGTGCAGGCGACAATGCCCCAATGGCATACGTTGAGCTAGTTGACCGTCCAGTTGTTGAAGCTGAAGAAGAAGCAGTAGAAGCAACTGAAGAGTAATAATTACTCGTTATTCTGAGTTTCAGAATGCATTAAAAACCCGGCTTAGGCCGGGTTTTTTGTTATTTCGATAGTTTCAAGAACATAACGGTAGACTATCCTGACTTTTGCCATTTAATCACCTTTGATTCCTTTGTATACTAATGCAAGTATGATCAATCAACAGGAAGTGGGAGATTCCCACGTATCAAGGAATTTATAATGAAACCAGTAGTATTGGCTGGCGGCTCAGGTAGCCGATTATGGCCAAAGTCTCGCGCAGCACTCCCGAAGCAGTTCCTGTCACTTACCTCTGACAGTACCATGCTTCAAGACACTATCACCCGTTTGGAAGGTACAAAAGCATCTAGCCCTATCTTTATTTGTAACGATGCCCATCGCTTTTTGGTGGCTGAGCAATTACGCCAAAAAAAAATAAATCACGGTGGAATACTTTTGGAGCCGGTTGGTAGAAATACTGCGCCAGCTATTGCTTTGGCAGCTCTTCATGCAACAATCAATGGTGAGGATCCTATTCTACTGGTATTAGCTGCAGACCACTTGATAAAAGATACTTCGGCATTCCATAGTGCCATTGTAGATGCGCAGGATCTTGCTGAGCAAGGTAAGCTAGTTACTTTTGGTATTGTGCCTGATCAACCTCATACAGGTTATGGGTACATAAAGGCTGGGGGCCAAATTGGGAGCGGTTTTTCAGTATCAGAGTTCGTAGAGAAGCCAGAGATATCTACAGCACAAGATTATGTAGCTTCAGGGAACTATTTCTGGAATAGCGGAATGTTCATGTTCAAAGCGAGTCGTTATTTGGAAGAACTTAAGAAGTTCAACCCAGAAATGTTAGACGTGTGTCAACGAGCTATTGATACAGAGACACCCGACTTAGACTTTATCCGTGTCGATCATGATATTTTTTCTACCTGTCCTGATGATTCTATTGATTATGCAGTTATGGAGAAAACTGATAGCGCAGCTATGGTTCCATTAGACGCGGGGTGGAGCGATGTTGGAAGCTGGACGTCGCTTTGGGAGACTGCGAGTAAAGACCCAAATGGAAATGTTACTGTCGGCGATACAATCTTAGAAAATACTAAGAATAGCTATGTAAATGCTGAGCAGCGTTTGGTTTCGGTAATCGGCTTGGAAGACGTTATTGTTGTTGAAACAAAAGATGCAGTGATGGTTGCTCACAAAGATGATGCACAAAGCATCAAGAACGTTGTAAATACACTCAAAGCGGAACAGCGTCCCGAATTCGAGTTTCACCGCGAAGTATTCCGTCCTTGGGGAAGCTACGACTCAATCGACAGCGGTGATAGGTTTCAAGTTAAGCGTATTACTGTAAAGCCTGGCGAGAAGTTATCGGTACAAATGCATCATCATCGTGCTGAACACTGGATTGTTGTATCAGGTAGTGCAAACGTAACGATTGATGATAAGACTCAACTGGTTACAGAGAATGAATCTGTTTATATTCCTATCGGTGCAGTACATGCATTAGAAAATCCGGGTAAGATTCCTTTGGAGCTCATTGAAGTTCAGTCTGGAGCGTATTTGGGGGAGGATGATATTGTTCGTTTTTCTGACCGATATGGTCGTGTCTCAGAGTAACAAAATTAAACTTTTTATAGTGCTGTGTTAATTTGCAGCACTACATCATCTCTAGTAAATTTCTTTTCCTGAGACTCGGACCTATATTTTTATAAACACGGTGACCTGATTCTAATCCATAATGCTTTTTTACTATGTCAGTTGCGCTCTGTTTGGTCTTAGTGATGAAGCTTAAGGTTCTAGTTCATCTCTTATAGACAACTTTCTATTAATTTATGACTTCAGTTTTACTGCCACTAGCAAGTATATTTAGCCTTCCTGTAAATCACTTAAGGTGACTAATGCACATACAAAGAAGAGGTTTTGATTGGATACACTAATCAATAAAGGAATTACACTTTTCCACAACGAACTGTCTACCAGTGAAAATGAAAAAACTATTGTCGTATTGGGAAGTGCTCGCGGTGGTACCTCTATAGCTGCAGGGGTTCTATATCACCTAGGGGTAGAAATGCACAATGCCCTTCCGCCAGTTTTTGAAGACGCGGGAATTGCAGAAAAATTCAATTCCTTTCTTACGAGAAATATAGACCTAAGTGAAGAAAATCGATCAGAAGTTTGGGCGTTCAAACGTCCCAGCGCGATTGATAATATAACCAAAATTCATCGAGCCACCCGAAATCCCTATTACATTTGCGTGTTTAGAGATCCTTTGGCGATTGCTAACAGAAATAAAATATCGATTAACAGTAATGCAAACCTTTTTAACTCGATGGACAACGCTCTAAAGCAATACAAAAAAATTATCGATTTTGCTGCGTCTTGCAAACGGCCGGTTCTGATGTGTTCTGTAGAGAAAATTAGAATGTACCCGACTGGCTTTGTGGAAGCGGTCAGTAATTTTGTTGGCTTTGATAAAGATAAACAGAGCGTTGCGGCTGCGGTGGATTTCATTAACAACGAACCTGCACAATATCTCGCAGCAACGCGTAAGGTCAGAAGTATCGGAGCCATTGTATCTGTGAAGAACGGGGTAGTGACTGGGTGGGCATCTTGGTTAGGAAAGACGGAAGTAGCTAATGTAGACGTTATCTTAAATGAAAGAACTGTAGAAACTGTTGAAGCAAATGTAAATATAGTTGCAGAGCATGTACAACGTCATACAAGTAATAGAAAGTGTGGCTTTGGATTTAGGTTGGAGCAGATTGATGCTCGTCCGGATGATATACTTTCTTTGAAAGTGCAAGGAGATGTCGTTCCTTTGGGACAAAAGATAAAGCTCCTCAAGGAACACTTTTAACGAGCATTTTATGAATTGGACTAAAAAGATACCAAACCGCTATTTCAAAACGATAGCTACGAAATTGGCATTACGATTAAGCGTCAATGCATTGTCAAATGTAGTGAAAAATAGAGTTGATAACGAACCCTTTAATTTCCTCTCTACATCATCTGACCCACAATTAGTACTAAAGCCCCGGGGGAGGCTTAAAAAGACAATATCACCGGGATTCTATTTGTTTCGCTTTCGACTCAAGTCTCTGGAATTTAGCAAATTTACAGCAAAGGTTTATTTGCCTTGTGACGAAGGCAAAGAAGAGCTTTCAGCGGTATCAGTTACGAGTGATTCCCACGCATTAGTTTCAATTTTTCTGTTTATACAAAAACCGACTACAAGTTTGCGATTTGATCCATGTGAAGTGGCTGGCCAGTTTTCTCTTTCAGATTTGATGTTGACAAAGGTACCTGCTTCGGTTGCTTTGCCAAGAATTAAGAAAGGTTTAAGGGGGCTAGGAGAGAAAGACTCAACAGATGGGATCTATGAGAAATACCGTGCTCAGCTAAGTAAGTCCACTGCTCAAGGTCACTCTTATCAAGATTGGATTAAGCAAACAGAGTCTCAATACTGGGCTAAGTTAGCGTCAGCGCATATCGAGGAAAACATTAAGTTTTCGATCTTGCTTCCTACTTATAACACGCCGGCAGATTTGTTGAGAGAGACACTAGAAAGTGTTTCGCAGCAAAGCTATAGTAATTGGGAACTATGCATTTGTGACGATGCCTCTACTAACAGAGATACAATCGGTGTCTTAAAGAGCTTTCAAAATCAGTATCCGAAAAAAGTAAAGGTACACCTGAGTAAGGTGAATGGCCATATATCAACGTCGTCAAACCAATCGTTAAACTTAGCCGAAGGCGATTTTTGCGTACTTTTAGATCATGATGATCTACTCAGTCAGGATACGCTAAAGGCTTTTGCAATTCAGCTACAATCTGATCCTAGAATTAAATTAGTTTATGCAGATGAGGACAAGATTGATGAGGAAGGCTATCGTCAATCACCACATTTTAAGCCCGATTGGAATGAAGCTTTATTATTAAGTCAAAATTATATTTGTCACCCGGTAGCGCTACAAACCGCTCGATTAAAAGAAATTGGTGGATTCAGGACCGGGGTAGAAGGTAGCCAGGATCATGATTTGTTGCTTAGGTTTGTAGATGGATTAAAAGGCGATGAAATCTTTCATATTCCCCAAATTCTGTATCATTGGAGAGCAACCCGAGGTTCTACTGCAGTCAGTAGTGCCGCAAAAGACTATACAACTGAGGCGGGTCTTAATGCAATTTCAGATTTTGTTGCTAAAAGGGATGCTAATGCTAAAGTCTTCCGTGGACGTTTCCCAAACACATACAACATTAGTTGGTCTATACCTAGCCCACCTCCTCTCGTCAGCTTGATAATTCCAACTCGAGACGGCTATGAAATACTCAAACAGTGCTTGGAGAGTATCTATGAGAAAACAGATTACCCAAATTTTGAAGTATTAGTTATTGACAACCAGACTACATGCGAACAAACGCTGGAGTTGTTTGCTCACTATAAAGAACACGAGAATTTTAAATTGCTCCGTTGGGATCATAGTTTTAACTACTCAGCGATAAACAACTTTGCTGTGCAGCATGCGAAAGGTGAATTGATAGGTCTTGTTAACAACGATATTGAAGTGATAAACCCCGAATGGTTATCAAACATGGTTCGACACGCAATAAGGCCAGAAGTTGGCTGCGTCGGAGCGAAGCTCTACTATCCAAATGGTGCAATTCAACACGCAGGGGTTATTTTGGGTATCGGTGGTGTTGCGGGTCATTCTCATAAGTATTTTGCTAAAGAAGAGCCGGGTTACCATACTCGACTGTATCTGACTCAAGAAATCTCTGCTGTTACTGCTGCATGTTTGTTGGTGAAGAAATCAATATTTCTTCAAGTGGGCGGACTGAATGAAGAAGAGTTAGTCGTCGCATTTAATGACGTCGATTTTTGCTTGAAAGTAAGGGAGGCTGGTTTTCGAAATATATTTACGCCTACTGCAGAGCTATATCATCATGAATCTATTTCACGTGGCAGCGAAGATTCACCAGAAAAAATAGCGCGATTTAACAAAGAGGCAAATTACATGCGAGAAAGATGGTCAAGCATTCTGGACTGTGATCCAGCATACAACCCAAATCTTACACGAGTGCATGAAGATTTTTCTTTGAGAATAGTAAATGATTAATTTATTTAAAAGAAAAGGGAAAGTAAGCTTTCCTCATTTTCCTCAGCTTACTAATGAGCAAGTAGTATTTCATATCGGTGCCCCCAAAACTGGTTCATCCGCGATTCAAAAATTTTGCTTGGAAAACAGAAAGTCACTTAGAGAGATTGGTTTCTACTATCCAGAGCATGGCCTTGATAAAAATGGAATTTCTGGCGGACATTCTTCTTTCGGAAAGGCCTTGATGGAGAATGAACTCGATAACGCCAAAAATTATCTAAATACTTGTATTGAGGAAGCTAAGAAACACAACTGTGTCTTGTTACTTTCTGCGGAGTCTCTTTTTTATTCACCTGATAAATTGAAAGAAATTGTCGGTGATTTGTCGTACAAGGTTATATCTTTCTACAGAGAGCCTGTTGAAGCAATGTTCTCATACTATAACCAGTCTATAAAACGGCATTTTAATACTTTAACTGTCTCTCAGTTTTGTAAAAACCAAATTCGGACAGAAGCTTCTGCTTTAACGAGTTATGATCATGCTCGTTGGCTGGATTTACATGGAACACGAAATATACTCCTTCTGAGTTATTGCGACAAGACCCTAAAAAGTATTCCAATACAGCGCTTGTTTTTGCGTGCTCTTGGTAAGTTAGATGATGAAATCAATAATAATTTTGACTTAGATACGGTTTTTTTGAACAAAAGCTATCCTCTACATGCTCTAGAATTAAAACGGTTATTGAATTTTGTGGTGAGAAAGGAAAACGAAGAACTTAATCAAAAAATAGATGTCTATTTTCAGAGTATTTCCGATAACTTAAATGACGAGCAGGGGTTGGAACAGCGTCTTCCCGAATTAATAGACAACAACCTTAAAGCACTAGTTAACTCTAATTATAGAAAGCAAATTGACGTTGCACTAAATCATGTAGCTTCTAGTAGTTCGGCTAAAAAAACGAGACAAACTACTGTAACGGCAATGCAATTGAATGTGCAGATGCACGATTTGTTGACCCAATTGAGAAAGGACAAGCCAAAGGTATATTCCGCTATTGTTCAATTGGTTAGTGATGCTGTATTAAAAAATAACCGGGCTTTCGAATTGCTCAAATTGGCTGAAATGCTCAATCTAGAAATTGATGTACCACAGGAGCAATGGTTTCTAAGAGGTCAAATACAACGCATGCCGAATTATGAGAACGTAGAATTTTTAAGAGATATTGCCGATCTCATGTACCGCAGAGGTGATTATGAAGATGCTAGGAGCATAATCAATGCGGCGTTAGAGCTGAGGCCTCATGGCCCCACTATCAATGAAATCAGTAAAAAAATAGATAATGCGCTGAATGTCTAGTTCAGCGCATAAGTTTCTTTAACACAGATTTAAGTGTTATTTTGTTCACCTTACTGGAAACATGTTTGACTGTTTTCGTTTTTGAGAGTATTTCCTGTCTGGCAATTTCTACGCGCTCACTGTCTAAATTGTTAAATATTCTAACCAACCCTTCATAAAATTCGGGATTTGCATTATTGATACCGTATTCAAGAGCATTAATGGAATCTTCAGCTTTTGTTCTAATAAACTCTTGTGCGTTATTTAAAGCGTCATTGATCTGAAGGTTCTTTATAAACTCTGTTCTTGTTTGTTCATACTTATTATAGGCATTCTCATCGTGTTCTATTTGAATGAGCTTTGCATGGTTTTTGACATATCCTGGTCGATTCATTTTAAACGGTGTATTGCCTCGAGGGTTTCCTCGTAACAATAGCGCTGTGTACTCTAATTGGGAACGAAACATTCTGTGATGAATGTAAGCTGGGTAGTCTTTGTCTCTTAGGCTCGCAGTAAGATGTTGAGGTTGCTTTGGCGGGCACTCTATGTTGTTACCATCTGCCAATATAGAGCCACAGAAGTTGCTTGCATTTTGGTCAAATTCCGGTAGATGTAACTGCATCCTAGTAATTGGGCTATCCAGATTAATAATAGATTTAACGGCAGTGTCTTTATAGCCGTAAAACAACCTAGGGTAACTTTGGAACTCACTTTCGTTGATTACATTTATCCAACCAAATGATAAAGTTGAAAAAGTACCCAAACTTTCGATTAGGTGATGTATTGAACTGGAGAAGTCTTTCGGTGTCCAAAACTCATCGATATCGAGAAAACAGATATGAGAAAAACCTTCTTCATACTTCGCCCTCCAATAAGCTTCTGAATAAATCGTATACTGCATGACACGGCGCACTGTGTCTGGAGCAATATCTACCCAGTTGGCATTGATGAAACGTACTTTGGAGTACTTGCTACCAATCAGTTTTGTTATTTCATCAGTGTTGTCACTACTGCGGTTAATATGTACTTCTATTTCGTCAAAACCAAAATACAAGTGATGAAAAACCCAATCTGCAAGATAAGCCCCTTCATCCTTCGCAATGGCAACAAGTTTAATTTTAGCCATTTAATCCCCGACACTCTTGAAAATTGTTAGTTTAACAGGCAAGCGAAAATAAAAAAATGACAATAACCCCGGTGACACTATTGTTGAAGAGTCGGCATCAAGTGAATAGAATACAAAGCTATTAGATTTTTGAAATTATCAGTCGTAAATAGCTTAGTTTTGTTACGGGTGGTTATATTTACAGGGATAAAAATGTTGCGCCATAACTCTAGTTTAGTAGGTAGTATTGACCACTTGGAAGGTGGGGTGTTAAGTGGGTGGGCAGCTGAGTTAGGCAATGAGGCACCTTTAGCGATTGTCGTATGTGATGAAAATGGTTGTCTATTGGGAACTGGAATAGGGAACATATTCCGGCAGGACCTCAAGGCCAATTCGATCAACGTCGGTAATCATGGATTCGAAATTGAGTTGAATACTGAGTTAATGCAGGAAGGAAGCTCTCTGGTTGTCAAGTGCAAAGCGTCGGAAGCCGTAATTGCAACGTCAAGTTTCAAAGTTACAAGCGTTAAAGCTTCCGCTTCTGTGGTTTTAGACAGTTTAACTGGAAACAAATTATCCTTCTCTATTCATAATTATGTCTTAGAGAGTACAAATCAAACATTTGTATTTCGTATTGGAACCGAAATTATAGGGGAGTTTGCTTATGACAAAAGCCTATCATTTAGTTCGGGTTTTATTTGGGTACCAGCTAAATATTTAGATAATGGAGCGCACACTGTAAATGTTTTTGTCTATGGAGAAGCAGCTAGCTATGGGAAACTGGAGGTAAAGGGTGATCCTATACTTACTCCTTGGCAGTATTTGAATCACAGTAGAAATATCCCTGGCTATATATCTAGACCTCCCAGCGCTGACAGTCGTTACGAATCGTTGACGCTACATTTAAACGAAATAGGTGACAACAGGGATATCGATAGTATCGCGGTGGCTCATCGTGTCGTCGTCGAAGGATATCAAGGTAGAAAAAACTTTCCACACCTCACACTACCAGAAATTGAGGACCCTAAGGTTTCGATCATTATTCCTGCCTATGACAAGTTCGAGCTAACCTACCATTGTATTGCATCGGTGATACTGGCATTCAATAAAACGACGTTTGAAGTCATTTTAGCTGATGATTGTTCTACCGATACAACAGCACAAGCTGAAGATGTGATCAGTAATCTAGTTGTGTCCAGGAACACTGAAAACCTGCGATTTTTAAGGAGTTGTAACAAAGCTTCAAAAATGGCGAAAGGCGATTATATTGTTTTTCTGAACAACGATACTGAAGTTAAAAGTTTTTGGTTGGATGAGTTAATTCTTCAGCACGAAGCAGATTCTATGGTTGGCATCACAGGGTCCAAGTTACTTAACCTCGATGGGACGTTACAAGAAGCCGGAGGAATAGTTTGGGGAAATGGTGAACCATGGAATGCTGGTAGAGATGGAAACCCGTACGATCCGTCTTGGAATTATGTCCGTCAAGTTGACTATGTTACTGGTGCAGCATTATGCATAAAACGAAGTGTTTGGGAAGAAGTTGGTATGTTCAGCGACGAATATGCACCGTGTTATTACGAAGATACTGATCTTTCTTTTAAAGTTCTTAATGCAGGTTATAAAGCACTCTATGTACCCCATTCCGAAGTTATACATTTTGAGGGCCAATCACACGGTACGGATGTAACTAAAGGTTTGAAACAATATCAAAAAAGGAATGAATCAACCTTCAGAAGAAAGTGGTTTAGCCAATATAAAGATGGTGTCAAGCCTTCTTTGACAAGCCTCCAGTTAGAAAAAGATAGGAATGTTGAACAACGAATTCTAGTAATAGATTATGCAACCCCTATGGCTGGTGTAGATGCCGGTAGTCATGCCGCATTGCAGGAGATTAGGATGATGCTAGCACTAGGGTTCAAAGTCACTTTTGTACCTCAAAATCTAGCTCCAATGGGGAAATATACTAAAACGTTGCAAAATATGGGTGTTGAGGTGCTTTACGTTCCTTTTTATTATTCATTGGAAGATGTTTTGCAGCGCAGATTAGAGGAAATGGATGCTGTATATATAACGCGATATGATGTTGCTAAAAAGTATGTTGACACAATAAAACTGGCGAACAAACCAATCCTATTCAATAATGCTGACCTTCATTTCCTAAGAGAGATTCGTGCAGCTTTAGTTAAGAGTGACGATAGCGCTTTGGAGCAGGCGCTACTGACTAGAGACGAAGAGTTGGACGTATGTAAAAAAGTTGACGCTGTTCTTACTTACAATACTACTGAACAAGCAGTGATATCAAGCCATGTGGCTCAAAGCTTAAATATGCAACTCACCCCTTGGATCGTTGAACCGAGAGACAATGGTCCTGAATTTGATGAGCGACAAGGTATTGCGTTTCTTGGAGGCTATAATCACACACCAAACACTGAAGCTGTAGACTTCTTGGTTAAAAAGGTAATGCCAAAACTTAAAGCTTTACGACCTGACATTGTTTTTTACATATACGGCAGTAAAATGCCCGAAAATTTCTACAGTTTTGAAAGTGATAATATTAAAGTGAAGGGATACGCGGAAACACTTGATGCTGTTTATCACCAGCACAGGATATTTATCGCGCCACTTCTTTCTGGCGCTGGGATTAAAGGTAAGGTCTTAGATGCTCTAGCCTACTCAACTCCAACCATTCTTACGGACGTAGCAGCTGAAGGAACAGGGCTTACAAACGGGATTAATACTCTTATCGCAAACGATGTCGACGAGTGGATAGAAGCCATCATAAAACTTTATGATGATAAACGGCTCTGGGAGCAATTCAGTGAAAATAGCAAGATACTTGCGAGTGAAAACTTTTCTCACCAGAATGGTGTAAAGAAAATGCGAAAAATATTTGAGTCAGTTGGCGTATTTACGTCGGCGAAAGTGGATTAACGTAAGTGGCTATAATCAACAACACATTTGGTTTCGCTTTTGTCCATGTGCCAAAAGCGGCAGGAACTTCAGTAACAAATGCATTATCCAAGTATACAAGTTATTGCGATCTTGAAATAGGGGGGACCGCTTTCGGAGAAAAGCTACAACCCTTATATCGAAATAGATATGGTCTTTATAAACATATACCTGCACGAGAGCTGAAAGCCATCGTTGGGAGCAAAGATTGGGCTAAATTTTTTACATTTTCGATAGTTCGTAACCCGGCAGACAGATTGTTATCCACCTTTAACTTTTTGAAGCAATGGGAGGGAACACCATCAGAACTCAAAAGTAAACTTTTCGAGTTTGACAGTTTCAACGATTTTGTATTGTCCGAAGTTTGGAAACGTCGACCGGGACCAGATAACATTTTCTTTCCTCAGAGTCATTGGTTATGCGATAAATCTGGTTTATTAGTTAATTATTTCGGTAAGCTAGAAACTCTAGACGAAAGTTTGTCGTTTATTTACGAGGTAATAGGGATAAAAAAAGTGTCAAGCCCAAGGGTTTCAAAATTAAACCAAAGCGAAGGCGAAAAAGATTTTTCGGGCATTAGTGATAGGGCAAAATCTTTAATAAATGATTATTATTCTGACGACTTTGAAATTTTTGACTACGAGAAGTTGCTTTGAGAATAAAGATAACTGATGAGTTTTTGACAGCATTGACATCAAACCGAATATATCTTCGGCCTCATTTCCATCACGGTGATTCCGAGGGTAAGATTGTAAATGTAATTAATAGTGTCAATGCTGAAGCCTACGCTAGGATTCCTGAATCAAGCTTTAGCTGGGATGGTTCAGTTTTTATCGGTGCTTTTTCGTATATCGTACAGGGGAGTATACTCGGCCAATCTTCAATCGGTAGGTACTGCTCTATAGGTACTGGCGTCAGAATAATGGGGCAAAGTCATCCTACTGATAGAGTTACTACATCTACGTGGACATACGGTAGTAATGTAAAGAGGCTAGTTGAGAATGATTTTGGAGTGACACCGTTACAGAGCTACGATGTGCCAAATGAACCCGGTGTTCGAATTGGCAACGATGTATGGATAGCTGATAACGTTACATTCAAAAGGAACATAACAGTACATGATGGAGCTATTATTGCAGCAAATGCAGTGGTAACAAAGGACGTTCCTCATTATGCAATTGTAGCTGGAAATCCCGCTAAAGTTGTGAAGTATCGTTTTCCGGAGCAAATAATTGCAGCACTTCGCGAAGTTAAGTGGTGGGAAAAATCACCTAGATTGTTAAGTAAGTTTGATCTGTCAAATGTTGAAAGCTTCCTAGAGCACTCCGACGAAATGAAGAGCGCTGAAAATTTTGAGTTTGAAAACATCAATCTTACCGAACTGATTAAAAAGCTATCTACCAATGAGTGACTCCTTCAATATTAATTGGTCGACTTCACAGGGAAGAGCCGAACTACAAAGAATTAGTAACAAACTAAATATTTCTTTACCCCATTCCTATACAGAACAAAAAACGTGGGCCATAGATGTTGTCGTAAAGCTAAAAGGTGAGTATGCGTTCCAAACAACGAGTTCAGAAGCTTTTTCACGAGAGTTGGCTGGGGGGACAGATTCACGACGGGATATATCTTTATCGATAGGCCCCTTACCCAGCTACATACCTCAATATGAAAAAAAGCGCGATGTGTTATCTGCCGCAATAGCGCGTTTTGACCTGAACGATGTAAAAGTTGTTGCGCTCTTTAATTTGGGTTTTGTGTTTTTTGATTCAAAAAATAGAGTTTTAGAGGAGATATCTAGTCAGTATTATCCACTACTGGCACTGCACTCGAACATAAACCAACTTTTAAGTTCCTGCGTACATCATGAAAATACTTCTACTTTTATCGCGGATTGGTTTTTCGAGAGAAACTATGCCCATTGGCTGCTGGATACCATTCCAAGGCTACTTAAAAGAGAAGGTAAAGTGGTATGTCACAAGCCAGAAAAGGCTTGGCAAAAAGAGTTATTGGCTTTATACGGGGTTACAACTAAAGATATCGTACCGATTGAACCAAATTCTTGCTTTTCTTTTGAACGTTTACTCTTAGACGGTAAAAATAGTAGTCCTGTCCCACATCCAAGTTATAAGTGCCATACCGATGCTATCAAGTTTATCAGAAGTCCCATTGGCTCAATAGTGGAAGCGCAAAGTGATAGTAAGGTTGCATTAGTCATAAAGCGTTTTGACTCACGCGTCATAGTCAACAGTCTTCAAGTGGAAGAGTTGTTGATTCAGTTGGGTTACGTTGTTCAAATTATAGATTGCGCTGAAGTAGCTGTTGCTACTCAGATGAGATGTTTTGCACAAGCAGATGTTGTATTGGGTGCTCACGGTGCTGCAATGGCCAACACGTCTTTTTGCAAACCCAGCGCGATAGTAGTCGAAGTTTTTCCTCCATGTTATGGAAATCCTGCGTTTTGGGCAGTGAGCAATAGCGTTGGAGTCAAATATGTAGCGGTTACTGATACAGAGGAAGTTGCTGACGATGAAAAAAAAGCAAGATATAGAAACATTAAACTCCAAGAAAGTTGCTTCCCGCTCTTAAAAAAAATACTAACTAGCGAGTAACTGAGAAACCTAAGTTTCAAGTATAAAGTCAGCAAAATGGAAAAAAACTATGAAAATTGCAGTTATCGCTAATTGTCAAACACAGGCTATTTCTAATTACCTGAGAATTGTTACTGGATGCAAAGATATAGTAAATGTTCCCGTTCATATGTTGGCTCGGATATGTGTATGAAAGGTGAGCGTCCAGTAATCCCCACATTCAATTTATAGGTTAGCTACTGCATGGTGTTCTCTTTACATGAGAGAATGTTCTGCACAAGTTTTTCAAGATACTTTTCTAAAGGACATTTCATAGTTGATCGGAGACATATTTTTGTTAGATGTATGTAGACGTTCTAAGTTGTAATATCGCATGTAGTCGACGACATCTTGCTTCATAAATTCGCTTGTGGGTTGTGGTACTTTGTAAGCGTCTGGTAATCCCACCTAACGCTTAGCAAACTGTCATGGCAGCAGTTGCTCGATATCGTTGTCGGGCTTGCTCAATTCATCAAGACAAGACATCACATACTCGAACACATTGAGGTCGTTGGCCTTTGCGGTTTCGATGATGCTATAGAGCACTGCACTGGCGTTTGCGCCTGTGGCAGTTTGGCTAAACAGCCAGTTTTTTCTACCTATGACGAACGGTTTAATCGCGCGCTCAGCGCGATTATTGTCAATGCTTAGTCGCCCATCAAGTGTATAGCGCACCAGTTTTTCCCATTGGTTCAAGTTGTATTGTATCGCTTCACCTAATTTGGTTTTCGGTAGCACTTGTTGAACTGATTTCATTAGCCATGCGTGAAGCTGATTGAGCAACGGCAGTCTCTTTTCTTGTCTGGTGAGGTAACGTGTCCACTTTGCTTTTGCTGCTCGAATAAATTGAGCCAGTCTTGCACGTCTCTTCGTTGATATTGCTGCATGGTCATTCTCCTTAGAAAAAAAGAAAACCATGCCGTAGCTAACTTATGAATTGAATGTGGGAATTACCGGACGTTTACGGTACTTTGAACAGCAAATCATGCTTAAGACAACCAAAAAATCTCTCCACTACAGCATTGTCCCAACAAGCCCCAACGTCACCCATACTTGCTCTTATTCCGTAAGTAGCCAGCAAACTACGATAGCGCTTACTCGTGTATTGTGAGCCTCTATCTGAGTGAAATACCAAGCCTTCAG
>JALUXV010000021.1 GCA_027013165.1 Alteromonadaceae bacterium
AAACCCTGATCTTATTCTCGTTGACGAGCCTACAGGAAACCTAGATACCAAAAATGGTGATGCGGTAATGAAGCTACTTATGGCACTCAATAAGCAAGGTGCAACCATAGTTATGGTGACTCACGATAGTCGCTACAGCGGCTTGGCTGACCGCCAAATTCAGTTGTTAGACGGCAAGGTTGTGGGTGAAAAGCAACTGCGTGGGGCTGATGAGAAGGACGTAGCATGAGATTACACATTAATGCCTTTAAGCAAGGGATATCGCGCATATTTACACTGCCCCGTTTAAGCCTGCCGCTCATTGTCACGCTGGGCTTAACCTTGGCGGCAGTACTTACAGTGATGGCTGTGGCTAACACCTTGCTGTTTAAGCCCTTACCAGATATTAACGAAGAGAATCTGTATCAAGTTGAGTTGCAAATGGCTTTCAATGAAGGTCTGTCAGTTCCCTTTTTTAGTGATCCAAGACGGGTTGCTTCGGCAAAGTCATTGTTGAGTGACGAACTGTCGTGGGGCTACATTTCTCCCGGAGGCGGAACCGCAACCATTAATAGCAGCGATATTCCGGTCACGAGTTTTAGCGCTGCTTCTGGTTCTCCCGAAGTGTTGGGGCTTGAGCTCATTACCGGCATTGGTAGTGATAGTAAAAACGCTGAAGAAGGGGTTTGGATATCAAAAAGCCTGTGGCAATCGGCCTACGGTGGCATCAGCGATATGACAGGTCAAACTATTCGACTAGAAGGTGCTGACTTCCCTGTTTTTGGTGTATTCGATGACCTGACAAGTATGAATCAAGTGAGTTTGAGCGGGCAACTACTCGAGCAAGTTTGGCAATTTGAATCGCTTGAAGAAACGCTGGCAGAGCCGGATGCTATTATTTTGAACCTTGGCCCAATCACCTTTGTTCGCGGACCGGCAAGAGCACTGCCTTCTCCTACTGATTTAGAACAGTGGTTTGTCGATTACGTTAACACTGAAATTACCATTGATAGAGCGAGAGAGTTTTTGCTTAGCAAAACGGTTTCGGGTGAGGTCATTAGCTATCGTGACGCTTTCATTGGCGATAGCCAGCAGTTAGTTTTTGTTTTGCTGTTCGCCATGTTCAGCCTTTTGATTATGGCGTGTTTAAATTTACTCAATATGTTCATTGCCCACTACCAAAGCGGTGGTAAAGAGTTTGCAATTCAAATTTGTATGGGTTCGTCGATAGCGAAGCTCCGCAGTCTGGTATTTACTGAAAATCTTCCCATGTTTTTGATGGCAACCGTGCTGGGTTTACTTGCTGCGGGTTGGCTCATCAAAATTTTACCTACCCTTGCCGGAGACAATTTGCCTTTGTTGGATCAAATATCAGTAGATGCGACCAGTGTGTTTATTGGGCTTGCAGTGATAGCTTTGATTAATCTCGCATTTGCGGCTATTTCACTTGTTGATCTAGATAAAGCCGCGCTCACTGATAGCTTAAATTCCAGTGGTAAAGGCACACCAGCGCAACAAAAACAAACAGTGAGCAAACTACTGATGATTGTCCAGCTTACGTTAGCCTGTGTGTTACTTTCTGGCGCTGCTATATCGGTAAAAGACAGCTTCAATAATACCTACACAGATTTGGGCTACAGCATGCCAAATGCTTACGAAGTGAGAATGGACGTGAGTGACGATGTGTGGCAGTCGTCGTTGGAAGACTACGAGCAGTATCGCGGAAGCGAGTGGCAACAACTGCGAAACGACTTTGTTCAGCGGTTATCAAATTTAAATGGAGAGGTGTTCGACATTAATGCGTTGCCGTTAACCAGTAATGTGACCATGAGCGCTTATCCCGATCCAGATACGGGCAACTCTGTGATGATACGGCCAATGATGTGGGCCGAAGATATGTTGTCTAGGTTTGATATTGCTTTACTGGCCGGTCGCGACTTGTCTACCGAAGATGTTGATACGCCTGTGATTCTAATCTCAAAGTCATTTGCTATTGATCGTGCCGGCAATGAAACGTGGCAATCAATGGTGGGTAAAGAAGTTAAAATGGGAGATGAGCCTGAAGATATCTTTCAGGTCGTCGGAATTGTAGAAGATACTTTCCCAATGCCTACTGGCGCGTTAAATGTGGATGCTCCAGAGATTTATTTCCCATCACCAACGCGAATTAATTTTAATCAGTTGTCTGCTGTTGTGATTATGCCCCAAGGAGAGATTTTGGATTTGGATAAGGTTGAACCCTTGCTGAATGGAATGGACCCACGCCTTACTGAACTGCAAGTCGACGCTATGGTAGAGCGTTGGAATACTGTAACCGAGGCTACGCGTTTGAATATGTATGTTGTTTCAGGGCTTGCCGTGCTTACTTTAGTACTTGCGGCTATTGGCGTGTCGGGATTAAGTCAAATGACCGCCAGTCAGAAACGCTACGAATTAGCGGTGCGCATGGCCACAGGTGCTAAGCAAAGTAGGTTGCTTCAGCTTTTAGTAAAGGATTCCATCTGGATACTTGTGATTGGTCTAGGATTTGGGGTGTTAGCAGCGCTAGGTGCCTATGAGTACTTTGTTGGATTTTTCGAGAGTGCTCCGAGTTTTGATTGGCATGCCACTGCGTTCATCAACATGACTCTCGCTGCAGTTATGTTGATTTCTATCGCGTTACCGAGCTGGATGGTTATTCGTAAAGATCCAATGCGGGTATTAAGAGAGCTGTAGACACATTCGCTGTTTTTCCACATTATGGCGGTTTCATGAGTGGATCAGTGAGACCGTTCTTCAAGGAGTTTTATGCAACAATCAAAAGGAATAGTAGTTGTGGTTGATGACGATGAAGACATTCGTCTTGCGTTATCTATGCTGCTTTCCAATCACGGTTATCAGGTACTTGAGGCTGACGGCCCGAAAGCACTTGCTCGCGTAACAGCGCAGCATAAACCCGGTTTAGTGCTACTTGATATGAACTTTCGTCGTGATACTACAAGCGGTTTCGAAGGGTTAGAGTTACTTGCCCAACTGACACAACAGGGTATTGCAACCATACTTATGACTGCATGGGGCAACATAGAGTTGGCAGTGAAAGGTATTCAAGCCGGTGCTGCCGATTTCGTAGAGAAGCCATGGAGTAATGCAAAGCTACTGCAATTGGTCGAAAAATACATTCACCGCGCCTCACCCTTATCTAAAGTAAGTAAGCAAAACCAAGCTTCTAATACAGAAACATGGGTTGCTAACTCTTCTCCAATGAAAGCTCTTGAAACCGTGATAGAGCAAGTTGCTGACACTCAGGCCAGTGTGTTGATATTGGGAGAAAATGGTACAGGAAAATCGTTATTGGCCCAACGAATTCACAATATGTCAGGGCGTCGAAATGCGCCTTTTGTGTCGGTAAATATGGGGGCCGTTCCAGACAATTTATTCGAAAGTGAGTTGTTTGGTCATGTGAAAGGAGCCTTTACCGACGCCAGAGAAAATCGTCAAGGGCGATTTGAGCTTGCGCAACAAGGTACTTTGTTCTTGGATGAAATAGGCACCTTACCTTCGGCGATTCAACCTAAAATGCTTCGTGTATTGGAAAGCGGAGAATTCGAGCCTGTTGGGTCAAGCCAAACACATACGGCAGACGTTAGGGTTATCAGTGCCACCAATGCTGATATTAATAAAATGGTTGAAACAGGCGCATTTAGGCGAGATCTCATGTTTCGATTAAACACCTTCGTTTTGACCTTGCCACCATTGCGTGACCGTCTGGATGATATTCTGCCGTTGAGCAAGAGCTTAGTGTCTAAATTTACAGCCAAATATGATAAACCTGATATACAACTGTCAGACGACGTTGTTGACGTTTTGAAAAGCTACTCGTGGCCCGGTAATGTCCGCGAGCTAAGTCATGTGATTGAGCGAGCAGTCATTTTATGTCAGGGCTTAAAAGTACTGCCGTCACATATTATGTTGCCAACAAAAGATATTCCTGACAATAATCCTGAAAACGACACATTGAGACCGCTTGACGATATTGAGTTAGACATGATCATTAAAGCGTTAAAAAAATACCAAGGGCACATTAGCAAAGCTGCCACAGCACTTGGCATTTCTCGCAATGCTTTATACCGCAGAATGGAAAAGCATCAACTCGAAAAAGAGGACTTTGACATTGAGTAACAGGGGGTATTCATTCGAGTTTATAATTAAAACCGTTCTTTGTTGCCTTGTTTTACTCTTCTTGACATTGATTGCTTTATTAGCGCACGAGTGGGGCTGGTCACTTCTTGCTATCTGTACACTCCTGTTTGTGGTGAGCTATCCACTGTGCTGGCTGGCTTGGCGAGGTTGGCAGTTCTGGTCATCATCAATAATGCGATTAACGGTATACGCACAGAGTTTACATATGGGAGAGTCCGGCGTCGGGCTAGCTCACCAGGGAAAGTCTGAGTTACTTGACGATTTAAGCCGAGAAATCGAACGATTGGGTCGCAGTAGGGAAGGCAATGTAAATTCCGAGCAACTTTTGTCGGTATTGTTAGGGCAACTGTTTGAGAATCTACCCGTTGCTATTATCGCTTTTGATGACCAACTTATCTTAACCTACGCAAATCGGGCCGCCTACGACATTGCCGACGTTAGTCTTTTGCAAGGTGTCAGTGCGACTGACCTTGGTTTTCTTGTCAAAGGCAATCAAATACAACACCCAGCCTTGGTATCTAATTGGCGATGCCAATCCAGTTCGCTGAACTATCAACATCAATCGGCATACTTGTTTACCGCTATCGATATATCAAATGAGTTAAAACAAAGCGAACAAGCAGTGCAAAAGAATCTAGTTAGAGTACTTAGTCACGAGCTCAGAAATACCCTTACTCCCATGTCTTCAATGACTGAAACCCTGCTTGGCATGGAACATTGGAACGACGACCAACTTCGCACAGTACTGAGTCGCATTAAAACACGGTCTGATGGGTTACTCAGTTTTGTCGAGCGATTTTCTCAGGTGGCTAAGGTTCCTGAGCCTAGAAAAGTACGCTTCGACTTAAACGATGTTATTGAACAAACTCGTACTTTGCTAACCGACCGCGATGCTCTTAGTTTTGCAGGGCATAACTACTGTTACGGTGATCCCGAGCTGCTGGCACAGGTACTCATTAATCTAGTCAAAAATGCAGTAGAGTCTGTTGAGGGGAGAGGAGTAAGTATTGCTATAAACTACTACCAAAGTGATACCCATCAGTATTTAACGGTCGCAGATAACGGTACAGGTTTTTCGAATATTGAAAATGCGATAACGCCACTTTTTACAACCAAAGCACAAGGGGCAGGTATAGGGTTAGCATTTGTAGAAACTGTGATGAATAAACACGGAGGCAAAGTTAAGCTTTCTAACCAAACTGGCTTAGGGGCAAAAGTAGAACTTAGTTGGCCGCTCTAGTCAGGAGACTGACACTAATAATAGGTTGTCTCTACCGTTTTCTTTTACGTGATATAAGGCTGCGTCTGCACGTATCAGAAGGGTTTCTAATGATTCAAAGTCAGAGGAAATTGCAATGCCCAAACTGGCGGTTATTGTTCCCGCAGGTTCAATGGGGGTGTGACGTATGGCGTGTAAGAGTCGATCTCCAACTTTGTCTAATGTTTCGGGGTCAACAAAATCAAAATAAATAACGAATTCTTCCCCGCCCCAACGGTAAAGCTTGTCATTGCTTCGCAGCACTTTTTGAACGCGTTTTGCAACGTGTACTAATACTTTATCTCCAATATCATGACCATGTTCGTCATTGACTCTTTTAAAATGGTCGATATCGAGTATTCCAATGGCGAAAGCTTTTCGACCTGTCATTGAAAGTGCCCATTGCTTTGATAACCAGTGGTTAGCAGCTCTGCGATTGGGAAGCTGAGTTAGCGCGTCGGTATTTGCTTTTTCTTCGGCAACTTGTCTTCTGACATTATAGTACACAACCATCCCGAGTGAGGTTACAACGATTAACACGACAAATAGATAGGTAAGCTGTTCTGTACTCAATAGCTCGTTGTTAGGTTTAAATGATACGGTTGACCCATGTGGCAGTTGAAGTGGATCAATATTGAATCGTTTTAGTTCGCGATAATCGAACTTAGGGGAAAAGCTGCCCTTTGTCGTTTGAGGTAAGTCAGTTATGGATGCGCCTGAAAGCAAATTTAGGGCTAGCGTTGCAACCTGTTTACCTTGCTCTGTGGGGGAATTAATATTGCCACCAACAATGCCATTTCCCAACATTACGGCACCAAACATCCCAAATACAGGTGAATTTGACGCAGCAGTAAGTTCGGGAAGATCATCTGTGTAAGAAAAGTAACGCCCGCTGTTGTCGTGATGGATGGCTACCAATAGCACTGCTGTGTTGTTGGGAAGTGCTCCAAGTTTTTCGTAAAGTGTGGGTAACGTGTAGTTAGACCAAATGTCGAAGTGCACGCGTTCCCAACCTTGGTTGGCTCGATTGGCGCTAATTATATCACTGGCTAAATTTGATATATGTTGCCCAAAGTTAGAGTTGTCACTAAGAAGAATTATTGACTCAGTGTTGGGCAGGGTATCCAGTATTAAATTGATATTTCCCTCTATATCCATACCTTCAACAATACCAGCATAATTGTCTCGATTTGCTAATTCAGTGGAGAGAAAGTTCACCCCCACATACACAACGGGTACTTGAGGGAAAATCTTATCTCCTTCTTCGAGTAGAAAATTAACCGCGTAGTCATCACTGGCAATAATCACATCTAGATCAATTTTGGAGTATTTGGCTTCTATTATCCCCTTCAATGTTTCACGATAGGCAGTGTCGTCGAGCATAAACCTGCCATCTAAGTAATCGATATGGAGGTGTTCAGATTTCACGCGTCCTTCAAGGGTTTCACTTATGGCATCTGTAAGCGCTTTGGTCCACGGGTATTGCGGGTGATAAGAATTGAGCAAAAGAACGGTTTCATCTTTACTTTGCGCCCACGCAACGGGCGAGGAAAGGTTACAAGCAAAAATAACAAAAAACAGGTTACGAACAGAACAAATATCAATATCAAACAGCCTATACACGGACGAGTAACCTATTCTAGAGCTTGTTTAACAAAGCGTAGACTCATGTTGCTTGCTATTCAACAAAATGGGAAGCAGCTTGCTAATTTAATAAATAATGAATCAGTCGGTTGCTCTAGATTGTCGCTTGAACCAGCAGCCAGTATTGGCGCTTCAAATGCTAAGGGCTAGCAGTGGTAACATGATTGCTGTTGTGAATGTTGTCGCATAGCTGGAACTGTCAACTCTACATTCCGCAAAACTATATTTGTTATTACCTACATCTCTTGGAGTTTTTGTTGTTAATTATGTAACATTACAGGTGTGGTTACATAATGGTATTCATGAACTAACAAGCAGCGTGGTGAATAAACATGGCACAACATGATAGCAATCCAACAAACAATACGTCTGATGAAACCTTAGTTGACGGCTATTCTATGGTTGAAGAACTGGCTAACGCGAAAAAAGAAATTCAAGATTTAAAAATGAAGCTTATGTGGATGGAACGCAATTACGAATAGTTTTATGTAATTTTCTTTAGTTTTTCTGAAAGTTTTCATTTTTTGTGTAAAGAGTTAAGAGCCAATGATTAGACCTTTTACCAATCATTGGCTCTTGCCGTTAAATTACTGAGAAAACAAAGCCTCTATATCTGTAGGCCAGTCTGTCGTCGGGAATTCCAGAATCCGTCCAATTTCCTGCCCGCTCTGCTCTATAATGATTGTTGGGGTCTTTTTAATCTCGTGAGCTTCAGCTATTCCTGCCGCATCACTCTTATTGGTATCTAGCCCGTAGTAAACAACCTCAATGTTGCTATTGTTGGCTTTTTCAAAAAGCTGAATCAATCTTGGTACTTCTCGTTGACTATCATGGCACCATTGTCCAAAAAATACTTTTACCACTGTAGGTTGAGAAAGTGATTGTAAAAATGCCGTTTGTTCACTGCTGTAATCTACATCGTCTTTGTGTTTCTCAAATTTTGTAAACTGCATTATTTGTTCACTAGTAACTTCGCCTTCAACGTAGTCGGTAGCAATAACAGGTAGGGAAATTAGGTTCATTGCTAAAAAAACAGAGATTAGTTTCTTCATAGTTGGCTCGCAAGTCATTGTTGTTACTGAACCTGAAGAGATTATTCAGGCGTTGCAAGTAATGTTGTTTGTCATTGATAGCGCGGGTGGCTTGGATATAGCCACCCTTAAATAGCTAAACTTGACCTAAGGCTATTCTTCCACGTCTTCTTCGGTTTTATAACGCTCAAACCATGTCACTATATTTCCCACTTTTTGAATCAAACGAGACGGGCGGGAGGCAATACCATGAGATGCACCGGGTATACGAACCATCGCCGCATCAACACCTTGTAGTTTCAATGCTTGATAGTATTGCTCTGTTTCGCTCATTGGTGTTCTAAAATCTGCTTCGCCAGTGAGTAGCATGGTGGGAGTGGTTACATTGCCTACCAGTGACAACGGGCTGCGTTGCCAAAGCTCGTCTGCAATTTCCCAAGGCATTTGAGGCATCCAGTATTGACTGAAATAGGGGTATGCATCGGCAGTTAATGCAAAACTCATCCAGTTGATCACCGGCTTGGCGACAACCGCGGCGGCAAAACGATCGGTTTTACCAATCGACCACGCGGTAAGGGTTCCGCCACCAGAGCCACCAGTGATGAACAGGTTTTTCTCATCAATGGAGCCATTAGCTATAACTTGATCAACAACATCCATTAGATCGTTGTAGTCTTGTGACGGATAGTTGTGATGAATTAAGTTACCAAAGTCTTCGCCGTAAGAAGAGCTGCCTCTAGGGTTTGCCCAAACCACCACATACCCTTGTGCAGCCATTAGCTGTATTTCAGTAGAAAAGTGAGGGCCGTATGCTGCGTGAGGGCCGCCGTGTATTTCCAAAATAAGTGGGTAGGTTTTGCTACTGTCGAAATGAGGAGGATAGGCAATCCAAGCGTCTATAGTGATATCATCAACACTAGATTTCACTGAAATTGCTTCAACTCTTGCCAGTGTTAAATGGCCTAAAGCGTCGTTATTGAGTTGTGTGAGTACTTTGTCTTCTTTGCCTTTGCGATACAAGGCGATATCAGCAGGTGTAGATACAGAAGCGGTGGTATAAACAATGTCACCATCTTCACTTAACGCAAACTCACCAGAGGTGTAGGGACGGCCGAAAGATTGCCCACCAATAGCTACGTCCATCGGAGAAAAATTTCCTGAAAGAGTAACGTTTGCTAGTTTGACGTTACCGTGATCTTCATAAGAAAACACCAGTGCTTTGCTGTTGTCTTGCCATTCGAATTGGCCAATTCCTCTGTCCAATGAAGGGGTTAGCACAGTGATATCGTTAGTCTCAAGGTTCAACACATTTAAGGTTGAAACTTGGTGCGAGAGCTTGCGGTCATTCACATGGGTGAAGGCTAGCCATTTCCCATTAGGGCTCAGTTTTGGCGTGGACTCAGGACCAACAAGAGAAGTAACTTGCTCTATATCACCAGACGTTGTGTTTACTTTAAATATGTCGGAGCTCAGTGGGTTAAGAGAGTAATCCTCGTTGCCCGGCGATGAATAGAAGATCCATTCGTCATCTTTGCTGAAGCTCAGTGTTCCACCATTGGGAAATTCACCTTTGGTCAGTTGACGAGGTGTACCGCCGTCCACAGGTAGAATAAATATTTGGTTGAACCCACCTGGGAGAAAACCGGCGCCATCGGCACGATAGCGTGTGGAGTCAATATACCGAGAGTTATCAGCCCAATTAGCACCTTTAGGTTTAGCCGGCATATCAGTAAATAAGGGCTTTGTACTTGCAGGTGTAAACATTGAAAACGCAAGTTGACTGCCGTCATTAGACCAAGTGATACCTCTAGGAGAAGCATTTACATTGGTTAACTGCACACTTTTTTGCAGTGTTAAGTGGTAAACAAATAATTGGCTTTTTCCATCAACACTGCGGGTGTACGCTAGTTTAGATTTATCTGGAGATAAAGTCGCTTGCCCGATATTGCCCTCGCTGGTTAAGAAGGGGGTGTGTGAGCCATCGTCTAGATCGATTTGCCATAATTTGGTACTACGACCATCGGTCATAATATCCATGCTCTGACGACTGTAGATCAGTGTGTCATCGTTAATGAACTGCATGGATGCGGGGAACTCTAGATTAAATGCATCTTGGTATTGCAGTACATCGGATTCTTCAGCGATTAACGAAGTCGCAGAAGCCGCTAAAGAGAGCGCGAAAAGAGACTTTGCCCACCCAGCTCGAGAGTATCTAGACATTCAACTATCCTTTTTGTTTTAGTTATTTGCACTTTAATACTACTACAAGGGCGAAGCGTTTAATCACTACTCGACGTATTTTATTCCTACCTCGTCTCGGCTTTTTGGGGTGGTAGAACCGGCCTTTTTAATCTTCTGTTAATCTTGGTTAAAAGCTTTTTATTGAGCACTTCGAGACAGTAATGTACAGAAAGCGGATACTAAGCTAGGTTGGACGCCCCATATAGAAACCGGCTTCTTTACTAATGGTAAAGTAATCACCAGGGCCGCCTGCTCTCATAATGGGTTTGGCATCTACCAGTTGGAATTGGCCATCTTTAAGATGGGTTGAAGCAATATGCACTGCCACTACTTCTCCGAACACCACCCAAGTGTCTAACGGTTCTTTATTCACATTATTGAGCTGTACAATTTGGGTGAGTTTGCACTCCATAGATACTGGACTGGCAGCGACAAAGGGAACACTAACTTCATTAGGCGTGCCTGTTTCAAGTTTTGCCAGTGCAAATTCATCCACCACTGAATCCACGGGCTTACTGGAAATGTTCATTGCATCGGCTAAAGGTTGAGTTGCCATGCTCCAGCAAAATTCGCCAGTACTCTCGATATTTTTCACACTGTCTTTGTAACCCACACTGGCAAACCCAATGATAGGCGGTGTGTTGTTAAAGGCATTGAAAAAGCTGTAAGGGGCTAAGTTCAACTCACCTTGACTGCTCTTAGAGGAAATCCAACCGATAGGGCGAGGAGCAATAATAGATTTAAACGGGTCGTGGGGTAGTCCATGCCCGTTGGCAACAAGATAGGAGTAAAAAGCGTTAGACATGAGTGGATCTCTTATAAGCTGACACAGTAACACGAACAATATTCCAACCATTATGCCAGTGGGAACCTCTAAGGGCACTGGTGAAGACGTCAAAACGCCGTAATTTTGCGTCAGTCGTGGTTAATATTTATCTACTTTTCAATATACTAGATCAAAAGTCTCAAATAAAAAGCACGCGCTAATAACAACAAGGATTTAACTATGAGATCTCTGCGCTCACTCACAGCGTTGATCATGACGGTTAGCACTTTGCTAATTCCTACCCTTCCTACTTACGCTTTGGAAGACGCGATTAATCCAGACCTATTTGATGGAATGGAATATCGTTTCGTTGGCCCATATAGAGGTGGCCGTTCAGTAGCGGTTGCTGGCGTAGAAGGTAACCCCAACTTGTATTACATGGGCGCCACTGGAGGGGGAGTGTGGCGAACCCTAAACGCGGGATTGTCATGGGAGCCATTGTCAGACAAAGACTTTGCCGTTGGTAGTATTGGTGCCATTGCCGTTGCTCCATCAGATCCTAATGTGATTTATGTAGGTACGGGTGAAGGGCCAATTCGCGGTGTTACTACAAGCCACGGAAAAGGAGTTTATAAATCGACAGATGCGGGTGAAACCTGGCAACTGGTTGGGTTAGATACCAGAGGGCAGATACCTAAAATTCGTATTCACCCCACCAATCCGGATATTGCTTGGGTAGCTGTGCAAGGCAATATTTGGGCACCGAATGATGAACGCGGTGTGTATAAAACGATAGATGGCGGCGAAACATGGCAACATGTACTTAAAGTCAATGGTGATACAGGCGCCGCTGACTTAGTACTGGACCCATCAAACCCCAGAGTGCTTTATGCCAGCATGTGGCACCATGGAAGAACGCCATGGTTTGTTAAATCTGGCGGTGAAGGTGGCGGCATATACAAGTCTACCGACGCCGGCGAAACGTGGGATAAACTAGAAGGTGGTTTACCTGAATTGATCGGTAAAGTAGGTATTGATATTTCTGCCACTAACCCAAAGCGCTTGTATGCCATTGTTGAAGCGGAAAAGGGCGGTGTTTATCGCAGCGACGATGCGGGTAAGACTTGGAAATTAATGAATGGCGATAACATTCTTAAGGCGCGTGCGTGGTATTACAACCACTTAAAAGTTGACCCCAATGACGATAACACCCTGTATGTAATGAATGTACAGTTACACAAGTCAATTGATGGCGGTAAAACCTTTGAGATTGTTAAACTTCCTCATGGTGACACCCACGACATGTGGATCAATCCTGAAAATAGCCTAAACATGATCAATGCTAATGATGGCGGTGCCACGATAACCTTTGATGGCGGTAAGTCTTGGTCGAGTATTTACAACCAGCCAACAGCGCAATTTTATCGCGTTAGCACCGACAATCTCACTCCTTACTACTTATACGGTGGGCAGCAAGACAACACGACAATGGCTACGCCCTCATCCACGTGGGATAGCGGTATTGGCATACAAGAACAGTTTGCCGTGGGCGGTGGTGAAAGCGCACATATTGCCTTTGATGCTGACAATCCCGAGCTAATTTATGCGACCACAATCAACGGCACGTTAACTGAGTACACGCGCAGCACTGGGTTGACTCGTCCTATTATGCCCTATCCAGAGTATGTCTTTGGTCGCAATGTGAGAGATCAGCGTTACCGTACCAACTGGAACGCGCCAGTATTGGTGTCGCAACACGATGCTAATACCGTGTATTACGGTACTCAACTCATTTTAAAAACCACAGATCGCGGGGTTAATTGGCAAGAAATAAGTCCAGATCTCACGCGTAACGACCCTGAAAAACAAGGCCTAAATGGCGGCCCAATCACCAATGAACAGGCGGGCGCAGAATACTACAACACGGTTTTTTACATTGCTGAATCACCCAAAAACCAAGGTGAGCTATGGGTTGGTGCTGATGATGGTAAGTTACACCTCACCCGAGACGAAGGACAAAATTGGGAAGATATAACCCCTCATGACGAAGAAGCGCAGGTTAATGCCATTGAGCTAAGCATTCATGCAGAGGGCAAGGCGTATGTGGCTGTGACAGGTTATAAGCTCAACGACTATCAGCCTTACATCTACAAAACGGAAAACTACGGTAAGCGATGGAAACGCATAGATGAAGGTTTACCAGAAGATGCGTTTGTTCGAGTGGTTCGTGAAGATACGGAGCGAGAAGGCATGTTATACGCGGGGACTGAGAGTGGCATGTTTGTCAGCTTTGATGATGGTGACCATTGGCAAGCACTCCGCCTCAACCTACCACCGGTGCCTATTACTGATATGCAGGTTAAAGGTAACGATTTGGTCGTAGCCACACAGGGCAGAGGCTTTTGGATCCTCGATGATATCGCTCCTCTTAGAGAGGTGACTCAATCCCTTGAAGATGAAGCCTTATTCCAATTTAGCCCAATAGACGGTATTAGATTACTGGCTGGTGGTGGTGCTAATGGCCAACCTGAAGCAAGTAACCCAAAACGCGGGGCAACCTTCCGCTACTTCTTGGGAGAATCCGACGAAGAACAGAGTTTGCGTATCGACATTTTCGACAGTAACGACCAGCTTGTTCGCACGCTTTCTTCCGAAGCAGGGGAGTTTGAACAATGTGCCAAAGGGAATGAGGACCCTCGAAGTCCATTGACCTTCAAGCATCCTTCAACCGACGAGGGGTACAACGAATTTGTATGGGACCTTCGTCGAGCGCCGCTCAACTGTATTGAAGACGTTAAGCTGTTTGGTGGATGGAATGGTGCACGAGTGATGCCTGGTGAGTACAAAGCAACTATCACTGTGGGTGAGCACAAGCAGAGTCGTCGATTCCAAGTACTTCCTGATCCTCGAGAAGTCGTCGAAATTGAACAGCTTTTGGTAGTTGAACAAAGCATACAGGCAAGCGAAAACCTGTTGAATGACTTGTTCTCGCACCTTCAAAAAGCGCGCAATGTTCGCAGTAGGCTCAGCCAAATTACTAGTGATAATGTGATGCTAGACAGCGACGTAGCAGAATCGATAGATCAAATTATTGCCGCCATTGATGAATGGGAAGCGCTAGTGGTTCAGCCCAAGCATCAAACCTTTGAAGACGATATTAACTGGCCAAATATGCTTGATAGACAAGTGCGCTTCTTAATGGATAACTTTGACCGAACCGGCGCACCAGCACAAAGCGGAGCGCTAGAGCGATTGTCTGACTTAGAAGGTACTTGGCAGCAATACAAACTGCAATTGGAGTCTTTATTCGGCGAGCAAGTTGCTCCGGTGAACAAAGCGTTGGCTGAAAGCGGCAGCTATGATTTAGATAGCTTGTAGTTGTTGTCTTTATGATGAATTAGAAGGCAGCACAAGTGTGCTGCTTTTCTTTCTGTAGAATCTACTCGCTTAGCAACTACTACGTATTTTTTTCTGCTGCCACTACAGATATCTCAACTAGCAACGCGTCTCTGGCCATGTTGGCTGTTACACAGGCTCGTGCTGGAGCATGACCTTCGGGCACCCAGTTATCCCATACATCATTCATTTCTGCGAAATACTGCATATCTTTGAGGTAGATGGTAGCCGATAGAATATGCTCACGATCACTGCCTGCTTGGTCGAGCAAGGCATCAACCTTGTCGAGCATGGTTTGAGTCTGCTCGGTAATGCCTTTGGTAGCGTCGGCACAAACTTGTCCGCATAGATATATCACGCCGTTGTGCTTAACAATGCGGCTCATACGTTGTTTGGTTTCAATTCTTTCTATCGGCATAGTTTGGATCCGTAATACTGAAAAAGTCGTGCAGATTTTACGCGGGCTTATGTAGTTAATTCAATGGGTAAAAGGTAGATGTTACGAGATTGCGGGCTTTGACTGGGTCGAAACGCAATGTGTAGTTAGAGAACAATCTATGTCACCCCTATTCTAGTGAGCACTATTGAGTAAAGCGGCATTTCGGAAAGTTCGTGCACCCCAAGAAGGTGTTACCTGCATTGTTGCCACGCTTGGCTTGTCGTTCGACTAATTCACTGCCGCACCTTGGACATAATGTCTCTTTGTTAGATTCTACCTTTGGTGATGTTTGTACATCCTTAACAAGCGACAATAATTCATTTCCAGCAATTAGCTGGATGGATTTATCCGATGCAAAGTCTTCAGCCTGCTGGGTAAATCTACCAGAGCATATAATTATGACTGTGTCTGCATCGCTAGCCGTTAAAACACCAAACATTTCTCGAACCACATTTACACCGACCTTTTGCGTTTTCCACTGTTTACATTGAACGAGTATAAGTTCATTGCTTTTCCTCAATTCCAAATCAATACCTCCGTCGGCACCATATCCACCTTCCGTCACTCGATAACCTCGCCTGCGATAAGCTTCGGCAACTAGCTCTTCAAAGTTACGCCAATGAAGTTGTCGAATCGTTCCAATGATTTTCTGATTGTCTAATTGCTTTGCCTTGCGTCGAGTATTGAAATAAGAAAATGGAGCAATGAATAATATGAAAATAGCGAAGTATGGTGCGTTAATAGCAAAAGCGTTAAACATCATATTGATAAGTTGATTGTCGGTTTCGATAGAAGGCAATAAGTGACCAATCATCAAATAAACAACAGCTGCCACTATCAACGAAACCCACCAAGGCGCATCAAATAAAAGGTCTATAAACGACGAACTTTTTCTAGGCATGTTCAAACTTCCTTGGTAATCGATGAAGACATGGTAATTCCGGTTACTTCGTGATTTGGTATTAATTTCTATCGTGTGGTATCGACTTTAGGTCTTATTGGTCTTACGGAAGTAAAATCGCTATTTTGGATTTACTTGTCTTGTGCTCTTAATTTTGATTTTCAGATTAGTAAATATATAAGCTCATACATACTGGCAGAAAGTTGGTTTTTATTTGATGGAACGTAGATGGTACCAGAGGCCGGGCTTTGACTGGGCCGACACTCGGACGGCGCACCTGCAAAGACGACGGATTTTGAAAAGTATGTGTTTACAATAGGTTTTTAATTCAAATGGTTATAGGCCTGCAGAGGCACTTTGCAAGCAAGCCATATGAGGTTAATCTAGAAGTAACAGGCAAACTGTGAACGAAGTAACTTCATCATATTCAGCCTTCTATTGTTTTCATCGGCGATATCGCTAAGCAATTTCTTAAAGGACTGATTGAGCTTGTAGCTGTACCTTGCCTTTTTGGCTGATATCTTTGCCTTTAGAGAAAGTGCTAGCGTCAGCAATTAATACTAGTTCTTGTTCTGAAATCATGTTTTAGCTCTAGTCCCGTGATCTATGGTCTATATGTTCTCATAACACCGAAACTTGATTTTTGGCAATTATTGTCAAATAATGGCAAAAATAAAGATTGGCGACAATATTTTTGTTGGAGGAGATTATGGCAACTATGAATATTTCAGTACCAGAGCCGATGCGCGAGTGGGTACAAAAACAAATTAGCGGTGGGCGTTACGCTAGTTCAAGTGATTATGTTCGCGATCTTATTCGCCGAGACCAAGATAAAGCTAGCAAACTAGAAGCTCTGCAAGCGGCGATAGTAGAAGGCTTTGAGAGCGGAATAAGTGATAAAACTGTTGAAGATATTTTAAATGAAGTAAGAGCTAATACAGCGAAAGTAAGTTAGTCGTGCAGCTAAAAAGAAGCGTTGCTGCAGACAATGACTTGATTGAAATTTACCAGTATACCTTTGAAACTTATGGGAAAGCGAAAGCTGAGAGCTATTTTGCTGAACTTATCGATGCAATGGTGATTATTAGTGAATCACCATATATTTATCGAGAACGAACAGAGTTTGTGTCACCAGTTAGAATAGCACGTGCAGGACAGCATCTTGTGGTCTATTCCATTGAAGAAAATTTTGTATTGGTATTGCGAGTATTGCACTCAAGTATGGAAATCGAAGAGCAGCTTTCTGGCTCTTAATGAGCCGAAGTTTTGCAACCAGAAAATTATCGAATAAGAGTGATTACTCATTGTGCATGCCGGTTACCGGATGGGATGGTGTTATCAATCGTGTAAGGTGAGTGCTGATCCCCCGTTTATGGGGTAGAGCCTTATTTTCAGGCACAAAAAAACCGACTTTCGTCGGTTTGTGTATATCTTCACAATTGGTATTGAAGATATGGTACCAGAGGCCGGGCTTTGACTGGGCCGACACTCGGACGGCGCACCTCGGGTGTGCCGATTAGCTTTCCTTCAGACACAAAAAAACCGACTTTCGTCGGTTTGTGTATATCTTCACAATTGGTATTGAAGATATGGTACCAGAGGCCGGACTTGAACCGGCACACCCGCAAAGGCGGCGGATTTTGAAAATAAATCGAAAGGCCTATCCCTTTGATTTATTTGAAGAAGTGTAAAAGTTTGCAAATTGTTTGCAAAGCCCAGTAATTATCAATTGACTATTTTGTTCATTCAGACTGGCTTTGCATCAGGTACATCGTAAGTGTTGGATGTTAGTTCGCTTAACAACCGATGATCTAATAGGACTTGGATGATAGTTTTTACCGTATCCTCACAAGGTATTATATTGTTGGTACTTTCATCAAAGTTTAATCCCCAATTTCTTGAATCACTGACAGCTTTGAGTGTTGGTAGGAAGCCTGGTTGAGAATAAACACTTTTCTGTTCAATGACTGCCATTCTCCGCAATTGAATAGAGTTGGTCCCAACATATTCTATGATTGGTGATAGGTCGGTAAACAAGGCACTAAATTCGGGCGATGATTGCAGCTGACTAAATGCCTGCTTATATGACTCGCTATGTCCCATCGCTGACTCAAAGCCTCGTTTGTTTGTTATGAAAGCTAAGTCCTCGACAATATAGAAGTCGAAATTCTTCTCGATAGAGAAGCTAGTGTCCTCCATCCCGGAAAGCTCTCCGTTCCTGAAAACCATGTTCACAAACTTCTTTGAGTAACCAGTTTTCCAAGTTGATGTTGAACGTTTCACAGCATAAACAGTTTCGCTAGAACCAGTAAACTTTACGACGTAGCCCTTAGCGTTAAGTAAATCTTTTTTATCCGTGGCGCGATTTTCCGCAGCAACCCTGTCTACTAACGTTTGTAACACCGAAAAATCAGTTTCACTCTTATCAATGGTAAGACAGCTATTTTCATTGTTCTGTGAGATATATGAATATTCTTCATGTTCTGTGAGATGCGAAACGTTCTGAGCAACAATGTTCTTGAGTTGAGTGCTCAGTTCTTCGTCCGTTTGAACGTAAACTGCACGGAAACGCCGTTGAGACGCGCTATCCTTGAATACCCACAGCTGCACTTCTGAGTTTTGGTAATCAAATGTCTTAAGAGTGTTAAATTCAGTTGTCATCCCTGCTCCTTGCAACGTAAAAATCTTGAATTTTTTGTACGCTATATGTCCCGGGTTGTAGGTTTCCTTTCGTTAAAACCCTCACCTCCCGTTTATGCCCATCGATTTCTATCGAAGCTTCATGTAATTTCCAGCCAAACATTAGTAATAACGGATTCATTATAATTTGACCGGACTTATATGTTATCGCAAACATCCACAAAAGAAACACTGCGAAGCCGATTAGTTTTTCTGGCTCTGAGTAGCTAATTCCCATAAATGACACAACATAGGGAAATACATAATTGATGATATCATTTGGAATAGACTTAGATTTGGCAACCTTTGCAGTAAATGGGTACTCGACTTTGTGGAGTGCAAGGTTGGAGCCTAATACCGCGAAAAAAGTAATTAATAAAAAAGCGCCAGAAAGGATAGGATTCTTAAATGGGTTGAATAAGCATTCATTCACATCCGAGGGATTACAAAAAGGTTGACTCCACCAAGAGATAGGTATGTCTTGAACGGCCAGAATCAGAGCCAAAGGCAGATAGGAGCCAAGAAATATTATAAGCGCAGAAAAAAGTCTAAATTGCATAATGTCTCACGTCCTTTGTGTTCACCGTTAGGAATGTAATATTGCGCTATTGTTCATTTCGACGCTATGTGAGCCTTAACCTCAAGCTCATGCATTACTATAGCCGTAAGAGATAATGCAAATATAATTACTGTATATAAACACAGACTCTCCGTCAAATTACGACTAGATACAACCGCGCTTTTTATAGTTTGCTTCCCATTCTTTTGCACGCTTTGTGTAAGCCGCTAATGCTCTCTCTGAGGAAATTGCAAATCGATTCTTAACCTGCTTGACTTCATCCATCTCAATACCAGAGAGTTGGTTCCCAAACATCTTAGGTATCACGTGGCTGTAATGCTGCTCTATCATAGAAATAGATGTACCGCATTGCTTCGCTAATACTTCCATGCTCACGCGCTGAGCCATCAACTCCCAAGTAATATAGCTGTGTCGAAGCGAATACAAAGTTCGTGTGCCATGAGGGGAATCTTTCATATCTAGCTCGGCAAGAGCAGATGAAAATGTCCTTCCAAGTTCTTTTGTTGTTTGTCCGTTTTGTAATCTAAAGATAAGGTCGGTCGGTTTTCGATCTGGAAAGTCTCTTGTGAGCATCCAAATAGCGTCATAAATATTTGCATTGCAGACAACCTCGCGTGTACCAGTAAACTTGGTGGTTTTACCTTTCTGGACAGTGATGTAAAAACGGGCCATGTGACCTTTAGTTTGAATATGTAGGTCAGCCCAAGTCAGTTGATCTAATTCCTTACCGGGTCTGAGTCCTGTATTGATGGCGAATTCCATGTAGTAGTACAGACAGCGTCGAATTTGAGCGGTCACTTCCTTTTTGGCTGTCTTCTCCATTTCATGAACTTTCTCACATATGCGTTCATATTCCTCCGGCGTAAAAGACGCTCGTCTTGTTCCACCTTTACCGTCGTTTTTCAAGCTTGGTACTTGAAAGGCTGTCATCCACTTATTTTCAACAGCAATGTCGAAAACCATTCGCAATGCCGCATTGTGGTTTAGAATGGTTGATTTGGCCAAAAGCTTACCATCGGTTTCCTCGCCCAAAGTTTCTTTGTCTTTTGATTTTTTAGATGCTCGCTTCATCCTCCAGACGTCAAACTCATTTAGTTTAATTTGGTCAATTGAAGTGATATAAGTGCGGTCAAAGAACGGGATGTGGTATTTTTTCAGTGCACCTATATAGTCTTTGAAAGCTTGCTTCCCAACCTTAATTTTTAGTTGATGTTCCATGTGGTCAATCGCTATCTGCGCAACATCACGGAAACGCTTACTTGTAGTCATCGCGCCCGTTTCGATTCTTATCTTGTACTCCGTGCGAATAAGCTTCGCCTCTGATTTGGCCTCTTCTAGGTTTGTTTTTTTCGTAGATTTACCATACCACTTTCCAAATAGTTGGAATCGCGCATACCAGTACTTACTTTGTTTCATTAAGAAGACATACAACGTGTCGTCAATTTCGTGTCGTTTAAGTTGTTTGGTCATGCTGTACTGCCGTGCAAAGAATTTTTAATGTGTGTAACAAATAGTACGTGATTTGCTTGCAGTCGCAATCGAAAGTGGAAAGTTGCTTTTACTCCGTATTAACGTGGAGCTATTTTTTGCTATTGCCTTGATAAAATGAATGACCTCCAACTGATATTAACAGCAACTATTTTCAGCTTTTATTACTTTGAGTGAGTTGACTCGTTCTGTAGCTAAACGGTCATCATCTTACATTCGAGGTTTTTCTTTGAGCGAAATGCTGACTTTTAAGGTAAGCGCATTTCATTGAGGCAGTCTGCAAAAAAGGGCTTAGCCTATATTACTAGAAATGAAGGATTGGCACTAAGCATAAGCTCTCAGTGCCCATAAGCATCCCGTCTTTAAAAGTCGTTCTTAGCTTTTACATCCAATACCTGACCATTGTTGGCTATCTTGAAAAAGACTTGCTTGGCGGCATCAGAATTAGAGGCACTTACCACATAGAACTCTTCTTCTACGCTAACGACACTGAACTTTTCAGGCGACAAGTCTTTCCACGATTCATCCAGTTTGCCCACATCAAAGCCAAAATCTTTGAAGGTCATTTGCTTCACAGATTTAGCTGCAATGCTGATGGCTTTCTGGCCGCTGATGACACCATGATCGCCATGTGCCAGAGCACTACCACTGATTAATGTGCAGCAAAGTACCACTGCTGATAACGTTTTTTTCATCATATTCTCCAATTTTAATAAGTTGATTTATTGCTTCAGACCAATTACTTGGTATTCGCCCTTTACCAAAAGCTGCACAGCAATAGGCTTGTCCGATTTGTTTTTCCAATACCAACCATGTGAACCGGCGAAAGGAGCAGTAAAGCTTCCTTTCACCTCATTGGATGTCGCTATGGTATAGCTCTCGAAATACCCGGTGGTATCGCCTTCCGGTTCACCGTGTAAATCGAAGTACAAGGCTTCACCATCGGTCAGCCATTCATACGTCATTTTTGCATATTGCTGCATTGCAAATTTGTATTCGACACCGCGTCCGGCTGGCACGACGACTTCAATGGTCTGAAATTCCTGACTGCCTGGAGTATTGGTATCAGCATTGTTGGTAGAAACAACAACATCAGATTCAGTCGCTTGTGCAAGGGTCGTCAGCCCTAGTTTTTGCCCGATTCCTGTTGGGTCGATGTTGTATTCCGCTGGAAGAATAAAAGTCACCAACGCAATTGCCGCCACAACTGTTGCGGTGATACTGGCTTTGACTAAGGTTTTTGTACTAACAGTGTGTTGCATAATATTCTCTTGTTATAAGTTTAATTAACGATGTAGCCGGTAAGCTGATATCCCATCAACATGACACCAGCGCTCATCAGCGCCGTGTTGGTCACGGTAGAGAACCGCTGGAACGAAGGCAGTTTTCGCCAAGCGTTGATGGCGATCAGGATAAACACGAGTGCTGCAAACTGGCCCAGTTCAACTCCGATGTTAAAGGCAATCAGATTAGTAATAAGCCCCTCTTCCGGTAAATGGAATTCCTGTAATTTGGTTGCCAATCCAAAACCGTGAAATAAGCCAAAGATCAGTACCGCCCATTGCGTGTTAGGTTGCCAGTTAAAACAGCGTTTGAAACCACCTAAGTTATCAAAGCCTTTGTAAACGACAGATAAACCTATGACAGCGTCAATCAAATAGGCGTTAACCTGAATATCGCTCAGCACACCGAACAGTAAAGTAGTGCTGTGACCAATAGTAAACATGGTCACGTACAGCAGTACTTCCTTGCTGCGGTACAGAAAGAAGATCACACCCACCAAGAACAGCAAATGGTCATAGCCGGTGATCATATGCTTAGCCCCGATGTACAAAAACGGAATAAACTGCACACCTTGGTTTTGTTCCAGAAATGCGCGGGTATTATCGTCCACCCCATGTGCGAATACATCAATGCTGATCAAGGCTAATGCGCCCAGCAGCAGAGTTAAGCTGAGTTTAATAAGACTATTTGGCATCAGACGACTCCAATACTTCTGTGTCAGTCAAAAGTGACTCCTTTTCTTTGTGTAGAATGCGATATAAGGCCGGAATAACGAACAGGGTTAGCAAGGTGGATGAAATGATCCCGCCTATCACCACCGTAGCCAATGGACGCTGAACTTCAGAGCCAATGCCGGTATTGAGCGCCATCGGGATGAATCCCAGTGATGCCACCAATGCGGTCGTTAATACCGGGCGCAATCTTGTTAACGCACCGTCAAAAATGGCCTGATTCAGATTCACGCCTTCTTTGCGTAATTCACGGATAAAAGACACCATTACCAGACCATTCAAAATGGCGATACCAGACAAGGCGATAAAACCCACTGCCGCCGAGATGGAAAATGGGATATCACGTAATAACAGCGCAGCAATTCCGCCCGTTAATGCCAGTGGCACACCCGTGAAGATGATCATCGCGTCTTTAAACGAGTTCAGTGCCAGAATCAGCAAACCGATGATCATTAGCAAGGTAACCGGCACAACAATACTAAGGCGCTTGGAGGCCGACTGTAGCTTCTGGTAAGTGCCACCGTACTCTACCCAGTAACCTGCCGGAATTTCGACTTTTTCCGCCACAGCTTGCTGAATATCAGCCACAAAGCTACCTAAATCACGTCCACGCACATTGGCGGTGACCACCACCCGGCGTTTGCCATTTTCCCGGTTTATCTGGTTGGCCCCGGACACCAGCTCCAGCGACACCAATTCTTGTAGCGGAATGCTATGACCATCGGGCAACGTTATGGGCAGGTAATTAAGCGCATCAATATCCTGTCGGCGTGATTCGCCTAAGCGCACAACAATGTCTGAGCGCACATCGCCCTGATAAAACTTACCGGCAACTGCGCCGCCCATAGCGGTAGCCACTTGCGATTGCACATCACCAATACTGATACCGTGCTGCATGAGTTTTTGATGGTCAGGAACAATATTCAGCATGGGTAAGCCGGTCGTCTGTTCAACCTGAATATCGGCAATGCCTTCTATCTGAGAAATAGCAGATTCAATTTCAGCGCCTAAACCTGTGAGAGTATCGAAGTCGTCTCC
>JALUXV010000022.1 GCA_027013165.1 Alteromonadaceae bacterium
AGAACACTTTTGTCGTACGAGGTGCATGTATCGGTGAATCAAACGATCACGATCACATGGACTTACCTATCATACTTGCGGGCGGTGGACTTATAGGTAATCGCCATATAGCAGCTCAAAAACAGACCCCTATGTGTAATTTGCTGGTGTCTGTGCTCCAACAAATGGGCGTTCCTATAGAACAGTTTGGTGATAGCACCGGCCCACTTTCCGAAATTTTGGCGTAAGGTAATTTTGTGAAAATTAATAGCATTGCTGGTTGCGTATTTGCCCTGTTCACTATAATAGGATGCTCTGGTGAAAAGAACCCATCAACGGTGACTGAACCTTCACCACAACAGGCGGTATTACTCGTAAAGGCCAAGCAAGCCATACTTGACCTCGATATAGACGCTTTAGCTACCATTGCATCAACCATAAATGTAAACCACCCGCTTCCCGATAAATCGACGTTACTTGCATGGGCGGTGGAAACTCAAACACCCGAATTAGTGGAGTTATTATTGAGCAAGGGGGCTGATACCAATGCCAACACGGGAAACCCCTTCACGCCGATGATTCAGGCGTGCAGATATGGTAATCCCAGCATTATATCCACCTTACTTGACCATAACGCCAACCCTATGGATGTCATAGAAGATGGCACAACTGCCTTTCAATTGTGTGCTGGAAGCACAACACCAGAGTTACTCTCGCGAATGGTCAGTCTTGGCGCACAGGTCTCTGCACAAAATCAGTATGGTCAAACGGCACTTATGTGGGCAGCAAATTCAGGTAAACCAGAGAATGTGAGGTTTCTAGTCAATCAGGGCGCAAATATAAACCACAAGACACTCGAAGGTTATAACCCTTTGTTCTTCGCCATCAAAAGCTATAACTTGGATACGGTTCAAGTAGTAATCGAAAGCGGCGCTGATCTTCTTGCAACAGCTGAAGACGGAACAACCGCAGCTCAGCTAGGGGTATACACCAAAAACTATCCATTTCTACTCTGGTTTTCATCAGAACTTACTAACCTATTACCAACCGATGCGGTCAACGACCTACTGACTCAAACCGACAGAGACGGCAATCAATTACTCCACGCCGCAGTCACCGCCAATCAGCTAGCGTTAGTCGAAGCGCTGCTAAAAGCAGGGGCAAGCCCCACCGCCGTAAGCGAACCTTCTACTCTCACTTGGCGCTATGAAGCCAACTTTAAAATGGAAGAATACATTCCGCCACAACTAACACCGATAGAAATTGCTGAGCAAAATGGCTTACTAGATATATTAAAGGTTTTAACTACTGACAAACCCACCTAAGTAGGAACCAATCAGCACGCTCTAGTATTAAGCTCACAAATTACAGCGATAACATCGTTAATGTATCCGTCTTGGTTTTTGTACTCTCTGTACCCTTTAGACACTGAATACCCTAGAATGTATTCCTTGTCGCCAAGGTTATATATACCAGCGCCCATTTCGCCGTTTTGCTTATTACGTATCTCGTCAGGCAGGTCAAAGAAATCACCAACTTGCCATAGGTCGGTCCGCGTAACACTGATCACAGTTCCATTTCGGTCAACAAACAAACCGAAACAGCCTTGTTGCGAATTAGCCAACACATCGTCAAGCATTTGTTTGAATTGAGGTTCACTATCAAAGACTATCCCGATACCGCCAACCACTGAACTGTGGTTTCGAATCGCCGCATTGTAAATATACGTAGGTTTTTCTTCGTAATAATCACTAAGTTCAAACGATGACACACAGTATTGTTGAGAGTTATTAATACTATTCACACCGCCCCAACCCGTATTTTGCTTGACCTTGGTTCCCAACCACTTATTCAAATTTTGGTTAGACACAGCAACAATTTCCCCATGTCTATTGTACAAGTAAATACCAGTGTAAACGGTATAGAGTGAATTGATGTAAGAAAGTACCTCAGTCAACCCTAGGGTATTTAACGTAGAAGAGTTTTCAGGTGTCAGTTGCTGCTGAAACACTGAGGTAAGTGCCCACCAACGACAATCATTTGCACGTTCGTACAAGTTCCTGTCCATTATGTCGATGGCAAGCGCAGCCTTAAACGTCAAGTTATTGTAATGCGTAGTTAGTGCGGTCTTCATTAACTGACGAACGGAATCAGTAAATATTGATTGCATTTCGCGACCAATTTTTCTGATTTCTTCAAGAATGGGAATAAACTCGTCGGCGTCGCTTCTAGCGGCAGCAATACGACCATTTAACACAACCAAATCCAGATCTTCTGTAACAATTTTAGCGTTGTGCTGTATGTTGTTTAGTGTGGGAGAAAAGCCGTGCCATCGTAATACATCTTGATCTGTTTCAGTACTTTCTTGAGTCGATGAAACTACTTCGGTAAAGGGCAACAAAACACACCCTTGCCACCCTAAACCAAAATATCCTTGATAACCTCTAGTAGAGGCAAACGCCGCAAAGTACTCTTGACCGTCGATTTGAATAATTTGGTTATCAAGCGCTGTATTAATATGCTTCCCTTGAGATAATACGCTGTGATTACTAGAGACTAGTGTGTTGCCTTTTTCATCTAAAAGCGCCATCACTGTACCGTCGTCTTTACCTAAGCCATCGAAAAGCGCTGACATTTCGTTTTCTAACTTAAAGCTTAAGCATAATACGCCAATGACAGAACCGGTTTTTTCATCTTTTATAGGCGCAAGGAATAACGAAGACACTGGGTAATCAGGCCTTAGCGGAGAATAACGACATACCTCTACATATTCTTGTTTGCTGCTGAGTACGTCTTTAATTATTGAATCTTCCTTGACGTCACTAGTATCCGAAGCCATTTGAATCAAAATATCGCCATAATGGTTGAATATCATTATGTCATCGTAAACAGAGTACTTAGCCGCGTATTCAACCAACCTTTGCTTCATAGAAAGAAGACTAGTCTCACTGCGTTCTTCGCTACGAATAAAGTCAATAATGTCGCTATCCGTAGCTAAAAATCCCACGTCGGCAGTACGTTCAAATAGATTGCGAATGGGTATGTCTATCAGAGTTTGTGCAATGGCGTGATTTTTTGCCGTACATTGCTGCATATTTTCAGATAGCAGGTTCTCAATGAGAGACTCTTGTAGTTCTGCAAACTGCGCTTTTGTATCGAGCATGTTGCTCAATAAGCTTTGAGGCACGTTCAACGAGTTAATTTTTCCAACTAGTGCAACTTTATCCCACCAGTTATTTAGGTTTTCCAAACTCTCTCTATGTTCAAATACTGTTCGAAATAAACTAGAGTTTTGAACATGGTTAGCAATCGTTACGGCGTTCATACCTACCCCTATACTTTAGTATAAGATATTGTTTTTATGATTATTTTTAAACTAACCTACCAGATATGAAAAACAATTTTTGTATAAAATTTGTTAAACTTTTGCACTATTATTGAGCAGTGAATTTTGAATGTGCAAAAGGTACATACACCAATAGAAAGGTGATATTTAGTCAAAGGGAATATATAGAAAATTGGTGCGTCTACCCTGACTCGAACAGGGGACCTCTACCATGTCAAGGTAGCGCTCTAACCAACTGAGCTATAGACGCATCATATCGCAACGGGCGTTGCTTTTGAGGCGCGTATAATAACTACGCGCCATATATCGTGCAAGAAAAAGTTGTGAAATCAAGTGTCAATTGATTAATTCACGCTCAGTTTCTGCCAGAATTACTTCATGTTGAAAGGCAATGGTTGAATTTTGTCTACGATTTGACCGCTCGCGGCCCAATTCATAAAACACTCCCCTAACCTGTCGGTTTCTTCTAACACACGACACCAATAACGAATACGTGTTGCCGCTTCCATCTTTTCAAAATCTTTCCTGTCTGGAATTTTTTCGAAAGGCAGTGAGGCTACAAAATCTGGCGAGGGTACTAACATCACCACATTATCGAAACTGGATTTGTGGGGATAGCGCTTTTTCAAGCCTTTATCAAACCAACCGGGAATCGCTTTGTTATAGAAGTGAGGATACAAAACTAAATCGTCACCTTGACCAAACTTTAGATCGAAGTGATAGTCAATGATACCGCCATCGCGATACATACCGTCCGGTGCCGCCACAATATCTTCAATACCTTCGAGTACAATTGGTATAGCTCCAGACGCCAACAAACTACTGTGAATATTGTTTATTCCCAATTTAAAACGTTCAGTGGGTATTTGGTATGGGTCGCTAAAGGTCAACGATGAATTAGGCGATGAAAATATACAGCGGGTATAAAATTTACCAAGGTGCTTGCGCCCAATGGCATTGGCTGTCGCACTCATTGCCAAGCCACTCATTTGTGACAACTTACCGCGATGCTTGTCTTTACCCTCACATCGGGCAGCAATAATGTGTGCTTTAAACCTGCGATTCTCTAGTACTTCAAGCAGACCTTTAGTGTCGACCATATACTTCACGAGTTCTTCAGCTTTTTGCGTGATTTCTCTTGGCGTGGGATGACGGCTGTACTCAGTAGTAGAATAAGCCTGAGCAAGGCGGTTTATAGCTGCTAAAGGGTCTTTTTGCACCGCACATATTGCGCGAAACGCCCCCGCAGATGAACCGATTACATCAACTTTATGGCCTGACTGCTGAAACCATTCTGGAAAAATAACGCGATCTAACCCA
>JALUXV010000023.1 GCA_027013165.1 Alteromonadaceae bacterium
AACCACCGCAAAAGCCCAAACTTGGGCGCAGGAAAACAGCGGAAAATATGAAGAAACCGTTAGTGCTGCGGTAAAAGAAGCTGACATCGTTATGATGTGTGTAGGTGACGACAATGATGTCAGAGCTGTCGGGCTTGAAGCACTTGAAAATATGAAAGCGGGTAGTGTACTTGTTGATCACACCACCGCATCAGCGGAAGTAGCACGCTGGCTCTATGCACAAGGCAAAAAGAAAAATATTGCAGTATTAGATGCTCCTGTTTCAGGCGGGCAAGCAGGAGCAGAAAACGGCCAACTAACAGTGATGGTGGGCGGTGACCAGGATGTTTTTGAGGGTGTTAAGCCTGTCATTGATAGCTTTGCACGCCACAGTCAATTGCTAGGAGAGAGTGGCAGCGGTCAATTAGCCAAGATGATGAATCAAATCTGTATTGCTGGGATCGTCCAAGGACTAGCAGAGGCACTTCATTTTGGTCAAAATGCAGGGCTCGATTGTAATGCCGTAGTTGATGTTATCAGTAAAGGTGCCGCTCAATCGTGGCAGATGGAAAACCGCGCTACTACTATGCTTAAAAACGAATACGAATTTGGCTTTGCAGTAGATTGGATGCGTAAGGATTTGGGTATTGCATTAGATGAAGCAAGACGCAATGGTTCAACACTTTCATTAACAGCATTAGTTGACCAATACTACGCCGATGTGCAAAAGCTTGGTGGCAACCGATGGGATACTTCTAGCTTGTTAACCCGCCTAACAAACTAAAACAATAATGGGGTCAGAGTACTTTTATTGGAGTAATGTAATTCGCCAATTAAATTACTCTGACCCCATTACTTCAGTGGCTTCTACTGGCAATAGCGCAAATGAATTAGCCTCGGCGTATTCATGCAATTGTGATAAACGATTAGCATTACTCGGGCTTAGTTTTAGTCCGCTAATGTCATTTAGTAATTTACGAATCCCAAAGCGTTTGTAGAAAGGAGTTTGAGATTCAATCATACACTGTAGTAGGTTTAGTCCAAAAGCTGCGGTGGTGGGAGACAGTACAAAGGCTTCGTAGAAGTGCTTCATCGCTGAAGGATAATTGCCTTTAATGAATAACTGCGTACCTATTTCATTGAGCTCAATTGACTGTTGCTCGTTATAGCCAATTTGTTCGCCACCAGTAAAAATAATATCGTCATTTACCACTTGCTCAGAAATAGTTTGTAAGTTGGCGTTCTTTTCTTTTGCCAATGCCATGAGGTGATTGGCTTTGTCATCCTCACCAAGGCCGTGATGAATTTTTGCGGCTATGACTAGAATGCTGGGCTCAGTACGGAGATGGTTCTCCATATACCCTGCCTCAAGAAACTGAGACGCTTTTTGCAGATCGTTATCAAGCACTGACGAAAACGCTAGTAGGTAATCTCGTTTCTGAAGGGTTTGCGGATCGCTTTGATTTCTGCCCGCAATACCAACAAGTTTTCTAGCCTGCGATAAACTCTCTTTGCGATTAGTCATGGGGGCATCTTCCGCCAGCATCAAATAAAACTCTGCCAGTTCAAAGGTAAAATCGTTAAATCTGTCTTTAGCACTTCGATGCATAGCCCGTTTTTTCTGCAATAAATCGATGGCTTCAACAACTTTATCTTGCTTCTGATAAGCGAGAGACTTCAAACGAGTTGCTGGAAGGCTTAGTTCGCTAAACTTAACTTTGTTTAAAAAGTCTTCAACTTGATTAAAGGATTGCTGCTCAAACGACAGTGAAGCAAGCCATTCGAAAGCGCGGTCACGAGCCAGGCTCGACGTTACCATCTGACTCAGCTCATGTTGTACTTGTGGCCAAAGCCCTGCAATATACTGGCACTTAATTTTTCCCCATTGTGCCCACAAAACTTTGTCTGATCGCGCAAGCACACTCTCGTATATTTTCATGGCAGCGTGGGTTTGTCCCGCTTCAACCAATATACGCGCCTTAAGACGGGTAACATCTGCGTTTAAACGGGGAGGAATGCCTTGTTTCGTCAAACTCATCAATAACGTAGATGCACCTTTATAATCTTGATGATCTAAGCTTTTGAGAACAGGGTCGACAAACTTGCGATAACTTAAATAGTGCTTAACTTGCCGGGTTAACGACGCAATAGTGTAGGGCTTAATCAATAATACATCAGGTTGAATATCGATGATCTGACCAATAGTTTGTGGTGAGCGGTCAGATGTAAGAAAAATAATACCCGTGCTTGGGCGAATAAAGTCGGCTTCCCGAAGCATATGGATCCACTCAACGCCATTCCGGTCTTGGCCTAAGTGGAAATCCATCAGTAGCAGTTCAAAGTGTTGTTTACGCAATGCACCCTTAAGCTCAGCTCCAGACGCATAACTGAATACTTCAAGGTTTTCAATTGGCAACAAATGCCCGCGTAACGTTGTACGTGCGGTAGCATTGTCTTCAACTATTGCGATGCGATATTCCACACGGCTCCAAAAAAGTCACTGCAACTACTTAGTTATAGCTTAACAGCGGATATCATAAAGTGCACGTAGACTAATGGCTTAACAATACACATGTGAACTCCTATAAGGTATGTAAAATGTATGTAACGTTAGAGTTACAATAATTATCAAATAATAATCACTTTCCGTTTACGTTAAGGTAACAATTTGATTACTATTGTCTCATTAGCATCAGCAAATAGAGACGATAATGCGCAACGTACCCATGTTAGTTAACGGCGAAATCAAAGCCTCAGAAACTACTCAGTTTATTCCAGTCACTAACCCTGCAAATAATGAAGTGATTGCTCAAGCGCCTTGTATCACAGACAGTGAAATGGAAGCGGCTATCGCTTCAGCGCAGGCTGCATTCGATACGTGGAAAGATGTACCCGTGTCAGAACGGGCTAGAGTCATGATGCGCTATCAGGCATTGCTTAAAGAACATCACGACGAAATCGCTACTATTCTTGCCTCGGAAACGGGTAAAACCTTTGACGATGCAAAAGGCGACGTATGGCGTGGTATCGAGGTGGTTGAACAGGCAATGAATGCACCTGCATTAATGATGGGTGAGACTGTTGAGAATGTTGCCCGAGGTATTGATACCTACAGCATGACTCAGCCGTTGGGGGTTTGTGCGGGTATTACACCGTTTAACTTTCCGGCCATGATCCCGCTGTGGATGTTCCCGTTAGCCATTGCCTGTGGTAACACTTTTGTGCTTAAACCCTCAGAGCAAGATCCGCTTACACCCATGAAACTGGCTGAGCTTTTCCTTGAAGCAGGCGCGCCAGCAGGTGTGTTAAATGTGGTGCATGGTGGTAAAGATCAAGTCACGCCACTGCTTACCGACCCTAGAATTAAAGCGGTATCCTTTGTTGGTTCTGTACCTGTAGGCCAACACATCTACAAAACAGCTACTGCCAATATGAAGCGCGCACAATGTTTTGCAGGTGCTAAGAATCACTCGGTGATTATGCCTGATGCTAACAAAGAGCATGTGCTGAATAATCTAGTAGGTGCGTCTGTAGGCGCGGCGGGTCAGCGTTGTATGGCAATTTCAGTGGCAGTATTCGTTGGTGACTCACGATCGTGGATCCCTGAGTTAGCCTCTCGCATCGCCGAGGTAACACCTGGTGTTTGGGATGATAAAAATGCTGGTTTTGGCCCGCTTATCAGTCCGCAGGCGAAAGCTCGTGTACTTAGCCTTATTCAGCAAGGTAAAGACGAAGGGGCAGAGTGTTTACTTGATGGCTCTGAATTTACAGTGCCGGGTTATGAATCTGGCAACTGGGTTGGCCCCACCGTTTTTAGTGGCGTAACTCCTCAAATGGCCATTTACCAAGAAGAGATCTTCGGACCCGTGTTGTGTTGTATGCAGGTAGAAACACTAGAAGAAGCTCTGGCGTTGGTTAACGCCAATCCGTACGGTAATGGCACGTCTATCTTTACCAATAGCGGTGCAGCTGCTCGTAAATACCAACGTAATGTGGAAGTGGGGCAAGTAGGTATTAACGTGCCTATTCCTGTTCCTATGCCGTTCTTCTCGTTTACCGGATGGAAGAATTCGTTCTACGGGGATCTTCACGCCTACGGTAAACAGGCGATCCGCTTCTACACCGAAACTAAAACCATTACGTCCCGTTGGTTAGAAGACGATATTCCGTCAGGTCCAAATCTTACGATTTCCATCGACTAATAAAAACAAGAATAATGAATGACGGCGCTTATAAAATGACTATAGGCGCCTAACGACAGAGGTAGATTTATGAACTTTGAATTATCAGAGGATCAGTTGGCCTTTGCTGAAACCGCAAAGCAATTTTCCGATCAGGTGTTCGCACCAAATGCGGCTAAATGGGACAGGGAGCATCATTTCCCGGTAGATGAACTTCGTCAGGCTGGTGAATTAGGTTTTTGCGGGCTCTACACGCCTGAAACCGAGGGTGGTTTGGGGCTTTCACGACTAGACGCATCGATTATCTTTGAACAGCTTGCCATGGGCTGCACCACCACAACTGCCATGCTAACTATCCATAATATGGCGACGTGGATGATAGCTACCTGGGGCACCGAAGAAACAAAAGCCCACTGGTGCCCTGATTTGGTGGCAGGTACTAAATTGGCGTCGTACTGCTTGACCGAGCCTGGCGCTGGGTCTGATGCCGCATCACTTAAAACGTCGGCAAAAGCCACAGATAATGGCTTCGTGCTTAACGGCTCTAAGGTGTTTATCTCGGGCGCGGGCAGTACTGACGTGTTGGTAGTAATGGCACGCACGGGGGGCGATGGGGCAAGTGGTGTTTCTGCGTTCGCGGTTCCAGCTAATGCGGATGGCATCATTTATGGCAAACCAGAAGAAAAAATGGGCTGGAATGCGCAGCCAACTCGCATGATTACCTTTGATAACGTAAAACTAGAGTCACATTGGTTGCTAGGTGAGCTAGGTCAGGGCTTCAAAATGGCCATGCAAGGCCTAGATGGCGGTCGAATCAATATCGCAACATGTTCTATTGGTACGGCACAGCAAGCATTAAATACGGCGCAAAATTACCTAAATGAACGCAGCCAATTCGGTAAGCCTATAGCGTCTTTTCAAGCGCTGCAATTTAAGCTAGCAGATATGGCGACAGAGCTGGTGGCGGCACGGCAGATGGTTAGAATGGCGGCAAGTAAGCTTGATAATAATCACGCAGATAAAACTACCTACTGTGCCATGGCCAAGCGCTTTGCGACTGATGTCGGATTTAAGGTGTGTAACGATGCGCTACAGTTACACGGTGGCTACGGTTACATTAAAGAGTACCCCTTAGAGCGGCACATGCGAGATGTGCGTGTTCATCAGATCCTAGAGGGGACCAACGAAATTATGCGAGTCATTATTGGTCGCAGATTAGTGAGTGACGAAAGAGAAGTACTTTAGTCACTGCTGTACAGGGAGAAACAATGTCGAATAGTAATAACGTGGTACTGGTTGAAGAGTACCTCACCGCGAGTGGACACAAAATTGGTTCACTGGTGTTAAATAAACCCAAAGCGCTAAACGCTCTCGATTTGGATATGGCCAGCATCATGCTTGAGGCATTGCATGGGTGGTCTAATAACGACGAGATAGTGTGTGTGGTTATTTCTAGCCAAGGCGACAAAGCCTTTTGCGCAGGTGGTGACATTGTTTCAATGTACAACGCAATGAAGGCGTCTAACGGTACTATCCCGCCGTTTTTAGAAGCGTTTTTCACCACTGAATACACGTTAGACTACACCATTCACAATTTCTCCAAGCCGATAATTGTGTGGGGAAGTGGAATTGTGATGGGCGGCGGCATGGGCCTATTATGCGGTGCGAGCCACCGTATTGTTACTGAAACGTCCCGTCTTGCCATGCCTGAAATTACCATAGGTTTGTATCCAGATGTGGGCGGAAGCTATTTTCTTCCAAGGTTACCGGGCAAGTCTGGGTTATTTCTTGGGTTAACTGGCGGAAATATGAATGGTGCCGACGCCATGTATGTGGGTTTAGCAGATGCATTAGTCGACAGCAGCCAATTTGATGATTTACTCGCAAAACTTAAAGCTCATGTTTGGTCTGAGGTTAATACTAGCGAACAAGTCACTGCCGTCATTAGTGAGCTCTCATCACCAGTGAACCCGCCGCCATCAAACGTTAAAGTGCATCAAGACTACATCGATGGCCTTTGTGTTGGTGAAACTTGCGCTGAAGTGGTTTCAGCAATTTTGGCCGCTGATATGCAAGGTGATAAATGGTTGAGCAGAGCACAGAAAACGTTAAGTGTAGGTTCTCCGATAACTGCGCATTTGGTGTTTGAACAATGTCAGCGTGGCGCTAATTTATCCTTAGCCGATTGCTTCAAAATGGAAGCTATTATGTCATGCCGCTGTGGTGAAAGTGGAGAATTCCAAGAGGGCGTAAGAGCGCTGTTAATCGATAAAGACAACAGTCCAAAATGGCAGTATTCGTCGGTGGCAGACGTGCCCGCAGAGGTAATCACCAACTATTTTTCGTCACCGTGGAGCGATGAAACTCACCCTTTGAAGGATTTAGGAGCATAACATGACAACAGTTGCATTCATCGGTTTGGGTAACATGGGCGGGCCTATGGCCTCAAACCTTATCAAAAAAGGTTATCATGTCGTTGTATTTGACCTCGTGCAGGCAGCGCTGGACGAAAAGGTAAAAGAGGGCGCAAAGGCTGCACTTTCCGCAGTAGACGCAGTAGCAGATGCCGATGTTGTGGTGTCTATGTTGCCGGCTGCACATCACGTGGAAGGTCTTTACAGTGGTGAAGCGGGTATAATTAGTGCAGCTAAACCAAACACTTTGTTTATTGATTCATCTACCATTGACGCTGGTACAGCAAAAAGAGTCGGTGCCGCCGTTGAAGCATCGGGAAACACCTTTATTGATGCGCCCGTATCCGGAGGCGTTGCGGGGGCTGCTGCCGGAACGTTAACCTTTATCATGGGGGGCACCAATGACGCTGTTGAACAGGCAAAGCCTATACTTTCCTGTATGGGGCAAAACCTGTTTCACGCTGGTGATGTGGGCGCTGGGCAAATCGCAAAAATATGCAATAACATGCTGTTGGCAGTGTTAATGTCTGGTACGTCTGAAGCGCTTAGTTTAGCAATAGATAACGGTATCGACCCCAAAATTATGTCAGACATTATGTTGCAGAGTTCTGGCTGCAACTGGACGTTACAAAAATACAATCCATGCCCAGATGTGATGGAAAATGTGCCATCGCAAAACGATTACAACGGTGGGTTTATGGTCAAATTAATGAATAAAGACCTAAACTTAGCCATGGAAGCTGCTAAAGCCACAGGCTCTGCAACACCACTCGCGGCAGCGGCCCAATCGTTATATCGCCTGCATGAACAAGGTGGATACGCTGAAAAAGACTTTTCGAGTATTTTCAAAATGTTCGCTAAGTAATTAGCGCCCCATTGAAGCAAGAGTGAGTATCTGAGCACTGGTTAAGAAAAAACATTATCAAAGTAAATTGCATAAAAGAAAAGGGCAGGAATTTTTGTATACACTAGCTATTATCTGTTAAAAAAATGATAAAAATCGTTAAGTGTATGAAAATATCGCCAGTACTGCTTTACACCATCATTGTGTCTTTGGGTGGTTTTATCTTTGGATTCGATGCATCTGTTATCTCTGGGACCGCTAACTACCTCACCCGTGAGTTTCAACTCAGCGACATTCAACTCGGTTTTGTGTTTAGCGCCCCCACATTGGGCGCTATCATCGCCACCTTATCGGCAGGTGTACTCTCTGATGTATACGGTCGTCGCTATCTTCTCAGAATCATTGCTTGCCTTTATTTAATTTCAGCCATTGCTTCTGCATTCTCTCCCACTTATGAGCTATTAGTGATAGCGCGATTTGTCGGTGGGCTCGCCTTTTGTTCACTCATGGTGGCCCCTATGTACATTGCCGAGATCAGCCCGCCGGAAAAACGCGGAAAAATGGTGTCGGTGAATCAGTTGAATATTGTTGTTGGATTTTCAGCGGCATATTTTGCAAATTATTATTTGTTGCAAGCAAGCCAAACCACTGCGGATTGGGTAGTAGCGCTAGGCATAGACACCAATACATGGCGTTGGATGCTAGGTTTAGAGATTGTTCCTGCGTTGCTTTGGTTTGGGCTACTGTTCACTATTCCTCGTAGCCCTCGTTGGCTGGCACTAAAACACAAAGACGACGAAGCGCAAGCTGTGCTAAAAACCTTACACGGTAGTGGCTCAGAACGCAGTTTTCAACGGGATATTATTGAAATACGAGAGTCTATTAAGGGTCAAAATACTTCGATTCTACACAGTCTAAAATTCTTGTTTAGCAATAAGATGCGTTTTGCATTGGTGATTGGTTTGATTGTCAGTATCGCTCAACAGGTCACTGGTATTAATACGGTATTTTTTTACGCACCCAGTATTTTTGAACAAAGTGGTGTTGGCACTAATGCTGCGTTCGCACAGGCCATACTGGTTGGTTTAATCAACGTATTATTTACCGTAGTGGCTATGTATTTCATCGACAAATGGGGGCGTAAACCTTTACTTGTTGTTGGGTTGTCAGGTGTGGCGATTTCAATGGCGTGTATTTCTTATGGCTTTAATCAAGCAACCTACAAGTTGGAAAATTCAGACATTATCGAAATTGTAGAGCAACATCCCGAACTAAGTGATATCGCAACCATTCAAGACATTGAGTACGACTCGGATGTGGCCTTTAAGAATGCGGTGATTGGCGCAGTAGGTAAATCTGAGTTTAATGACGCGCAAGGCCTTATATTGAGCTTGGCGGGTAATTTGAACGCGGCGATTATTCTGGCGGGAATTCTCGGGTTTGTTGCGTCGTTCGCTGTATCGTTAGGGCCAGTGATGTGGGTAATGTTCTCCGAAATATTTCCCAATCATATTCGCGGTGTTGCCATCTCGTTTGTGGGGGTAATCAACAGCATGGTGAGCTTTACGGTCACGTTAGTATTCCCATGGGAGTTGGCTAATTGGGGGGCGGCTACGGTGTTTTTTATCTACGGTGCCTTTGCAGCAATCGGGTTAATACTCGTGACTAAGTTATTCCCAGAAACCAAAGGTAAATCCCTCGAAGCGCTTGAGGCAGAATTAACGGCTAAATCCCAAGGCTCTCAAAGGGCGAGCAGTGCCACTGTGTAAGTAACGCGGGGGAGTGAAAGGTTACTCCCCACTATTTGCATGATTAGCGTTAAAACAAAATTTCGAAAGCCATGGGTGCACTAAAACAGAGTAAAACAATTGAGAGCTTCTGATTAAATTCATCGCTGTGACCGGTGATAGATATGCCAAACATAGGATGAAGTAGGGTAAGTGTGTTGATTACACTAAGTGCACAAGCGCACAATGACAGGGCGATAAAAGTACTTAACACAAAATGTTGAATCAGGGTAAGGGAAGGAGCATAGAGCGATAGTAAAAAGGTGACTACGACACTAATAGTTTGATGCACTATGTAAAGCGGAAATACCAATACGTTAAACCGCTCTATTTCTACATTCCTGTGGTTAAACCATTTGTACACTATCGCTAAGATGGCAATTGGCATAATAGTTCGGTTAAAGATATAGAGCATTTCAGCGAATACTCTTAAAAATTCAGGTGTATTTTCATCCTTCCACACGAAGGCATAGGCCAACTGTAAACTGATTTGACTAATTAATACCAAAACCGCCAATGGTTTAGCATAGTGTTTTACTTGATGCCAAAAGCTATGAAATCTACCAAAAAGTAATCCGGTGAAAAACCATACACACCCATAGTATTCTCGAATATGATTTCCGGTTTGCGTATAGTGGATTGCCAATACCAGTAGAAAAATTAAACCGAGAAGGTAAAGGGTTTTTCCGCTCAGAGTGTTGAGTAGAGCTGCAATACGAGAGGTAGTTACTATGGGGAACAATACAATTGCCAACAGAGTAAATTGCCATAAAGAGCGCAAATACCATAGGTGATTTACATCTATGCTAGGCCATATACCAGCAGTAAAGTGTGTAAATAGAGTGCCCTGCTCAAAAAACAATGCATAGACAAAATCTGGGTAATTAAGTGGCATTTCACCCGCTTGAGTCATTTCAACATAAAGCTGCGGAGGTACAATAAACAAAACCCCCACGAGTAGTGGGAACAATAATTGAGATGAGCGCTTCACTAATGCCTGTACAGTGGTCATCTTTGCGAGCATAAAGCTTAAAGCGATGCCTGATATCAACCACAATAGCCCCATTCGCCAAGGTGAAGTAAGAATCATAATATGTTGAAGCCAAACCCAGTTGGTTTCAATTTTGTAGTGAAATTCCCACTCAGGAACATAAACGATAAAATGGTGATAAAAAACCAACACGAGTATGGCAAATACCCGTAGAGAGTCTATCGCTGGAATACGGCTCTGGACGTAAATCTGTGGTGTAGTCATATGCAACTTTCCTTTAGAATGGAGCTAGACTTATATCTCAAAAAAATGCTCTCTTTTTTTTTAAAGGTCTGTTTTGAATGGAAAAAGTGACAAGCGGTGGGAATTAGGGATAAGTAAAAAACAATGACACTGAACAAACAATGGATTCAAGAAAACAAAACCAAGTTAGCCTTAGCGATAATTTTCTTGTATGTCTCTATTAATGGGTGCATTAACGCCACCACAGTATTGATGGAGGATGCACGAGACGGGATAGTCAACGTGCTACCGTGGGAACCGTTTGTATGGGAACTGTCCAGTAGCTATTCCACTTTTCTGTTAATTCCAGTAATTGCATATTTTACAAAGCGCAGTCGATGGCGATGGGAAAGCCCGTTACCTACGTTATTAAAATACCTTGCTGCTGCCGTAACTTTTTGTGTTTTTCACGTGTTGCTTATGGTGGTGTTCAGAGAGGTCATATACAGTTTTACTGCGCTTGAATATAACTTCGCAACAAACGCCAAAACTTTAGCTTTTGAGCTTTTATACGAGCTAAGAAAAGACATTTGGAGCTTTGTCTTTTATGTGGTTGCCATAGAAGTGTATCGATATTCCATTACTCAATGGTTCGGCGAAGCTAAACCCATATTTGAACGACCCAATGAACTCAAGCTAGAAGATGTAGATCCATTGCCTGATATATTACTGGTTAAAAAAATGGGTAAAGAGTTTTTATTAAAAACCAAAGACATAGAGTGGGCAGAATCAGCCGGTAACTATTTAAACCTTCGCGCTAATAATGAAATCTATCCAATGCGAACTACATTGTCTGAATTTGCTAGTCAGGCAGCTTCTCACGGGTTTATTAGAATTCATCGGTCTCACATCATAAATATTAGTTGTATCAATCATATACAAAAGCTGCCATCGGGAGATGCCGATATAGAGATGCGAGACGGAGCTGTGTTAAAACTCTCTCGACGGTATAAAAATGACTTTGAATCCTTTGTAAGCTCAAGATTTTAAAGTAGCAGATAGTTTTGGTTTTGAAGCCACAAACATATTTTATAGCCAATACTTCGAACTGTTGAACACTATCCTTTATATTCCTGTTAGATACGGCGACAATTTGTGTCAGACATGAGAGTAAATCTGGTAAAATTTCCCTTTGTAAAAACAACAAGAAGAGTTTTGTATGTGGCGTTGTCCGCTTTGTAAGAGCCCTGTAAACATAACTAATCAACCTGTGACGTGTGAAAACAATCACAGTTTTGACAAAGCTAAGTCCGGTTATGTGAACTTGCATCCAGTGCAATTTAAAAAGTCGAAGCACCCGGGTGATGACAAAGCCATGGTGTTAGCTCGTAGGGCGTTTCACGAGGCCGGCAGTTATCTGCCTTTGATGAAGGCTATGGTAAGCAGCCTAGACGATGCACTACCAAAAGATCACAAAGCCATTCAACTTTATGATGCGGGTTGTGGCGAAGGAGCGTACCTCGCCCATTGTTACGATTCTTTAACTGCACTAGGGCGTAAGGTAGAAGCCAGCGGAAGTGATATTTCAAAAGTAGCGGTTGACCTTGCTGCAAAAAAATATAAGTCGCTGAATTTCGCTGTGGCGAGCAGTTTTGATCTGCCAATCGAAAACGAATCATTGAATGCTATCATCCAAGTATTCGCGCCGGGTAAAAACGAGGAATACGCAAGGGTTCTAGGAGAAGAGGGAATACTACTTACCGTCGACCCTGCACCAATGCATTTGTTTGAGCTCAAATCGCTCGTGTACGACTCGCCGCGCAAACATACGCTTCCATCGTCAGAGCGAGAGGGGTTTTCACTTCTCACCACCAAGAACATCCAATTAACGATAAGTTTTGACGCACCAGAGCAGGCACTAGCGTTAATAAAAATGACGCCTTTTTATTGGAAGCTTCCCAAAGATAGTATCGATCAAATGTGCCAATCACTCACTCAAGTTACCGCAGATTTTCATTTACAAGTATGGAAGAAAACACCGTGAACTTGCCATCAACAAAGACCAAAGCGCTTTTTTTGGACAGAGACGGCGTAATAAATGTAGATAAAGGCTATGTCTACCAGTTTGAACAATTTGAATTTGTAAGTGGTATTTTTGAACTGTTACTGCGTTTTCAAAAAGCGGATTATTTGCCCGTTATTGTAACGAACCAGTCGGGCATTGCGCGGGGAATGTATTCAATCAGTGAGTTTGAGCATTTGATGAATCAGGTGCAGGATGTGTTCACCAGCAAGGGTATTACCCATGTTCCCGTTTATTATTGTCCTCATCACCCAGACCAAGTAGAGGGAGAGTTTACCTTAGACTGCAATTGTAGAAAGCCTAAAGCAGGTATGTTTTATGATGCAGTAGCGGCGCTAAATATCGACGTCGAAAATAGTGTCATGGTGGGTGATAGTTGGAGAGATATTACTGCCGCACAGTTGGCAGGCGTTTCAAAAAACTACTTTATGCGCGGTAAGTCAATTCCTGAAAATGCCGATATAACAAACGTTGACATCGTAGAAGGGCTGAACGAGATCCAGCCCTAATGTTGAGACGAGAACATCGACAGATGTTTAATCGCTTGGCTTAATAAGTCTACGTTGAGTTGTTCGTTACTTCGCTCAAGGGTGCTTGCATTAGTTAGCGTGTAGCTGCCATTACTGAGCACTTCGGTACGTATACCGTTGTGCATTACAACAACCCGCTCACCTGATGTACTCACTAACCAATTACGCACAGGGGAAACAAGGTTCTGACCTGTAGAATAGTAACTCGGGTTTGCGTTACAACCCAGTACACCAAGCACTGTGGGCGCTAAATCTTCAACACTTGCTACACGAGCAGCAAGGTCTAAATTCGTGAAGAGCGAGCCTGCTTTTTCAGCGTTTCCAAAGCCTGTGGCAATAAGAATGTGGTGTGCATTAATATCGGCAGTGCTGAGATAGGTTTCTATTTGACTCGCTGTTAAAAAGGCAACAGACAGCCCATTAGCTTGGTTAAACGCATCCGACGCATAGAACTTTGGAATCACACCTAAGTACTGAGTGTCTGCATACACAGATACAGGCATGCCAAATCCAGTAGGTAACGCAAGAAGTACTGGGCGCGAGCTATCTAGACTCGCTTGATAAATCTCTGGCACGCCAAACAGCACCGAGTTAACCAAACCGTCTACCGAAGTGGCAGTGGTGTAGAATTGGTCGAATTCAGTTAAGTTGGCAGTGGCACTTGGGCTTATCTTTGCTTCATCAATTTGAATAATAAGTGAAAAATCCCGCGTTGTGTCGATGGAACAATACACGGGTTGAGATGGGTACTTGATTTTATGAATGGTAGAATCAAACTGTAAGGCTTTTCGCTCTTGATAGGCGGTAAGGTCAAGCAAACCGTAGCGAGACATAGTGGTTTTGGCCGTTGCCGGGTATGACAGCGGGAACATATTATCTTGTTTTATAATGGGTTGATAAAGGTTCGCGTCTGCCCATACATGAACCAGATGACTCGCAGCAAAGCAAGTTACAAACAAGGATGCGACAGGCATACCCACTTTAAATTGCGAAAATTTCTCTACCCGTTTCCAAATAGCATTGGCTAAGACTAACTGAAATCCAAACCACACTAGAAATAACAGAAGTAGGTATAGCCATTGTTGCCAGGAAAAATCGCCAATTTGATTTTGAGCTTCATTTTTCAACAAATCAGCCGCTTGAAAGCTAATGTGAAAACCCGTTCGGTTGTAAAGCAAGGCGTCGAAGGCGAGTAACGCTAGGCCGGTTGCAGCAACGGCGGAAGCTATTCCTTTGATGAAGCGGGTATTACTTACCAAATAACACAAGGGAAGTATAAAAATGACAAAACCAAAAAAGGTCAAAAAGCCAATATGCCCAAACCAGTTACCTAACAAGTAAACCGTTCCCAACGCGGTGCTAGGCATGGGGGAAGAGAATATAAATATTGAGGCGATTACAATGGCAATAATGATATTCGCCAGTGCGAACCAATGCCCCCAGCTTACCAGCTTAGCAACTCGTTGACGTCGCGGTGATTCTGCCAAGATCATATTGGATCCTAGTTAGTTTTTTACACTTTTAACCAAAACACTAGCAAACTGTGTCGCCATGGCTTCGCGGTCTTTTTCTGCGACTTGCGTATTCAAAATATGCGTAATCACATTGCCGAGTACCATAAGAGAAAGATCACGATCAGCTTCTTGTTTTTCAAGGGTTAGAATCACTTCGTTCATTAGCGCTTCGAAATCAGTATTACTGTATCGACTATTCTGGGGCATTGTTACGCCTCTTTTTTATGAATTCTTTTACAAAAAGAATGGTTTTAATAATAAAATGATTATAATCGTTGTTTGAGTGATAACAATCATTCATTCTAAAATCCCGCATTTTTAGGCCCCAAGCCTTCGTTTTTTGTACAGGAAACTAGTTATTCTATGAGCGCACTTATCCATCACTTTGTTGTTCACCGTTTAATTTTAAACAAAGAGGATAAAATTCAAGCGGTACCGCGAGACAATTGTTTAGCAGTTAGCCCTGAAATTGAGCTTCTGGCCCACCAAATAAATCATAGTTTTAACAGTAAGCCAGGAAAGGGCGTAGGACACTTTGTAGCGGGTGATGACGCCGATAGTGCTTTTTCTGATGCGTTACGTGGGTTTTTAGACAAGAAAAAAGCGGGTTGTGAATTATTAGAAAACGACTTCCACGCATTTTCTGTGTTTTCTGCTGATCGACTGGTAAAAACCTTGGCGGATACGGGGACAGTTGAAACAGGTTTCCTGATTTTTTGCCAATATGAATACTTGGCGACCCAATATTTAATGATTGCGTTACTTAATACCCGTTCTCATGTGGAAGTGACTCAATCGCTAGAGCTTTCCTCCAGAGAGCATTTAGATTTAGCGCGCATGCAATTAGCGGTGCGTATCGACTTGACTCAATGGGAAGTTCAGCCTGAACAAGCGCGTTACGTAAGCTTTATTAAAGGGCGCATGGGACGCAAAGTCTCTGACTTTTTCATGCAGTTCGTTGGCTGTGAAGAGCTGGTGGACATTAAACAACAGAACAAACAACTTATTTCCAGTGTAGATGCTTATCTTGCAAGTGAATCTTTAGACCCTCAAGAGCAACATCAACATCGTGAAGAGGTAAAAACCTACTTTAAAGAGAAAATCGATGCTGGTGAGAGTTTGTCAGTTGCTGAGTTGGCTACGAGGCTCCCTGCATCAGAGGACGACAGCGCGAACTTTTCCACCTTTACTTCCCAGCTTGAAACACCGCTAGAGAATGAAATACAACCTGATCCAGCAGCACTACGCCAGTTGGCTAAGTTTACTGGCCAAGGCGGTGGCATATCATTAAGCTTTGATAGAAAGCTGTTAGGCGATCGGGTTTTTTACGATCCGGCCACAGATACCCTAACACTTAAGGGACTACCGCCTAACCTTAAAGATCAGTTAAACCGACGAGGCGATTAAACACTGGGGATTGCACGCAAAACCCGTATAATACACGGAATATTTGGTGTGGCCTTGGAGCTACCTACAAGATTGAATAAAAGTAATTAAGGTTGTTATGCAATTATTTGTTAACGATTTGACGGTGATGGACTTTTCTTACCTGTGCCCGCAGCGTGGCATGGTAGGGGAAAGCTGGATTGTTGATGTCGTTTTAGACGGAGAGCTCAACGAAGAGAGTATGGTGCAAGACTTCGGTAAGGTGAAGAAAGACCTAAAGCGTCTTATCGATGAGTATGTTGATCACAAGTTGCTGATCCCTGCTGACTATGAAAAATGTGATGTGTTCAACGATGACGACAGTGGGCAGGTCGAGATACGTTTTGAGTATACCGATAACAAACACATCATGTTGCATTGCCCACCAGAAGCTTACGCTATTTTGTATGCTCAGCGCATTACCATGGATTCAGTGAGTGTTTATCTTAAAGAGGTACTTGCTACTCATTTACCAGACAACGTAGATAACATCACCCTGCATTTGCGTACAGAAGTTATTCCTACGCCTTTTTATCATTATACCCATGGGTTAAAGAAGCACGACGGAAACTGTCAGCGCATAGCGCATGGCCATCGTTCTAAGGTAGATATTTATCTGGATGGCGCACTGAACCACAATGAGCAAGCCTATTGGGCTAAGCGATGGGAAGATATTTACATCTCGACTAAAGAAGACGAAATTCCCTATCAAGACCGCAAAATTGTGGGAGAAGTAGACGCACCCAGCGATTACTACTGTTATGGATACGAATCTTCACAAGGTTATTTTGAAATACTCATACCCAAAGCAGACTGTGAAGTCATTGAAACCGATTCTACGGTTGAGTGCTTGGCTCAGTTCATGTTGTCTGAACAAAAGAAACGTACACCAAATGCAAAAGTGAAAGTCGTTGCGTACGAAGGTGTAGGCAAGGGCGCTTTGGTTTCTGGCTAACCGGTGATCAGTACAACAAGGAAGCTATTATGACGTGGCGGAAGTATACAAGGTTGGTTTGGCTATCACTGCTGTTAGCTTCCTTCAGCTATTCCACATTCGGAGACGATGAACCCTTGATCCTCAATGGGCAACTTACCCAAGGTAGCTTAGTCAGAGGGCAAATTCCATCGGGTGCGAAAGTGTATTTAAACGATAGCCAAGTAAACACAAATGAACAGGGAAAGTTTGTAGTGGGCTTTGAAAGGGACGCTGACTTACATCACAAGTTTACCGTTGTTACACAAGACGGAAATACTTTTGTTCGTGAGTTTACTCTTTCTGAAAGAACATACGATATTCAGCGCATTGACGGCTTAGCACAAAACATGGTGTCGCCACCCCACGCAGTTCTAGAGCGCATAAGGCGGGACAGTGCCAACGTGAGCAAAGCCCGTTCCATGGTAACTAACATCGACGCCGTGTTTACCCGATTTGTTTGGCCCGCAGAAGGGCCTATTACTGGTGTTTATGGTAGCCAACGTGTTCTGAATGGAGTACCTAAAAGGCCTCATTTTGGTGTAGATGTTGGTGGCCCTATCGGTACCCCCGTGACTGCACCAGCCCCAGGAATCATCACACTTGCCGACGACCTATATTATTCAGGAAACACGGTAATACTAGACCACGGCATGGGTGTGTTTTCTACCTTTCTTCACCTAGACACAATGGCGGTTAATGAAGGAGACACAGTTAACCTAGGCGACCCAATTGGCACCATTGGTGAAACTGGTCGAGCAACTGGCCCGCATTTAGATTGGCGTATAAATTTGGGCACCATGCGATTAGATCCAGAAACCATAGTCACGGGCTCACCCAATTAGACCAAACTAGCGATGAGCCCTCGTTAATGGCTTAACTTACACCCAGCCACTCGTTGAATTTCTCTGTATTATCGATTGTGAAGTAGCAGACATCTTTATTAGCTTCTATAAGTGGAAGTTGCACCGAAAGGAGTTTTCCGTCGCGAATCACAGTCACACTCACGTTGTCGCCGTTGCTCGTATCCAATAAGCGCTGTAGTAATGTAGTAGACGCTACCGTATCCTCAACGGCCACAATAATGTCATCTACATAAATACCGGCTGTTGAAGCCGCTAAACCATTAAATACTTGCACTACTTTAACGCCAATGGAATTTTCTTTTACCGTTGCGCCCAATTGATGTTTGATAGTAGGTGCAGGGGAGTTTCCGCCCTTATCTGTAAGACTATTGCGGGCCCTATAGTGAAGGCTAATACCGATGTTAGACAGCCATTGTGAAATCGGAACATCTTCAGTGCCGTACACTACTGCGTTAAGGTATTCGGAAACATCTATACCAAATTCATTTGTACATAGTGTTTGAATGACATCGTCTGGGGTGCCTTTAATGTCTTTTCCATAGTCACGCCACAACACTTGCATAACAGTGTCTAAGCTGACTTGGTTTTGTGATTTTTGCCGTAATAAAAGGTCAAGACCAAAAGCGACGATCCCCCCCTTGGCGTAGTAACTCACAATGTTGTTTGTGGCACTGGCGTCTTGTTTATAAAACTTAGTCCATGCATCGTAACTGCTTTCGGCAATTGACTGTTTAAAGCGGCCTGCGTTTTGCGCGATTCGCGTGAAGTTTTGAGCGATAATATCCAAGTACTTTTGAGGAGCAATGGAACCAGCTCTTGCCAAGGTTACATCGTCATAAAAACTGGTAAAGCCTTCGTATATCCACAATTGATTGGTGTAAGTTTCTTGAGACAAGTCTGGATTAACCATAACTTCCGGCTTTATACGTTTAACATGCCACGTATGGAAAAGCTCATGGCTACACAAACTCAGGAACGTAACATAGCCGTCTGACTTTTCGCTGCGTTCGCCAACAAGAGGTAGGTCGTATCTTGGATAAAGTAACGCTGTAGAGCTCATATGTTCTAAGCCGCCGTAGCCGCTTTCACTGAGTAACGTCATAAATACATAACGGGTTACGGGATAAGGTTTTCCAAAGAGTGAAAGGTGATGCTCGCAAATAGGCACTAAGTCTTTAGCTATACGTTTAATATCAACTGGAGTTGTTCCCGAGAATAGCAGTACGAATTCGACACCATCTACCCAAAAGCTCTGAGATATGGATTCGCCAATAAACAAGGGGTGATCAATAAGATCATCATAACTCGTAGCGCTGAACGTCCACTGTTCATCAGTGGCCTTGTTTGCTGCAAGGCTGGTTTCAATTATGGCAGGCAATTTAGCGGGCTTGTCTACCGTAAGCTCACAAGGCGTTTCTTCGGCATCTAATACTTTCAAAAATGCACTTGTACCGTTTATAAAGGCATATTCATGATTGATAAATGCTGAACGTATGGAAAGGTCGTTGGCGTAAACCGTATAGGAAATCTTTAGTGCTTCACCTTTCGTTTCTACTACCCACGTCTGCTTGTTTGATTTATACCAAACAACATCTTTCTCATTGTGTTCAAATTGAGCGCTAAAGGTAACAATACTTTTCGCAAAATCCCGAATCATGTAACTACCCGGTATCCAAGCGGGTAAAGACAGTCGAAGAGACGCACTGTCATGGGCAGGAACATACATATCAACGGTAAATTCGTGAAACTCTGGTTTCGGAATGGCCAGTTGATATTGAATTTTGCTGTCTTTTGGAAACATATTTACGGGTACTCGATAAGCTAATCAACGGCTGATAATTAACGAAGGCTTTGTCAGCACAGGAAAAATTGGTTACATTTACTATTGTGCGTAACGAATAATTCCTTAATCCGTTACGTGCCTTAATATAACAAGGTAGCCATAGAATTGCTCGCGCATTCATTCAGCGTTCTTTTATCTTGTCCTTATGTAAGTATTAACGGAAGTCTTCATGGCAGATAAAAGTTTGAGCGACCAACTCAGCAAGGACGATATAGAAAACCTGCGTTCACTCAAGCCTGGTACGGTAGTTGACCTTCAAGTGACTACACCCACGGCACCCAAAAGGGTGCGCGTTGCTTATGTAGGCATGGAGATTCCAAATTGTTTAATTTTTCAAGTACCAACCACTGCTAAGTGGATGACAGTAAGGGATTTGCTGGTCGTTGATAATGACCTTGTAGTTCGTTACGTATTAGAGGGAACGGTAGGGCAGGTTATTGCATTTAGAACCTCAGTTCTCAAATTACTCTCCAAGCCATCTGGCTTGTTAATCACTAGTTTTCCAGACAGAGTTGAATCTATTGGCCTGCGTTCGTCTAAGCGGGCCCAACCGGGTATTGCAGTTTCAGTTAGTTCTGACGTGGTATCTTCTGGAACAAAAACAACAGGTATTGTTGTAGATATCTCTAATAAAGGGTGCCGTCTAGCCATGCCAGTCAATCCAGATTGGCCGATATTAGAGGAAGGCAGCAAACTTTCCCTTAATTTTAGGGTGGGTGAGCAGGAAAATACCTTAATTGCCAGCGTGAAAAATCAACATCCTGAAGAAGATTTTGTTTACTACGGTTTACAATTCGACAATGACGAAAAAGCGGTGAGTGCAGTGCTAGCAAAGCACACACTCATTACCTAGCTGTTAGAGTCACCCTCGTCACAGTTGTCGACGAAACGTCAGATTTTACGACCAACGGTAAAAGCACGTAAGGTGCTGCGATAAGTGGTAAGGCTAATACGACCAAGGCGTTACAAAGGCCTCATTCTCCACGTATAATCACCCTATAATTTGCTACACCGGTGTTTATGTGACTAGATTAGAACGAGTTTTTGAAAGTAATGAACGTCTTTTTTGGACATTACAGAGCGCGGGCTGGTTTGGTTTTGCGCTAGTTTACTACATAGGCTCTTTCCTTCACGACATGCGACCTATTTGGGTCTTTGTTATTTTGCTTAATGCCTACGCAGGTTGGATCCTAACCATTCCTTTGCGGTATGTGTTTAGGTGGGCGAGAAAGCAGTCAGCTCTTAGTATGATTATTACTATATTGGCGGCTTGTTATGTGGTTGCTCTTATTTGGGCCGTGGTTAAAAACATCAACTACTGGGAAATTTATAAACACGGTTATCGGCCAGATGCTTGGTATATGTATTTTACCAACACCATAAACTCATTGATTGTAATTGGCTGCTGGACCGGTGTTTATTTTGGTATTAAGAACTTCCAAATGCTTCAAAAAGAGAAGCAAAACGCTTTAAAAGCATCCACTATGGCCCATCAGGCTCACATTAAGATGCTGCGCTATCAGCTTAACCCTCACTTCCTTTTTAATACACTTAACGCTATATCCACACTGGTATTGTTGAAAGAAAATGATACAGCAGAAGCTATGGTGTCTCGATTGAGCGACTTTTTGCGCTATTCTTTAGATAACGATCCAATTAAACGCGTGCCTTTGGAACAAGAAATCAAGGCCTTAAGACTATATCTTGAAATAGAGAAAGTGCGCTTTGACGACAGGTTGGATGTAAATTGGGATATCGACGATAACTGCTTGAACGCCCACGTGCCTAGCATGCTATTACAACCTATTATTGAAAATGCTATTAAGCACGCGATTTCAAAAATGGAAAGTGGTGGGCAAATTGCAGTATCAGCCCGTAGGTTCGGTAACGATTTACTCATGGACGTTGCCGACAATGGTCCAGGCGCAGACATTCAAAATGGCCAACTCGCTCGTGAAAAAGGGGTAGGCCTAGCAAATATTAAAGAGAGGTTGCAGTCGTTGTATCAACGCAATTTTGCGTTTTCAATTGATCACAACCAGCCTTCTGGAATTCGCGTACGTATCCGGATTCCATATGATATTAAGGATAATTAGAATATGTCGGAATTTCGCATTAGAACACTGGTTGTCGATGATGAACCACTTGCCCGTAGGGGATTACGAGCAAGATTAGAACGTCATGAAGACATCGAGGTTTTAGCTGAGTGCCAAAACGGCTTAGATGCGGTAAGCAGTATTTCACAACACAGACCTGATTTGGTGTTTTTGGATATTCAAATGCCCGGCTTGAACGGGTTTCAAGTGATCCACAAACTGCGAGAACTGAATCAGCCCATTCCTATTATTGTTTTTGTTACCGCGTATGATAGCTATGCAATAAAAGCCTTTGACATACATGCGTTAGACTATTTGCTAAAGCCAGCAGATGACGAACGTCTTAAGCTAGCACTAGATAAAGTACGAGATCATTTTAGTACCCAATACCACGACGAACAGTCTCAAAAATTAGTGAGTCTAGTTGCTGAACTTACGGGTGACGACTGCGAAGAAATACTCAGAAAGTTAGCAAGTGGTGAGCCAGTAGAAACCAACCCTTATCCAGAAGTTTTGGCGATTAAAGATGGTTCAGAAGTGACCAGAGTTAGTGTGCAAGACATTCAATGGATAGATGCGGCAGGTGACTATATGTGCGTACATGCGCTTGATGGCATGCACATAATGCGCAAAACCATGAAAGAACTTGAACAAGAATTAAACCCCCAGTGGTTTGTTCGTGTTCATCGCTCAGCCATTGCTAATATTCGCTTTGTGAAAAAGTTAGTAAGTCATATTAGCGGTGAGTATCATCTTATTTTACAAAACGATACAGAGCTTAAGGTTAGCCGCAGTCATCGTGACAAAGTCAAAGCGGCAATGAAGATGTAATAACGGCGAACAAGCGTTACGCGTAACGCTTGTTCATCATGCTTTCCATGCAATCAAGTGTTGATTTTAAAAGCGGTTTTCCCGGCGTATGGGTAACCGACAAAGGCACCTCTACCGGATTGCCATTTACCATGCCTATCATGACATTAGTCGTGGGTAACCCCACTAAATTTACCGCATAATGGGCCAAGGTGTTGGCCAAAATTCTGTCTTGGCTTACCGGTGAACCGCCCCGTTGAACATGCCCCAAAATAACAGGCCTAACTTCAGCGTTCGCTTTTTGTGTGAGTATATCAACAAGCTTGCTGATACCTCCTGGCCACACGTTTTCCGCTACAACAATAATAAAGCTTACCGTTCCTTTAAGTTTTCTTCGTTGTTCAATTTGGTGACAAATATGTTGAATGGTCTCTGACTCATCGGTGAATAGCTCTGGAAGAATCACATAGTCTGCTGCTGAAGCCAGTGCTGCACTTAGCGCAAGAAATCCAGCATGACGACCCATAACTTCCACTAAAAATATACGTTCAAAGGCATCTGCGGTGTCGCGAACTTTATCAATAGACGATACTGCGGTATCAATTGCCGTATAGTAACCAATAGTGGCATCAGTGCCTGAAATATCATTATCAATAGTGCCTGGTAATCCGAGTATTTGACCATTCCAATAATGAGATAGATGAGTTGCACCTCTAAAAGAACCGTCACCACCAATCACAATTAGCGTATCAATCTCAAGTTCATCGAGGTGCTTTGCGGCTAAAATTGCGCTTTCTGTCTCTTTAAACTCGAGACATCGTGCACTGTGAAGTATAGTTCCGCCTTGTTGATTAAGATTATGTGTATTGCTTGAATACAAGGGAACATACGCTTGTTGCAGTAGCCCGTTATATCCGTGTTTATAGCCGAATAGTGTGTAACCCAGTTT
>JALUXV010000024.1 GCA_027013165.1 Alteromonadaceae bacterium
CATCGGATAAACCTAAGCGCTTCAACTCTGAAAATGGCGTGTGGCTAAAGGTTGTTTGAATAGTTCCTCTCACCACAGCTTCATTGTTCTGAATACGGGATAATGCTTCTACGATTTGCACAAGGGGCAAATAGAACGCAGTTGACGAGTTTCTTCGACTTCCTGCATTTAATGCAACAACGTCACCATCAATATTCACTACTGGAGAGCCAGATGAACCTCCTGTTGAGGCCGTAGTAGCTTGAATATAAAACGTATTAAAATCGTTATACCCACTCGCCCCGTAATTTGGCGCATTTCTGTCTAAGCGAGAAATCGTACCGTCGAGAATAGACAGTTTTTGTCCTGCATCGTTACCCACTATTCGTATTTCTTGGCCTACTTTAATGCCCGCAGGGTTAAGTGTGAGTTCGTAAGGGGTGATATTTTGAAGTGCCTCTGGCTTGTATGAGAAAAAGCCAAAATCATGCACTGGATCGAAATAAAGTGGAACGAGTTCTACTTCTTCATTATTGGCAAAAATAGCAATGGATGTCGCTGGGCCTGGTGTAACTACGTGCCGGTTAGTCAGAATAATTCCGCGTTCTGCATCAACCACAAACCCCGTAGCCTGACTCGAAGCATTTCTTTTTCCATCAAAGTAAACGGGAGTATCAAATTGTATGTTGACGATACCTGTAGAAATTTTATCAAGGGTGTCGTTCCACGTTTTTGTCTCATTGGTACACGACATAAGGCACACGGATAAAACGATAAATAGCGTTCGGATACTCAAGTTTTTCATTCCTTTTTAAGCTTTGCCCAAATCACTTTGAGCCAATAAATAGTGCACTTCGACAGTATTCACCAAGGAGTCATGTCAGACAATTGAATTTACTCTTTATTTCTTAAATTTTAGCAATCTTGACGGTGGATTTTATTTAGGGCCTCACGTGACAAACCACAACTTTTATCAACCAAGTCAGGAAAAAATCGCAAAGACCACCTATACTTAAGCACAGGACAAATTGGGGCCGTTACCAATGCAAAAGGGCATTAGAACCAGTCTTTACCTCTGTATTTTATTGATTTCATTCACAAGCTTCAGCCAAGAGGTCAATGTATTATCGGTTAAGGTACTCAGCAGCAATGCAAATCAACAAGACAGCGTTGATTATTTCAAGTTGGTATTAATACACGCGTTAGATGTCACTACGGAAGAGTACGGCCCTTATCAGCTCCAAAATGTCGATTTACCCTACTCCCAAGAAAGGTCACTATCATTCCTAGACGATCCCAATGGTCTAGATGTAATGCACACCATGACAAATCAGTCACGAGAAGCGCGTTACATAGCAATAAAAATACCGCTCCTCAAGGGGCTAATGGGTCATCGCCGACTACTGACCAATATGTCAAATGTTGCACAGCTCAACAGCATAAAAAACCTCGATGAATTGCGCTCCTACATAGCGTGTCAGGGCACCCATTGGCCCGACTCAGACATACTTGAATACAACGAGATGATTGTGGCACGAGTACTCAAGTTCGAGGCCATGTTCGATATGGTTTCTCGAGGGCGCTGTGATTATTTCCCTCGCGCAATTCAAGAAATAACCCCAGAGTTCGAAGCCTTCAGAAAAGAGCACCCAAACTTGGCTATTGTTCCTGATGTTATGTTGCAATACCGTTCTCCCACCTACTTTTTTGTGGGGAAACGGAACCAAGCGTTAGCGCAACGACTTGCTGACGGCTTATCTTTACTCCTAGAGAGCGGGCAGCTAGACGAACTCATCAAGCAGAGCCGTATCGGTAAAGGCGTGTTCCCGTTAACACAATGGCAAAATACCCGTATTATTCGACTGGATACCCCCACTTCGCTCGGTACAGAAAACCCGAATTATTGGTTTGATGTAGGTTTGTAAACTAACCTATCGAGAGGTTCAGTTAACTTTTTGAAACGCAAATTTCTTTGACAATTTCACCGCTCAATTATAATGTTTAAAGCTAGCTATTAAGAAATAGGACGTTTCAGTCGTTAGCGAATTATGGACATTTTACTACGTGAGCTTTTTAGCTTCCCCCTTATTGTTTATACCTTTCCACTACTTCTAATAGTGCCATTTTGGCTCATAGCCGCACTCGGGATGATTGATTTAGAAATCCTTGACGTTGGCGATGGCGACATTGACGCCGATGGAGAATCCTTCTTTGGTGACTGGCTTAATAAGCTTGGTCTTGACGGCGTTCCGCTTACCGTTGCCATTACCTTTTTGGATGTGTATGGCTTAGCATTTACCTATGTGGGTAAGAAGTTTTTTAATTCCTTTTTAGACCCAATTCTTACTGCCACAGCGGCAGGTGCGACAATAGCTTTGGTATCGCTACTCCTTGCCATTCCAGCTTCAGCTATTTGTATCAAACCGCTCAAACGCTTTTTTGCCACACACGAAGGTGTGCGCAAAGACAGCCTGATTGGCACTGTGTGCACAGTTACGACGGGCTCGGTAACAGATACCTTCGGCCAAGCCACTACCGATGACGGTATGGTACTGACTATACGCGCCACACTTCCCAATGAAATATCGAAAGGCACCCGAGTGGTGCTTTTAGAGTATCAGCCAGAAAACGACTGGTACTCAGTGGTAACGCATGAAGAACTTATGCGTTCATCATCAATTTAATAAATCACTTAGTTAACAGGAGTCTCTTCGATGGGCACTGATTTTGTATTTTGGCTAGCCTTAGCTGGTGGAATATTAGTCTTTTTATTGATTCTAATCTTTTCAATAGCAAGCTTGTACAGAAAGGTAGAGCAAGGGAAAGCAATGATCGTAAACACCATGCGTTCAGAGCCGAAAGTCACCTTCACAGGATCAGTGGTACTGCCTGTATTCCACAAAATGGAAGAGATGGATATCTCCCTGAAAACCATCGAAGTAGACAGAAACGGCTCTGACGGGTTGATTTGTCGCGACAACATTCGGGCCGACATTAAAGTAGGCTTTTTCGTGCGCGTAAATAAAAATAGCGACGATGTGCTAAAAGTCGCTCAAGCCATTGGTTGTGAGCGCGCATCAAATATAGAAACGCTTGAAGCGCTATTTAGTGCCAAATTCTCTGAGGCACTGAAAACCGTAGGTAAGTCGTTAGATTTCGAAGACCTATACGCCAAGCGTGACAAATTCCGTGATTTGATTATCGACAATATCGGCACAGACTTAAACGGCTATGTACTTGAAGACGTGGCCATTGACTACCTTGAACAAACGCCCGTAAGCAAGCTGGATCCAAACAATATTTTGGATTCTCAGGGTATTCGTAAAATCACCGAACTTACCGCTGAACAGCACATTCAAACCAACATTTTTGAGCGCGATGAGCAAATGAAAATCAAGCGCAAAGATGTGGAAACCCGCGAAGCGATTCTAGAATTAGAGCGCCAGCAAGCTGATGCAGAAGCGAAACAAAAGCGTGAAGTAGAAACGGTAAAAGCACGTGAATTAGCAGAAACCGAGCGTGTTCAACACGAAGAAAAGCTGAAAGCAGAGCAAGCTCGCGTGCAAGCCGAGCAAGAAATTGAAGTACAAGAGCAAAACAAACAACGTGAAATAGAAGTAGCTGAAAATAACCGATTGCGTGCTGTAGCGATTGAAGAAGAGCGAGTAGTAAGAGCCCGCGAGTTAGAGCAAATTGATCGCGAAAAGGAAGCGTCATTGCAACGCATTGCCAATGAGAAATTGGTAGAGCACGAAAAACGTGAAATTGCTGACGTTATCCGCAGCCGTGTTGAAGTAGACAAAACAGTAGCGGAAAAAGAAGAAGAAATTAACGAACTTCGCGTAGTGGCTGAAGCTGACCGCAATAAGCAAGCACAGATTATTGCCGCAGAAGCGCAAGCAGAAGAAGCGTTAGTTAAAGATATTAAAGCCGCTGAAGCAGCAGAAAAGTCGGCTGAACACATTGCCAAAGAAAAGGCCATTATTGCTCAAGCCGAATTAGAAGTGGCTGAGAAAAATGCTATTGCCAAGCGCAAAGAGGCAGAAGGTTTAGAGGCCATTGCAGCAGCGGACGGTTTAGCTGAAGCCAAAGTTATGGAAGCCAAAGCCGCAGCCACAGAGCAAGAAGGTATGGCAGAAGTTCGCGTAAAAGAAGCCATGGCAGAAGCTATCGAGAAGTCGGGTGTGGCCGAAGCAGAAGTCACTGCTAAGAAGGCAGCCGCGGAAGCTGAAGGCATGACGAAGAAGTTTGAAGCCATGAGTACCATGTCTGAACAACAGCGCAGTCACGAAGAGTTCAGAATGGAGCTTGATAAGCGCCACGAAGAACAAATGGAAGCCATTCGCACCAATGTTGATATTGCCTCGCATCAAGCAAGTGTGCTCAGTGAAGCTCTTAAACAAGCCAATATTGATATTGTGGGTGGTGACACCGCTTACTTTGATTCATTCGTGAAATCTCTATCGGTGGGTAAAGCGATTGACGGCACCATCAACAAGAGTGATACCTTAACCACGGCACTTACACCACACATGGAAGGTGACGCCAGTCTTGTGGAAGACGTTAAAGAGCTCGTCGCCGGGTTTGGACAATCGAGCGGTAACGCTAAAGACACAGCCATTACT
>JALUXV010000025.1 GCA_027013165.1 Alteromonadaceae bacterium
AAGGCTTTAAACATATCCAAATAACGCGACAAGATGGCGTGGCAAAAATAACTTGGGCGTACACAAAAGCGTTACTACTGAAGCCCGTGTGGATTGGTCGATTAGTGAAAGCAGCCTCAGTGAAGCTTTACGAGATGCGTAAAAGCTTATTCGTCAGTCGAGGCAAGGTGCACAAACTCTCATTCTTTATTCAAAATTTTATGGATGCAGAGGCATTGGACCTCGAACGAATTGATGCGTGTTCCTTTATGGTCATGACCTCAGAAGGGCCAGTGTCTATGTGTCAACACAATGCTCATCGCGACGACTATATCTTAAAGCCCATCACCTACACCGATGGTTGTGGAAAGGTGAAACAATATGAACCTTTAGGGGCGCGATACAAGCGGGACAATGTTATCCCCATAAGACAAGTTGAAAACCATCCACAATCACCTATTTCACGTAAAGTAGCAGAGCATGAGGAGTAACAATGTCACTGCGTATTATGAAAACTCAGACAATTTCACTGTTTTTGATATTCGTTTCATTGATTGGATCAAGTAGCGGAGTGCTGGCCCAACAGAATGAAACAATGAACGCTAGTAAAGCGTATGAAAGTGCGCTTAAAGACTGGGCATATGTGCTTGACAACTACGTGGACGGCGAGGGGAGAACTAATTTTAAGGCCCTTGCCGACGACCTTCAGCCGCTAAGAAATGTAGTGAGTTTTATCGCGACCACGAGCCCGAGCAATACGCCAGCGTTATTTGAGACACCTCAGGCAGTGCTTGCCTACCATATCAACACATACAATGCATTGGCCATGTACGGGGTTATTGACGAAGGTATTCCCGATGGATTCACTAGCTTTTTCTCGCGAGCGAGATTTTTTAAATTTCGCGATGTAGTCATTGGTGGAGAAGAGACCAATTTGTATGATTATGAGAACGACGTTATAAGGCCACTCAACGAGCCCCGTTCCCATTTCGCGCTGAATTGTATGGTGAAGGACTGTCCTCGCTTGCCTCAAGTCCCCTTTTATGAAGATAGTTTGGATCAAGCTTTAGATAGTGTGACCCATGAGTTTTTTGCAAAAGAGAAGCACTTCTATTTTGACGATAGCAAACAGCGAGTTTACGTGTCGGAAATATTAGACTTTTATACAGAAGACTTTGTGCCTTCTGGCAGAGCGAGAGACTTACCCCAATACATCAATCCGTATTTATCTGAGCCTATTCCAAGCAACTACAAAGTGCGTTTTATTGACTATGATTGGCGTATAAACGCACAGCCCGTTGATTAACACGCGCATCTAAAGAGGTATTCAAAACCATCAGGTTTAGACCTTATGTGAACGTGATGGTAGTCTACCCTTTTTATCAAATAAGTACTGAATTACATGGACTTTTATATTGCTCGGCACGGGCAAACTCAATGGAACACACAAGGCATTTATCAAGGGCGATTAGACAGTGCGCTGACGCCTGAAGGTGAGCGCCAAGCTCTGCAATTGGGCCAAACACTACTGCATGAAAACATTGAACATATCTATGTTTCTCCCTTGGGGAGGGCCAAACAAACTGCCGATATTTGCAATGCTCAGTTAAAAAGCTCGTTATCGGTTGAACATGACCTAGCAGAGCGAAGCTTCGGAGATTGGCAGGGTAGAATCAAAAGTGAATTGGCTGACCTTAAGGCCTTTGAAGCTTCAAAGTTACCTTTATCCACCGTAGCCCCGCCCAATGGTGAATCGGCTCTAGATAGTGCGAAGCGATTTGCGAGGTGTTTAACACAAAAAGCCATATCTGATAATTATGATAAGGTGCTAGTGATTGCCCATGGAGATGTGATAAAGCACTTTTTGTACTGGATAAACCAAGATAGCACTGAACTGCAAATTCCAACTTTACAAAATGGTCGTTGGTGTCGAGTGAAATATTGTCACTCTGGGCAACGTTTTATTCAAGGGACATAGACTGCGCTAAGTGATTATAAAAGTAGGTTTTACCTACGCCGTGAATTGGAATTGCAAGCAAGAGGACTATCAGCGTTAAAAGAGCCAGTGTAATTTTACGAGGATGGTATTTGTACCATGTGCTAGTGATAAGCAACTTCAACAAGAAGAAATAGACAAAATACCATATAGTGCCGCCTACTAAGAATAATAGCGCCTTTAATAGATTGCCTCCCAGCAGTGCATTTACACCAATAACAAAGCTAGTTGTCACGGTACACTGAAAAAAACCAAGCACTGGAATAACAAACCAAATAGGCATCACAAACGCGAGCAAAACCACTGCAATTGAACAAAAACGTTGAATGCTACGTTGCTGCATAAATTTGACTACTAGTTGATGGGCGATTGGGCATCTTTGTTATCAGTGTTTAACGAGTCTATCGCAAATTTTCTCGCTAATGCGTAAAGGCCGTACATTATCACCACGAAAACGGCGCATTCAACAATGGTGTAGTGGGGTAAATAGTCAGTTGGCCAAATAATTGCTGCTACAAAGTTTTGAATTTGCTCTACAAAAAAGCTAACAAATAATCCAATCAAGAATCCCAAATCGATAGGTTGTCCATTGGTAAAAGCATCTATACCTTGCCAATTTACAATAAAGTCGCGGATTTGTTTTAGCTCGATAAATATCAGTTTAACGAAGGCAACTATGCCGTAAAAGCCGCCGCCAAAGTCGAGCCACTTTTTCAGTATGGGGTTGTCGCTTTTAGGTACGTCTTTGTCGTCGTAATCGTCATCGTCTAAGCCGAGATCGATCCAATCTGAAGTGCCTAGTCCGTGGTTGCCAGACTTTGAACCGTCTGAGTCTAAACCCATGTCCATGTTCAGACCATATTCATCGGGCTCTGTGGGATCATTGGGGTCTAAGACGCCCCGCTTATACGCGAGCAAATGTAAGCCGTAGCTTGCCATAAAGACAGTACAACCCATGTAAAAAATTTCCCACACTAGCGCCCACATAAGACAGTCATCCTTTATCTAGAATGACCATCGTATGCTATTGGTTATGGGTTTGTCTTCTATTCTTGTCGATTAATTTGTAAGCGCTAATTACAAATGGCAACTAACGCTTGGAGGTAACACGCCCGCGTTGCTTGTTTCCTGGCTTACCGTTCGAGCGATTACTCTCGCCTTGGGAGGCATTTTTGCTCTTGTTATTCTGGTTAGGGTTATTTCGACCACCCGTATTTGCGTGGTTTTTACGCTGATTAGGTTTGCCTTTGCCCTTGGTGTTTCGGCCTTCACCATCGGCGCGCTGAAATTGCGGAGGCAGTCCGGTGTGTTTGGTCAATGCCCGTTCGCCTCTACGTGCTTTTGCCGCTTTTTTGCGTTTTTCGTCCGCACTTTCTGGCGGTACTAGGTGTTGCGGGCCTCGACCAATAAGGTCTTCACGTCCCATCTTAACCAAGGCATCGCGGATCTGAGCAAAGTTTTTCGGATCGTGATAGCGCAACATGGCTTTATGCAAACGACGATGAATTTCACCTTTTGCGGAGGTAACTTCTTCGCTGTCTTTGGTAACTTTACGCAGAGAGTTAACTTCTGTGTGGTACATAGTAGTAGCCGTTGCCATAGGCGACGGGTAGAAGTTTTGTACCTGATCGAGTTTAAACTTGTTTTCTTTAAGCCAAATGGCCAAGCTCAACATATCTTCATCGGTTGTGCCTGGGTGCGACGCGATAAAGTAGGGTATAAGGTACTGCTTTTTACCCGCCTCACGAGAGTACTTGTCAAACAACTCTTTAAAGCGATGGTAGGTACCCATGCCTGGCTTCATCATTTTCGATAGCGGGCCATCTTCGGTATGTTCTGGCGCTATTTTTAAGTAACCACCCACGTGATGAAGCGCGAGTTCTTTTACGTAATCAGGATCTTCGATGGCTAAGTCATAGCGAACGCCAGACGCAATCAATATTTTCTTTATGCCCGGCAGGTTTCGTGCACGGCGATACAAATCGATAGTGGGTTTGTGATCTGTGTCCATGTGCGCACAAATACTCGGGTACACACATGATGGTCGTCGGCATGTTGCCTCTGCTTTCGGGCTCTTGCATCGCAAGCGATACATGTTAGCTGTTGGTCCGCCAAGGTCAGAGATAACCCCTGTAAAGCCCGGAACCGTGTCGCGAATTTGTTCGATTTCACGAATAATCGAATCTTCAGAACGGCTCTGAATAATTCGCCCTTCGTGTTCGGTAATTGAACAGAAAGTACATCCACCATAACAGCCGCGCATAATATTGATGCTGAAACGAATCATGTCATACGCAGGTATTTTGGCATCGCCATAAACCGGGTGAGGTACACGCTGGTAAGAAAGGTCGAATACCGCATCCATTTCGTCGGTTTCTAGCGGCATAGCCGGTGGATTAATCCAAATATGACGGTCGCCATGACGTTGCATAAGTGCTCGCGCGCAACCTGGATTGGTCTCTTGGTGCAATATACGCGAGGTGTGCGCGTAGAGCACTTTGTTATCTTTAACTGTCTCAAACGCTGGCAGCTTTACATAAACATTTTCCCAAGGCTTACGACGGGTCGCCGGTTGGATAACAATAGGAGCCGCTTCTGGCGCATTTTCGTTGGGCTTGTCT
>JALUXV010000026.1 GCA_027013165.1 Alteromonadaceae bacterium
CTATCGGTGCTGAGTACATGCACATCACCGATACAGACCAAAAGCGCTGGTTACAAAACAAAATTGAATCCGTACAAGCTAAGCCGACTTTTTCAAAAGAAGAAAAGCTAAGCATTCTTAAAGGGCTTACTGCTGCTGATGGTATGGAAAAGTACCTAGGCGCTAAGTTCCCTGGTGCCAAGCGTTTCTCATTGGAAGGTGGTGATGCCCTCATTCCAATGTTGAAAGGACTTATTACTAAAGCCGGTGCTTCAGGTACTAAAGAAGTGGTAATAGGTATGGCCCACCGTGGTCGCTTAAACGTGCTTGTTAACGTATTAGGTAAAAACCCGTCTGTCTTGTTCGATGAATTCTCTGGCAAGCACGATGATTCTCTCGGTGCAGGTGACGTTAAATATCACGCAGGTTTCTCTTCTGACTTTGCAACGCCGGGCGGTAACGTCCACTTAGCGCTTGCCTTCAACCCATCGCATTTGGAAATTGTTAACCCAGTGGTAATGGGTTCAGTACGAGCTCGTCTAGGGCGTCGGGAAAACGATACCAATACAGTGTTGCCAATTACCATTCACGGTGACTCTGCAATCGCTGGACAAGGTGTAGTTCAAGAAACCTTTAACATGTCGCAAACCCGTGGTTTCGCGGTAGGTGGTACTGTTCGTATCGTAGTAAACAACCAAGTTGGTTTTACTACGTCTAAAACCGAAGACACTCGCTCAACTCAGTACTGTACCGACATTGCAAAAATGGTTCAGGCGCCAATTCTACATGTAAACTCAGACGACCCAGAAGCGGTTGCCTTTGTTACGCAGCTTGCATTGGAATATCGCAACAAGTTTAAGCGCGATGTGGTTATCGACCTTGTGTGTTATCGCCGTCATGGTCACAACGAAGCTGATGAGCCAAATGCTACACAGCCGCTAATGTATCAAAAAATCAAAAAGCACCCAGTACCACGTCAGTTGTACGCAGACCAGCTTATCGCTGAAGGCGTAATTGAACAACGTGACGCTGACCGCTTTATTGATGAATATCGCGCAGCACTTGATCATGGAGCTTGTGTGGTAGAAGAGTGGCGTCCTATGACAGAACATACTGTCGATTGGAGTCCGTATCTTGGCCACGACTGGGATACTGAATACGACGGTTCATTGTCGGTTGAAAAACTGAAATCTTTAGGTGAAGCGTTAGTCGACTTCCCAGAAGAACATAAACTTCAATCTCGCGTTAACAAATTGTACTTAGACCGAAAAGCTATGGTCGATGGTGACAAGAAGCTCGATTGGGGTATGGCAGAAAACTTGGCTTATGCAAGTATCGTTGACGAAGGTAACGATATACGTATTACAGGTCAGGATTCTGGTCGTGGTACTTTCTTCCACCGTCATGCGGTGCTTCACAATCAGAAAGATGCAAGCACGCATATGCCACTTCAACATATTCGCGAAGGGCAGGGTCAAATCGAAATCTATGACTCAGTACTTTCTGAAGAAGCGGTAATGGCCTTTGAGTATGGTTTCGCTACTGCTGAGCCTGGTTGTCTTACTATTTGGGAAGCGCAGTTCGGTGACTTTGCCAACGGTGCCCAAGTTGTATTTGACCAGTTTTTAAGCTCTGGCGAAGCTAAGTGGGGCCGTTTGTGCGGTCTGACTGTACTGCTACCACATGGTTATGAAGGTCAGGGTCCAGAACACAGCTCAGCACGTTTAGAACGTTTCTTGCAAATGTGTGCTGATCACAACTGGCAAGTCTGTGTGCCTTCTACACCTGCACAGGTGTATAACATGCTTCGTCGCCAAGTGGTGCGCCCAATGCGTAAACCCCTTATTGTGATGTCGCCTAAGTCATTGCTACGTCATCCACTTGCTACGTCAAGTATGGAAGAGCTTGCTGAAGGTCAATTCCATAATGTCATTGGCGAGATTGACGACATCGATCCTAAAGGCGTTAAGCGTGTAGTTATGTGTTCAGGTAAGGTTTATTACGATTTGCTAGAGCAGCGTCGTAAAAACGAACAAACCGACGTGGCTATTATTCGTTTAGAACAGTTATATCCGTTCCCTGAAGCGGAGTGTGCTGAAATTATGGCTCAATACAGCCATGTAAAAGATTGGGTTTGGTGTCAGGAAGAACCGCAGAACCAAGGTGCTTGGTACTGTAGTCAACATCACTTCTGGAACGTGATTCCAGATGGCGCCAAATTAGCATATGCAGGTCGTGAAGCTTCATCTTCGCCTGCAGTAGGTTACGTATCCGTTCACAACCAGCAACAGAAAGCCCTGGTTGAAGACGCACTTACAATTAAATAAGGAACAAAAATGACAATTGAGATAAAAGTTCCGGTTTTACCTGAGTCAGTTGCCGATGCCACCATTGCAACCTGGCACGTAAAGGCCGGTGACACAGTAAAGCGCGACCAGAACCTAGTTGACATTGAAACTGATAAAGTTGTGTTGGAAGTTGTTGCTCCAGCTGACGGTGTTATCGGTGATATCCTGAACGAAGAAGGTGCGACTGTATTGGGCGAACAAGTCATTGCTAATTTAACAGAAGGCGGTGCTGCTCCTGCTGCAAAAGCTGAATCTGTGCCAGCGCCAGCTGCTGCACCTGCGGCAACCGCAGAAGCAACTGACATTAAAGTGCCTGTGTTGCCAGAATCAGTTGCCGACGCAACTATTGCTACATGGCATGTTGCGGTAGGTGAAGCTGTGTCTCGCGACCAAAATCTTGTAGACATTGAAACTGACAAGGTTGTTCTAGAAGTGGTAGCGCCCGCAGATGGTTCTCTTTCTGAAATTATCGCAGACGAGGGTGCAACGGTAACCGCGGAAGAAGTGATTGCGAAATTCGTCGCTGGTGCTGCTTCAAGTGCTACCGCTGCGGCGCCTGTTGCTGAAGAAGTAGAAGAAGGTAGCGATGCTTTAAGCCCTTCTGTTCGTCGTTTACTTGCTGAAAAAGGCGTGGAAGCTTCTAAAGTAAAAGGTACCGGTAAAAACGGCCGCATTACTAAAGAAGACGTTGAAAAGTACCTTAAAGCTGGCAGTAGCGCTCCGGCAGCAGCTCCAGCGGCAACTGCATCAGAAGCTACATTGCCTACAGGTGACCGTACTGAAAAACGCGTTCCTATGACTCGTCTTCGTAAGACTATTGCTAACCGTCTTCTAGAAGCGAAGAATTCAACAGCCATGTTAACGACGTTTAACGAAGTTAACATGAAGCCTATCATGGAACTGCGTAAGCAATACCAAGAAGGCTTTGAGAAGCGTCATGGTATTCGCCTTGGTTTCATGTCTTTCTACGTTAAAGCGGTAACCGAAGCCCTTAAACGCTTCCCAGAAGTCAATGCATCTATCGATGGTGATGACATCTGCTACCACAACTATTTCGATATCTCTATTGCTGTATCTACGCCGCGTGGATTGGTAACGCCAGTACTTAAAGATACTGACAACTTAGGTATGGCTGGTATCGAGAAAGGCATTAAAGACCTAGCAATTAAAGGTCGTGACGGTAAGCTTTCATTAGCTGAACTTCAGGGTGGAAACTTCACTATCACTAATGGTGGTGTGTTCGGCTCATTGATGTCTACGCCAATTATTAACCCGCCGCAAAGCGCGATTTTGGGTATGCACAAAATTCAGGACCGCCCAATGGCAGTTAATGGCAAGGTAGAAATCTTGCCAATGATGTACCTAGCTCTGTCTTACGACCACCGTATTATCGATGGTAAAGAGTCAGTTGGCTTCCTGGTAACGGTAAAAGAGATGCTAGAAGATCCAACACGTCTACTATTGGACGTGTAACTTTAAACTCTCTTGGAAATTGTGGAAGGGCGGTAAATATTTGTAACCGCCCAACACAACGCAGATATTTGCCCTATAATATCTGTCAAACTAATCAAGTCGCGAAAGCGGCTTTTGTCTAAATAAAAATCGGATAGAAACACCATGAATTTGCATGAATACCAAGGTAAGCAGCTATTCAAAGAATACGGCTTACCTGTTTCTGAAGGATACGCAGCAGACACTCCTCAAGGTGCTGTAGAAGCCGCTGATCGTGTTGGCGGAGAAGAGTGGGTAGTTAAATGCCAGGTCCACGCAGGTGGTCGCGGTAAAGCAGGCGGCGTTAAGTTAGTAAAAAACAAAGACGATATTCGCGCGTTTGCTGAAAACTGGCTAGGCAAAAATTTGGTGACTTTCCAGACTGACGAAAACGGTCAGCCTGTAAGCAAAATCCTAGTAGAATCTTGCACAGATATCGCTAACGAACTTTACCTTGGTGCTGTAGTAGACCGTACAACCCGTCGCGTTGTATTTATGGCGTCTACTGAAGGTGGCGTTGAGATCGAAACTGTTGCAGAGGAAACACCAGAAAAAATCCTTAAAGCTGAAATTGACCCTATTGTAGGCCCTCAGCCTTACCAAGCTCGCGAAATGGCGTTCAAGCTTGGTCTTTCAGGTGTTCAAATCAAACAATTCACTAAGATCTTCCTAGGTCTAGCGAAAATGTTTGAAGAACTAGACGTTGCACTAATTGAAATCAACCCACTTGTCATCAAAGAAGACGGTGATCTTCACTGTCTAGATGCAAAA
>JALUXV010000027.1 GCA_027013165.1 Alteromonadaceae bacterium
AAGACCAAGAAAGTGCCTAGGCTTTAAACAGCCTGCTGTCGTGTTCGAGGAAATGAGGCGGGCAGCCTAATGAGCGAGTGGTGCACTTCGGAGTTGAATTCGCGGTCTCCAACAAAGCCCACCTAGGATTTTGGAAGAAGATATTTAGAATAATCTTCCAATACTCTATCACTTTAACTTTATTGGTCGCTTATCAGCTTTGGTATATAAGTTTTTATCCTCATGACTATTCAAATAATCTGAACAAGTACAGCTCATTTGAAAGCTTTTATTATTTGTCTATTGCTCATATTTTTCTTTTGTTATTTCTGTATCTATTTTTCAAATATTGGACTTTTTTTCGTGATGTGATCTATTTTTCATTGGTATTAATGGCTACGGGACATTTGGCCGAAGTACTGGATCCCTATTGGGAAAAACACGAATGTAATATTCGAGCTTTTTTAAACATTAATAGTTCATCAGCTGAGAAATGCGTATTACCCATTCTGATTGTGGAGCGAGGTTCCACAAACACGTGAAGGGTGTTTCCTCTAATGAGGGTCATCAAAAAGGTTTAATTATGTATAGGGCTACGACGCAAGGAGTCGCACTAGAGGTTAGCTTGAACTATCGCGACACATGGATGCCATTGAACCTCAGTCAAGCTTTTATTTTATTGTTTTTTGATATTCTTTCTCCCCCATTTTTCAATTTGAGGGGCAAAATAATTGAGAGCTATAACTGCTAATATCAAAACGATAGCGGTTATGGGTAACGCCCACAACACGAAGTCAACACCACTTATACTACTCTTTGACATTTCATCCTCATTAATTTGGTTTGTGTCAAAACCCCAATTGCTGAATTGTACCTTTGCTATATAAACTAGCTTTCTTCAGGTTGATATTGAAGAGGCAGCTGTGAAGCGGATACTCGTTGCCCATGACCCAAGTTTATCATGTCTCGAACGAGTAAATCTCCTCTTGCTTGGTAAGCTATTCCCTCCATTTTAAGGTAGCTTTTTATACCTTGACTCCTCTGATTTCTTAAATTCTTTAGAGCGAACAATCTTCCCCTGCAGTGCCATATTCTGCAACCTTTGACGCACTGCTTTACGAAATTGGTTTAGTGCGCGAGGACTAAAGTCATCCCAATTTGATTTGTCTACGCAATGGAAAAAAACTTCAGAAACAGAAGCGTCCTTCGTATCGTCTAAGCTGTCTAAATATTGATAAATAAAACGGGTGATGGCTCCATAGCCAAGACTTGTTCGCTTTTTGTTTTTTCTCAGCTGGGGTATCTCACACGCTGATATCGGAATTTCGTGTACGTCTATGACCTGTCGTAAGGACTCTATTAGTGTTCTGGTTTCATCACGCTGTTGTTCAAGCGCTTTGATTTCGGCTTCTATTACCATTAGTTCACGTTGCTTATGCTGGAACTTAGTGACAAGCCACTTAATTGAAGATGGGATACGTATAGTCATGGGGTCAGGTTAAACCCATCCCAAGCTTATTTCATGTGCAACAGCTACATAATAGCGGCAGGCACAAAAAAAGCGCCACAAGGGCGCTTTTTAGAAACAATGGGATTAGGCTTATTTTTTGCCCAAAGCACCAAAACGCTTCTTGAAGCGGTCAACACGACCACCGGTGTCAACGTTACGTTGCTTACCAGTGTAGAAAGGGTGACACGCTGAACATACGTCTAGGTTGATGTCTTTACCAAGTGTAGAGCGGATGTTTAGTACGTTACCGCAAGAACAAGTTGCGTTGATCTCTGCGTATTCTGGGTGGATACCTTGTTTCATGGATTACCTCACGTAATAAGGCCGTATCGCTATACAACCCGAAGTTGCACACCATACGTTACTTAATATTCAATGACATGACGCTTATTTAAAGAAGCTTAATAAGCAGCACATCGTAAAAGAGCGGCGCATAATAAAGTATGACGGGCCGAGTATCAAGCAAATTTGTATGTAAAGTGAGCGCCTGAAGGCTTTAACTGCTATTTGCCCATTAGATCTTGGCGAATTGAGATATCAGTATGCTCGGAAGTTTGACATTCTGCCGGAAAGACAGATGATATATCTCTTTGGCTACACGCCATAAGCATACTGTGAGGTGTCATTATATCAATGGCGTATATCGAGGTTGCGGTTCCTGTGCCGCTACGACAAAACTTTACCTATTCACACGACACTCCACTCGAGGTGGGGATAAGAGTGAAAGTGCCTTTTGGCCCGCGCTCGTTGGTGGGGATTGTGGTTGGTAAACTTGATGAAGTTGATGACGCCAGCAAAGTTAAATCTATCGGTGGAGTAATAGACACCCAGCCAGTGTTATCTCCCACACTGATGCATCTTGCTCAATGGCTATGGCAATACTATCACCATGCGCCCGGTGAAGTTATTCATGCCATGCTTCCTGTGTTATTACGCAAAGGGGAGTCTGCACAAGCAACGCCAAACCTATTTGCCACAGTCACAAGCTCTGGCCGTGAAATAGTGCAAACGACACTAAAAAATGCACCCAAGCAAAAAGCCTGTCTAGACGCGCTGATTGAACACACAATGTTAGCCGCTGACGCACGCAAACAGTTCTCGCACACGGTAGTGAAAGCGTTGGAAGACAAAGGGCTGATTGCGCTAGAAGAAACTACCCCCCAATTTGTAGAAAAGGCGTGGCTTAAAACCTTCAGTGTTGCAGATAAACCACTGCCAGATAAAGAGCAAGCCGTTGCTATCGCAGCCCTTATTCAACAGCAAGGGCGCTTTGCGGTTAGTTTGCTAGAAGGCGTTACCGGAAGCGGAAAAACCGAAGTTTATCTTCAGGCAATAGAGCCGATATTAGAAGCTGGCAAGCAAGTACTTTTATTAGTCCCTGAAATTGGGTTAACCCCTCAAACCGTATCGCGTTTTAAACGACGATTTAATATAGATGTGGGGATATTGCATTCGCAGCTTAGTGATACTGCGAGACTTCGCGTATGGCAACAAGCCAATGCCGGTGAGCTCGGCATTATAATTGGTACCCGCTCAGCCATTTTCACACCCGCTAAAAATCTCGGAATGATCATTGTTGACGAAGAACATGACGAGTCATTCAAACAGCAAGATGGTCTGCGTTACCATGCCCGTGATTTAGCCGCTATTCGCGCGCGTCACGAGCACATTCCCTTATTACTTGGCAGTGCTACACCGTCGTTAGAAAGTTTAAACAATGCTCTGAGTGGTCGTTACCATCATTTACAACTTACCAAACGTGCCGGTGGAGCGAGTAGTACTCATCAACACCTACTTGATGTGAGAGATCAACCACTGGATTATGGGTTGTCTTCTCCTTTACTCAATATAATGCGCCAGCATCTTAATTTGGGTAATCAAGTATTAGTATTTGTTAATCGGCGTGGTTACGCCCCCGCCATGCTGTGTCATCACTGTGGTGACACAGTACAATGCAGACGATGTGACCGACCATATACTGTACACAAAGGTATGCGCCGACTTCAATGTCACCATTGCGGCGCGTCTCGTGCTATTCCAAAGCAGTGCGAAACTTGTCATTCAGAAGAGTTAGTTACCGCGGGCACAGGCACAGAGCAAGTTGAACAAGGTTTATCACGATTATTTCCAGCTATTAGTCAGATACGAATAGATAGCGATTCAGTGAGGGGAAAGGATAAACTTAACGATATACTCGACGCCGTTAATCGCAGAGAGCATCAATTATTAATAGGTACGCAGATACTTTCAAAGGGACACCATTTTCCTCACGTGACCTTAGTGGCGGTGCTTGACTGTGATGGTGCCCTGTTTAGCGCTGATTTTAGAGCTTCGGAGAAGCTTGCACAGTTGGTTACCCAATTGGCTGGACGAGCAGGGCGAGCCAGTAAACCTGGCGAGATGTTCTTACAAACCCATAATCCACACCATCCTTTACTACAAGACCTCATTAACAATGGTTATGGGCATTTTGCACGTCTTGCCCTTACCGAACGCAAAGCTGCGGGCTTACCCCCTTTTGTGAGTCAGTTCGTCGTTCGGGCAGAAGCGCAAGACGGCCAATTGGCTTACGACTTTCTCGCCCAATGCCGAGATATTATCCAAAACCAAACGCAGACCGATGTGCCGTTACAAATTGCAGGCCCATTCCCATGCTTGATGGAAAAACGTCAGGGGCGACTTCGTTTTATGTTGGTGTGTAGTCACGAAAAACGAGCGCCTCTTCACACAAGGTTACGGCATGCATTGCCCTATATAAACACGCTTTTACACGCCAGTAAGGTGCGTTGGTCGGTAGATATCGACCCGACAGATTTCAGTTAGCACCCAATTTATCTTTACGGTACACTGCGGTCATAAACACCAAAAATACTGGTGCAGGGTTAGTGATCATTTTTCAGACGCTTGAGTGCTATCAAGCGCTTATACTTAATGAATTAGAAGGGTTTTAGCCATTTATGGCGCAACAAGATTATGTTTCACGTGGACGAGCTCCACAGAAAAAAAAGGCCGCAGCCAAACGCAATAAAAAAGAAGCGCAATTAGCATCATTTCCAGTGCTAAGGT
>JALUXV010000028.1 GCA_027013165.1 Alteromonadaceae bacterium
CGGTAAAGACGGTTTGGTTTTGTTAAACGACTACAAAGCCACTTTATTAGCCTTATCAACCGGTAAACGCACCGAAGCAGATCCTGAAAACCCCGGTCAAACCATGGAAGTAACTATTCATGAAGACCCGCTTATTCAAGCCATTTATGCCGATGCACAAACCCGCTTACGCGAACCTCGCCACTTAAAACAGCTTATTGAAGCTGTAGACAAAATTGACTGGTTCAGTGCCGCTAAAGATGGTTTAGGTGACTTATACGAAGGCTTATTAGAGAAAAACGCCAACGAAACTAAATCGGGCGCGGGTCAGTACTTCACACCGCGTGCACTTATCGACTCAATGGTGCGTTGTATTAAGCCGCAAGCGGGTGAGGTTATTCAAGACCCAGCCGCCGGTACCGCAGGTTTTATTATCGCCGCTGATAATTACGTTAAAGAACAAACCGATGACTTGTTTGATTTAAACGAGCAACAGCAGCAATTTCAGAAGACCAAAGCTTATATGGGAGTAGAGCTGGTTCCCAACACTCGGCGTTTAGCACTCATGAACTGTTTACTTCACAATATTGAAGGCGACGACGAAGGTGCGGTGCATTTAGGTAATGCACTTGGTCAGGTAGGGTCAAGTTTAGCTAAAGCTGATGTCATTTTAGCTAACCCGCCGTTTGGAACCAGTAAAGGAGGTGAAGCCTCAATTACCCGTGATGATTTAACCTATCGTACCAGTAATAAACAATTGGCGTTCCTACAACACATTTACCGTAACTTAAAACCCGGTGGCCGTGCCGCTGTGGTATTACCCGATAACGTCTTGTTTGAAGCTGGCGTGGGTACCGATATCCGCCGTGACTTAATGGATAAGTGTAACCTACATACTATTTTGCGTTTACCAACAGGAATCTTCTACGCGCAAGGCGTAAAAACTAACGTGCTTTTCTTTACCAAAGGCGCGGCAGACGATAAAACGCAAAAAGAAGGCTGTACCAAAAATGTGTGGGTCTATGACCTAAGAACTAATATGCCTTCATTTGGCAAGCGCACCCCCTTTGGCGAAAGCCACCTTAAACCTTTTGAAGCAGTTTATGGCGAAGATGCTAACGGCACGTCACCGCGCACAGAAGGTGAGTACAGTTTTGGTGCAGAGGAAATCGCAGTAGATAAAAGCGCAGAAGAAAATAAAGGCGTTGATGGAAGCGAAGAAGCGCAGCAAAAGCTAGCACATTCACGTTGGCGTTGTTTTACTCGGGAATGGATTGAAGATGCCAAAGGTGACTCGCTCGATATCAGTTGGTTAAAAGATAAAGACAGTATTGATGCGGCAGATCTTCCAGCACCAGAGGTGTTGGCACAAGAGGCCAAAGATGGCCTTACGTCTGCGCTCTCTGAGTTGGACGAGTTGTTGGTTGAGTTGGAGTTGTCATGAGCTCTAATTTGATACCTCAAGAATGGAAACGCTCAGAACTCAAAGGGTTTTGTGATGTACTTTCGGGAAACGCATTTAAGAGCAAAGACTTTGTCGCAAGTGGGGTTCCAGTTGTAAAAATTTCGAATGTTCAATACGGTGAATATATTGAGAAAAACCAAGAATATCTACCTAAATCATTTCTAAACGATTACTCAAATTATGTAGTGTCAGAAAATGATCTATTAATAGCACTAACGCGGCCTATTACAAATGACCAACTAAAAATCTGCAGATACCCAAAGGAAAGTGAACAAGGGCTATTGAACCAACGTGTAGCTAAATTATCTCCTGATAAATTGCTTCCTGAAAGCTTTATCCTGTACCAATTTAGAACTGAAAAGTTTATGAAGCAGGTCAAGTCTGGATTATCTGAGACTCTACAGCCAAACTTATCTCCTAAAGCATTAGCTGGTTTTGAGTGTGTTATCCCCCCACTCGCCGAGCAGAAGGTGATTGCGGTAAAACTGGATATGCTTTTAGCGAAAGTCGACAGCATCAAAGGCCGCCTCGACGCCGTCCCCGACACCCTAAAACGCTTCCGCCAATCCGTCCTCGCCGCCGCCGTCAGCGGTAAATTGACAGATGAATGGCGTGAAAACAGAGCTGGAACAATAAATGAAGTTTTTGCATCAGAGAAAAGTCTCATTACATTTAAAGAAAAGACGCTAGGCTCATTACCTAAAACTTGGAAATGGTTGAGATTTGATCAAGTAGCCGGCATAGCGTCTAATTTGGTTGATCCAAATGAAAATAAAGATTCGATTCATATTGCACCAAATCATATAGAGTCTTGGTCCGGAGTTGCGGAAGGTTATCAAACCGTTGAACAAGATGGAGTTAAAAGTGCCAAACACAAATTTTTTAAGGGGCAGATAGTATATTCTAAAATACGTCCGTATCTTGCAAAAGCAATCATCGCTGAATTTGATGGCCTATGTAGTGCTGATATGTACCCCATAAATGCCAAGATCAATACAGGTTATCTTTTCCGGTGGATGATGACGTCGGAATTTACAGATTGGGCTTCCAATGCGGAGAGTAGGTCTGTACTCCCTAAAATCAATCAGAAGGATTTGAGTAAAATACCTGTTCCTACACCACCCTTAGAAGAACAAACCGAAATCGTTCGTCGTGTCGAAAAACTCTTCGCTTACGCCGATAAAGTCGAAGCCAAAGTGAACGCCGCCCAGGAGCGCGTAAACAAACTCACCCAATCGATCCTCGCTAAAGCGTTTCGTGGCGAACTCACCGCCAAATGGCGCGAGCAAAACCCCGACCTAATCAGCGGAGAAAACTCAGCAGAAGCCTTGCTAGAAAAGATCAAAGCCGAGCGAGAGAAGCTCAAGCCCAAGAAGAAAACACGCAAAAGGAAGAACAGCAAGGAAGGCTAAATAGTGAGTAAGAATAAAATTGATCAACTACCATTATTCGACTTTGATGAAACTAATGTTCATACAGAAGCTGAGCAGGTTGTAAAGGTACCAGAGAAGGTGGATGACTCGCCTTTTAGCAAATATATCGTTTATGTAGATGAGAGTGGTGACCACAGCCTGCAAAGTATTGATAAGAACTACCCAATATTCGTGTTGGCATTCTGCGTTTTCCATAAACGTCATTACAGCGAGGCAATTGTACCAGCCTTAGAAAAATTTAAGTTTAATCATTTTGGTCATGACCAAATAGTGCTACATGAAAATGAAATCCGTAAAGAGAAAGGCGAGTTTAATATTTTCAGGTTTAGAGAGGAAAAACTAGCGTTTCTTAATGACCTTACAGGTATTATTGAGCATAGTAACTTCATTTTAATTAGTTGTACTATTGATAAGTTAGCCTTAAGTAAGCCGTCTGACTTAGAAGGTAATCCTTATCATATGGCGCTTGGCTACTGCATGGAAACTTTGCATGAGTTTTTAACCGAGAAAGGCCAAGAAGAGAAGAAAACACATATTGTTGTTGAGTGCAGAGGAAATAAGGAAGACAAAGAGTTAGAACTTGAGTTTCGTCGTATTTGTGATGGTGAAAATAGGTTAAATAAACCTCTTCCTTTTGACGTGATTTTTGCTGACAAAAAGGTAATGTCTACCGGCTTGCAGTTAGCCGATTTAGTAGCGAGACCAATTGGCTTAAGAACATTAAGACCAGACCAAGAAAATCGAGCGTTCGAAGTACTTAAAGAAAAGTTTTACTGTGATGGTGGAAGAAAGAGTGTTGGGAATGGGTTTGAAGGGGTAGGTATGAAAATTTATCCTATGCCAAAAAGCGAAAAGCCTCGGTGATCTCACCAAGGCTATAGCGCCGACCGGGCATCTCCCAATCCACTTGCTAAATAGTATGATCATTAAAACTATGATAGTCAATACTGATGAGTAAAATTCAATATGTAAGTTTGTGATCACTTACACTTATATGTTTGTTGAATTTGTTTGTAAGGGTTTGATAAATTTTACAAAAATAATAAAGAATAATTATGGCAATCAGTGAATTTGAAATAAAGCGAATTGAAAAAGTGGTGGGCACAGCCGTCGAAAAGCGCCGTCCGCCAGTGCATATTCGCAATGAATTTGATATTGGCTTTCGTATTGATAACCAATCTGTTTTCATTTTTGAACGTCGCCAAGATTGGCGTGATAAATCTCAATATAACGAATTTGAGAATGCCAAGCTGACATGGGTGAAAACTCAAAAGCTATGGAAAATATACTGGATGCGACAAAATCTAAAATGGCATAGCTACGAGCCTACACCAACAGCTAAAAATATCGAAGCTGCTGTCGAAGTTATCATGAATGACCAGTACGGTTGCTTCTGGGGCTAGTCTTTTGCCCCTGGTAGCTGCGGCTTTGTAGTCAAAGGTTTTGCATTTGCTAATGCTAACGCGACCGCATGTCTTTTCTCGTACTGTTGCGCTATACCTAACTTTATCTTTCTTATTGGCAGGCTCAACGACTTCTATGGTAATTACGCCACTTTAATGAAATAAACACAAATAGTCAGAAATCTACACTAAATTAAGTGGCTCATTTGAGTTATTTGATCCACTTCTGCACTTAGCTCTTCCACTGATTCAGCAATGATTTGA
>JALUXV010000029.1 GCA_027013165.1 Alteromonadaceae bacterium
GTGTCCCTATGGGTAAAACCATCTATTGGCTAAATAGACTCTTAAGTTTTATCTGATAATTCGCTTATAAAATGACCATCTCAGGCTAATTATTTAATTAATTAACCATTTGTGTTATATGAGTATTTTAATTTAAGTAGTTAGTTGGCAATATGGTTTTTCTGAGTAAAACGTTATAAAAACGACCGTGCAGTAATTTTGAATTAATAAAGATTTACGGACATAGGGATATAGATTTATGCAATTGAGAAGAAAGATGTCACTCGTCATTGCAACGGTGGCAGCGGTGGTTTCTATTATAGCGGTTATTATCACGAGCTTCTTCTCTATTAGTAATATGCAAGATGAAGCTTTTCGGCAAAGCCAAAGGGACCTTGTCGCCAAGAGAACGCTTGTAAAACAGCGAATCGAAGATTACTTTTCATCCATTCAGAAACAAATCCTTGTGATGGCGAGTGACATTAGTATTGTCGAGGCTGCGCAGGGCTTCGCGCTTGCGTTTGACGAGCGCCCAATTAATCTGGCTACCCAATCCACATTAAAAGATTATTACACGCAAAATTTCCAGCGTGTTTATGATGAGCAAAATGATGATGGATTATCAGCAGCACGTTTGTTTAACTCGTTAGATAGCACGTCAATTAGCTTACAGGCTGCCTATATCGCAGATAACGCGTTTCCAATAGGAGAAAAAGATGGGCTCAATTCCGCTGGTGGCAGTAACAGCTATGATCAGTTACACCAGCGATATCACCCAAGTATCAGAGCGTTTTTAAAGGCGTTTGGCTATTATGATATATTTATTGTTGAACCTGATTCTGGTTACGTCGTGTACTCCGTATTTAAGGAATTAGATTTTGCTACCAGTTTGCGCAATGGCCCTTATAACAGTAGTGGAATTGCTGAGGCATTTAACAAAGCATTGACACTAAGTGCTGGGCAAACCTATTTATCTGATTTTGCGTCTTACGTTCCCTCTTATAATAGCCCTGCGAGTTTTATATCGACGCCCATTGTTCACAATGGGAAAACAGTAGCAGTATTAATCTTTCAAATGCCCATAGACCGAATAAACGCCATAATGACACAGTCAGAAAGGTGGGCTGATGCAGGTTTTGGTGCAAGTGGAGAGATTTATCTAGTTGGAAACGATAATACATTAAGAAATGAAAGCCGATTTTTTGTTGAAGATCAGCAGGGTTACCTAAACGTCATTCAGCAAGCAGGTATTACCCAGTGGTCAGTCATTGAGAAAAAAGGAACGACGATTTCACTGCAACCAGTGGATTCAATAGGGGTACAAAAAGCCCTTAACGGGCAAACTGGGTTTGATGTATTTGAGGATTACCGAGGAGTGTCTGTACTCAGTGCATACAGCGCGGTAAATGTGCTGAATCATCAATGGGCTATCATGTCAGAAATCGATGAAGCTGAAGCGTTTCAATCAGTGAATGAAGTGATATCTCGGATTGTAGTGGTTGCCCTTATCGTTGTATGTATCGGGCTGACATTCGCATTCTTTATTGGTCATGTATTTTCAAAGCAGTTAACTAAACCTCTCGATAGCCTTGCTAATCGTTTTGCTGATCTTTCCCAAGGTGAGGCAGACCTGACAGTACGTGTTCCTGCATCAGATGTTCCTGAAATCAATGACATTGGCCAGAGTTTTAATCTTTTTGTGCAACAGCTTCAAGGTACTGTTGCTAATGTGAAAGGAGCGGTAGAAACCATTGCCGCCTCAGGAACAGAGTTGAGCCAAAATACTGATCAAACACGGCATACAATGCATGAACAGAGCATTGAAGTGTCGGATGTAAAAGAGTCATTGGGTCGTTTTGGTGACTCCGTATCGCAGATAACTGAGCAAACTCAAATTGCCGCTGCATCGACACATAAAGCAAAACAAACAGCGGAACAAAACTCTAAGCGAGCGAGAAGTGCGGTCAACAATATCAGCAAGTTGGTTGATGAAGTATCAACGGCCACTATAACGTTGGAAAATTTGCAAAATAGCGTCAAGGATATTGGTGAAGTGCTTTCGGTGATAAATTCAATTGCTGACCAAACTAACTTACTTGCGCTCAATGCGGCAATCGAAGCCGCGCGGGCAGGGGAACATGGAAGAGGCTTTGCTGTTGTTGCGGATGAGGTACGAACGCTCGCCTCTAGAACCCAAGAAAGTACAGTGACTATTCAACAGCAGATTGAAGGTTTAACGAGCTCTGCTGAACATGCAGTAATCTCTATGGGTAATGCGTCTTCGTCGGCAAATAATGGCATTCAGTTGGTTGAGCTAGTACAGCGAACACTAGACGAGTTAACTCTTGTGGTCGTAGAAATTGCCGCACTTAATCAAAACATTACTCAATCGAGTGAAGTCCAATCAGAGACTATCAATGAGATAAACGCAAACGTTGAAAACCTTGAACGAAGAGCGAATGAAATGGCAGATTCGACCCGTGTCAATTCCAACGTAGCTAATCAGTTGTCAGGTTTATCTGAACAAGTACAGACGAACGTAAATCGATTTGTGGTATAAGCGATTTTTGTGTAGCGGGAGCTAGTGCTAGTTCGCCTTTTTCCCGCAACATTGTTTAAATTTCTTACCGCTATTGCATGGGCAGGGAAGATTTCTGCCCAGTTTCACTTTCCCGCAGTCACTATGCAGTTCTCCATCATGATACCGCCATTCGCCGTTCTCAATAATAAAACGAGATGTTTCGTGTAGCTGAAAGCATTGCTTAGAATCGAAATAAAATGCTGTGAACTCCACGATATCCTCTGGGTTGGCATCATTTTTTACGGCAAGTGCAAACCAGTGAGTACCGGCGGCGCTTTCTTTTAAATTGTCCAACGATAAGCCCGTGCGCTTCTGTGTTGAATAAGTATCCAGAATGTATTGATAATTTTGTGTGGCGTAAGCTGAGAACCTGGAACGCATTAACGCTTCTGCGGTTTGAGGTTTTTGTGAACCTGATAAGTATGGTTCACAGCAAGAGGAAAACGGCAGTGAAGAACAACAAAAACAACGCATAAAAAAGCCCCAATAAACACCGCAGAGTAGAGAAGTGCCAGTCATTTCCCTTGCTCACACCTAACAGTTCGGCACTACATAAAATAGAAGGGCAAATGCTACCGTTTATTCGAGTCGATTACCACGGACCTGTCACTAGATTTGTATTACCTGATTCTTGAGATACTTTGACATTAACCAAAGATACTGAAAAAAGCTCACACAGCTTTTTAATCATTTCACACTCAGTAGGCTGCAAATCTAAATCCAAATTCTCTACATACAGTGTTTTACATTGACCGCCAGTAATAAGTTTCGAGATCCACTCTGGCATCTTCTCTTTGTTGGGTTTTTGAATACGAATGGCATGATGGGTATCCTTTTTGAAAGATACCGAATCGGCGAGTAGATAGTGCCACCCTTTGTTTTGCTTTGGGGCATACTCGCTGGGGTAACCTTCAAAAGGTAAGGGTAACTGTACTTCGTTATTAACTTTGTTTTGTAACGCGCGAAAACGTGAAATTGAAGAAATAGCGGTGTTCATCTTTATTCCTGTTTATCTATACAGTGTGTATGGGTATACAGTAGTTTGTGCTGATGAATAATGCAAGCACAAAATCGCTATTTTTTTGAGCAAAACAATCATTCGCAGCTATGAAGTACGATGAATAAAATAAAAAGTGTATAATATTCAGAATGTTAAATCGTTGGTGTAGGTTTTGAACGCTTTGTCCGAATTTGGCTTAGTGGGAATGTTTGTTGCCGCCTTTGGTGCTGCAACTATCCTTCCATTGGGCTCTGAAGTGGTATTTGTTGGGTTGCTTACTGCGGGTAGCGGTATTTTCTTGCTGTGGCTTGTCGCGAGCGTAGGCAACACATTAGGTTCAGTAGTTAATTATTATTTGGGTATAAAGTATGGCGAGTCTTTGGCAAAGCGTATGCTACGAATGTCAGATAATACTTATGCTAAAGCCGAGAGTATGTTTCAGCGTTGGGGCAAGTGGTCGTTGTTACTGGCATGGGTCCCAGTTGTTGGTGACCCACTTACGTTAGTCGCAGGTGCATTAAAAGTGCGGCTAGGTTTTTTCTTGGTCCTTGTTTTTTTCAGCAAGTCTTCCCGTTATGGGCTGATTGCTTGGCTTTTTTTCTACCACTAGTTGCCGTCGTTTTTCCAATTATGATAGTAGCGAGGGTATCTCTTTTGACATAAAAAATGGCGATGACAATCATCCAGTAAATAGCTGGACTCAGTACACCTGACTTTTGGGCCCATGTGTAATGCAGCACAGTAAGTGGCAAAATAAGGTATACGGTGTTGTGTAATTTCTGCCAGCGGCGGCCTAATATACGTTTTGCTTTGTTAAACGATGTTACTGCCAGTGCAAGCAGTAAAACAAGTGCAGTCATACCTACCGTAATATACGGCCTATCAATAATTTCACTGCCTATCAATGACATATCTAGTTGTATCTCGAAAGCGCAATATACTAAGAAGTGAGCAAGCGCGAATACGAAACTATATACACCCA
>JALUXV010000030.1 GCA_027013165.1 Alteromonadaceae bacterium
AAAGCGTTTCCAGCCCTTTATGACAACGATCACAACCACAAAGGCTTCATGTGGTTAGACCACGAGAATGCTGATCAAAGCGTAGTGTCTTTCGTAAGGCGCTCACAAACTGGGTCTCAGCGAATTTACGTAGTCACCAATTTTACGCCGATCCCCAGAGAGCATTTTAGAATTGGCGTTGAAGACGATCGCCAGCTTAAACTAATATTGAATACGGACAATAGTGTGTATTGGGGGAGTGATTTTGATGTACAACCTCGACTAAATGCTGAGGTCTGCCCGTGGAATAATCAGCCGTTTTCCGTACAATTAACCATACCACCTCTGGCCACAGTATTTTACGTAACGGACTAGCAACACATTGGATACACGCGTTCACACTTTTGATTGTGACTTAATTACACAAGGTAGCCCTTATCCACTGGGGGCTACTCTGGTTGATGGCGGCTGTAATTTTGCAGTTTATGCACCAGATGCTTTAGCCGTAGTGCTCTGCCTTTTTCAATCAGACACCGAAGAAATGCTTTCGGAAGTTGCATTGCCTGAACGCACGGGTGATGTGTGGCATGGGTTCGTTTCAAACCTCACTGAAGGGTATTTGTATGGCTACCGTGTTGAGCGAGCGTACCATTCATTGCATGCGGCTTCCTCAGATAAGCTACTCATTGACCCTTATGCTAAAAAGCTCAGTCGCGCGGTTCATTGGGACGCAAGGCAATACAAAAAAGATTCTCAGTTTATGGTCCCAAAAGGGGTGATTGTCGAGCCGTCGAGCTACTCAAGTGACTCTGTTAATAAACCCAAACTGAAACCGAGCGAAAGGATTGTTTATGAGGCCCATGTGAAAGGGCTGACGATGAGCCATCCCGATGTGCCTAAAGCCGATAGAGGTAAGTACTTGGGCGCATGTCATCCTTCGGTACTATCGCACTTAACGTCTCTTGGTATTACCACTGTTCAGTTCATGCCCTTGTGCTCGTTTATGCCAGAGCCATACATTACTGAAAAAGGGTTAACTAACTATTGGGGATACAACCCTATAAACTTTTTTGCCCCTGAGCCTCGCTACGCCAAAGCTGATGCCATTGCTGAAGTGAAGCACATGGTTCAAGCCTACCACGACGCTGGATTAGAAGTGATTGTTGACGTGGTGTTTAATCATACCGCTGAAAGTGGAAAAGGTGGGCCGGTACTTTCATTCAAAGGGTTTTGTCCGTTTCAAGCTTATTTATATAGTCAGAACATTGAAGGTAAGTTGGTCTTCGACAATCACAGTGGCTGTGGTAACACGGTAAATACTGCCAATCCCTTTATGATGGGGCTGATATTAGATGCTATGCGTTTTTGGGTATCGGTGATAGGTATCGACGGTTTCAGGTTTGATTTGGCCGTGTGCTTAGGCCGTGAACCCCAAGAATACAACAAATATTCCGGCCTAATCCGCGCTATCAGTCAAGACCCTGTGTTGCAAAATGTGGTGTTGCTCGCAGAGCCTTGGGACATAGGCCCAGGTGGCTACCAAGTGGGGAATTTCCCATCGCCATGGTTAGAGGTAAACGACAAGTATCGCGATACAACACGTGCGTTTTGGCGTGGTGACGAAGGCTTAGCAGGAGAGTTCGCAACGCGCCTAATGGGTTCTAGGGATATTTTCCACAAGGGTGTGCGTCATATCTCAACACCGGTCAATAACGTAACCTATCACGATGGCTTCACGTTGCACGATATGGTTAGCTATGAGCAGCGTCATAACCTTGCCAACCTCGAAGATAATCGCGATGGCCATGGCCATAATCTGTCGGCAAACTATGGCGCTGAGGGCGAAACGAGCAACGAAAAAATTCTCGCACTTCGCGAACGTCAAAAGCGCAACCTATTTGCGACTTTACTCTTTTCTCAGGGCACTCCTCATATTTTAGGCGGGGATGAGCTTAGTCGTACTCAGCAAGGAAACAACAACGCCTATTGCCAAGATAATCCTATCAGTTGGTATGACTGGGAATTGAATAAACGACAACAGGATTTCTTGGAATTTTGTCAATATGTGATTCACCTACGCAAAAATTCCACCCTGCTTAAGGAACTACAGTTAGAAGACGACGGTTTTCACCTTTCTAAAAATGTGAGTCAAATAAATTGGTACAAGCCAGACGGCACCGACAAAGCCTCTGAAGATTGGCAAGCTCGTCACAACCAAGCTTTTGGTATTGAGATTCGTGGTTCGGTTAAAACATCCCATCATCCAGAACATTGGTTTCTTTGCGTCAACGCTTCTGACAATGATTTAAGATTTAATTTACCCAGGCTTTCTCCATTTGGCGGCTGGACTTTACATTTGGACACCCGTTATCCATCTTTAAGTGAGCAGCCTAAAATTTGTATTCAGCAGGTATTTTTGCAAGCTGGTAAGTCGCTCACCTTGTTTAGTTACAGCGAATACGAGCGATAAACTTTACCTCTGAGCGTAAAATAGGCATACCGTAAAGTTTTGGTGCGTGTAAGCTGTTCTTTATCCGTGCAGCTGGTATGATGCGCTCCCATCTGAAAAGTGAGGGCAAACCTATGCAAAATGATGGTGGTAAACTGAATTCTGAAGCCGAATGCGATATTGGTTTTATTGGTCTTGGTGTCATGGGAAACAACTTAACCATGAATTTGGCCGACCATGGTTACCGTGTTGCTTGTTTCGACTTAGATCAGCAGAAAGTTGAGTCAATTTTGGCGAAAGACGCCAGTGAGCGTGAAGAGGGCACTGCACCTCGCGTTGAAGGATGTAGCTCTTACACTGAGTTGCTCAGCAAGCTTACAACCCCACATTGCATTATTTTGTCGGTTCCCGCCGGTGATCCAGTAGACCATGTGTGCCATCACCTTATTGATGCTGGTATTCAAGCTGACGATATTGTTGTTGATACGGGTAATAGCCTGTGGACCGACTCTGTTGCACGTGAAGAGAAATATAAAGGTAAGTTTATCTTTTTCTCTACAGCAGTGTCTGGCGGCGAAGTCGGTGCGCGTTTTGGACCCTCATTAATGCCTTCAGGTAACCCCTATGCTTGGACGAGAATCGAGCCAATCTTAAAGTCGATTTCAGCGAAAGTCGATCCGCAAACCGGTAAGCCTATTGAAAGCAACACACCAGGCAAGCCCGTAAAAGATGGCGAACCATGTGCAACCTACATTGGCCCTGTGGGTGCAGGCCATTATGTGAAAATGGTACACAATGGTATTGAATATGCTGACATGCAGCTTATCTGCGAAGCTTATCATGTAATGCGTCAAGCATTGAATATGACACCATCAGACATAGCTGCGGTATTCCGTCGCTGGAATGAAGGTAAACTGAACAGTTACCTAATGGAAATCAGTGCTGAAGTACTCGATCAAGCAGATCCGGAAACAGATGCACCGCTAGTAGATGTTATTTTGGACCGCGCTGGTCAAAAAGGCACAGGTTTGTGGACAGCGGTGAGTGCGTTAGAAGTGGGAAGCCCAGCCCAAACTATTACATCAGCGGTTTTCGCACGCAGCATCTCTAGTCTGAAAAGCGAACGCGTAGCTGCAAGCGAAGTACTGACAGGTCCGTCTGCTACCACTTATACCGCAGAAGAAACTACGGCTATTGTTAACCAACTTGAACAAGCCCTATATTGCTCGAAAATTTGTGCCTATGCACAAGGTTTCCAATTAATGGCAATGGCTGCAAAAGAACATGGTTGGGAGCTGGAATTTGGTGAAATTGCTAAAATTTGGCGCGCTGGTTGTATTATTCGTGCAGTTTTCTTGCAGTCTATTTCACAGGCATATGAAAACAACGAAGAATTGCCCAACCTGCTGCTCGATCCTTATTTCGCAGAGCAGATCACTCAGTATCAGGCGGATTGGCGTCAATCTATAGCTCAAGCAACCATTGCAGGCGTTCCTTGCCCTGCAATGATGTCTGCATTGAGCTACTACGATTCTTATCGAACTGCCGTATTGCCAGCTAACTTACTGCAAGGGCAGCGAGACTATTTTGGTGCTCACACTTATCAACGTGTTGATAAGCCCGCCGGCAAGAAATACCACATGGAATGGAGCGATCCTGCACGTCCACAAACCACAATTAAAAAGTAATGAACTGATTGTTGGTTATATATCGTATAGAAAAGGTGTACTCTTTGAGTGCACCTTTTTTTATGGAGTATGGTATGACACAAACCGACTGGTCTGAACTACTGTCGCCGGAAGAATATCGAGTGTGCAGACAGTCAGGCACTGAGCGTCCATTTACTGGTGCGTTACTCAATGAATCTCGTGATGGCATGTACGTTTGTAAGTGTTGCGGTGTTGATTTATTCCCCTCTGAGACTAAGTTTGATGCGGGTTGTGGTTGGCCCTCGTTTTTTAAGCAGCACGGTGACAATGTGGGTTATAGAGAAGATCACACCCATGGCATGCACAGAATAGAAATTTTCTGTAATGGCTGCGATGCACACCTTGGGCATGTGTTTCCAGATGGACCTGAGCCGACTGGTCAACGATATTGCGTGAAC
>JALUXV010000031.1 GCA_027013165.1 Alteromonadaceae bacterium
AGTATTATTCATTGTGTATGGACTCCTTTGGTTTGCAAACTCCCACCTTATTCAAGTGAGGTGGTGGAGTCCATACATCGCCGAGGCCGAGCCCCCAGGGATGGGTTTACGGCGTGCAGTAAAAATTGAATGGCTTTCGCTCCCGACGTGTCGACGTGAGTGCAGTAAAAACGACCTTGCTCTCGCTTGGACCTCTAGCTATCGACCAATATTGCCCCTAAAGCGGTACTTTAATTTTCAGTGGGCCGTTGGGGTTGCAGCAGCAGGGAAGAATTTCATCGTCGTCGATGAAAGCGAGTGGATCGGTGGAGTAGGTAACGTCACCGTCTAACAGCTTGGTGCGACAGGCACCACAAAAGCCTTCTCTGCAATGGTAGTGTATGTGAACACCGGCAGATTCTAGGGCTTTTAAGAGGTTTGTATCAGTGGTTGTTGCCAAAGTACCCACATCGACAATGTCGATGTGGATCACTTTATCTTTATCTGTCATTGGCGGGCAGATTACAGCTCGATATCTGCAAAGTCGTCTTCGCTTACCGCTGAATCTATTTGGCCAACAAGATAAGAGCTAATTTCTGACTCTTGAGGAGCAACCTGTACGTTGTCTGAATTCAGGTAGTTATTCATCCAAGGTAATGGGTTACTTTCTACCTTGAATGGTGCGTCAAAACCAATCGCTGTCATACGTTGATTAGCAATGTATTCTACATATTGGCAAAGGATCTCTTTGTTTAATCCCAGCATCGAACCATTCTTAAACAAGTAGTCCGCCCATTCTTTTTCCTGAGCAACGGCATTCATAAAGATAGCTTTCGCTTCTTCTTTACATTCTTCGGCAATTTGTGCCATTTCTGGATCGTCTTTGCCTTTTGCCCACAAGTTAAGCACGTGTTGGGTAGAAGAAAGGTGCAGGTTTTCATCGCGAGCAATCAAGCGGATAATCTTGGAATTACCTTCCATTAGCTTTCTTTCTGCAAACGCAAAGGTACACGCAAAAGAAACGTAAAAGCGGATGGCTTCTAGCGCGTTTACTGAGTTCATGCACAAATAAAGTTTCTTCTTCAATTCATACATGTTGATAACGTGAGTTTCGCCATTAACAGTGTGCTCACCTTCGCCTAAGGTTTGCCATAGCTGCGTAGCGAAAATAAGGTCATCGTAATACTTAGAGATATCCGCCGCTCGGCGTTTGATCTCATCGTTCACTACGATATCAGCAAAGATATCGCTGGGGTCTGAGAACAAATTTCTTAGAATGTGTGTGTATGAACGAGAGTGAATGGTTTCAAAGAAAGACCAAGTTTCTACCCACGTCTCTAACTCAGGTAAGGAGATAATCGGCAAGAAAGCGATGTTTGGGCTTCTGCCTTGTACAGAGTCTAACAGCGTTTGATATTTCAAGTTTGAAATGAAAATGTGCTTTTCAGGGTCTGTGAGTTGCTGAAAGTCGACGCGATCACGACTTACATCGACTTCTTCTGGACGCCAAAAAAAGCTGATTTGCTTTTCAATTAACTTTTCGAAAATTGCATGTTTCTGTTGGTCGTATCGAGCAACGTTCACTGGGTTGCCGAAAAACATTGGCTCTACTAATGGATTTGTACTTTGTTGATTAAACGTAGTGTATTTCATGATGGCCTAACTAAAACAATGGCGACAAACGCGTTTATTATTTATGTTCTTACTGTACAGCTGGGGTAGGGTGCGCGCTAAATTTTGCACGCACCGCCAGCACAATCATCGTCTTCTTCTACAATTACTTCTTCTTGACGGGGCATAGGCTCTTTGGCTTTAGCCGCATCTGCCGCAGAGGCATCCGCAGCGCCATCACGAGTATTGTGATAGTAAAGTGTTTTTACACCCAGTTTGTAAGTGGTCAGCAAGTCTTTCAACAGTAGCTTCATTGGCACCTTGTTGCCTTCGTAGCGGCTTGGGTCGTAGTTGGTGTTTGCAGAGATAGTTTGGTCGATAAACTTCTGCATTATACCTACTAGCTGCAAGTATCCGTCATTTGAAGGAATATCCCACAATAGCTCGTACTGGTCTTTTAGCGTTTCATATTCTGGCACTACTTGTTTAAGCACGCCGTCTTTACTTGACTTGATACTAATAAAACCACGAGGCGGCTCAATACCATTGGTTGCGTTAGAGATCTGAGAAGAAGTCTCAGACGGCATCAGTGCCGACAAAGTAGAGTTACGCAGTCCGTGGTCTACAATATCTTTACGCAATGCTTCCCAGTCATAATGTAAAGGCTCGTTACAAATAGCATCCAAGTCTTTTTTGTACGTATCGATAGGCAGTACACCGTCAGCGTACGTCGTCTCATTAAACTTCGGACAAGCACCTTTTTCTTTAGCTAGGTTGTTTGACGCTTTAAGTAGATAGTACTGAATGGCTTCAAAGGTTCTATGCACCAAGCCGTTGGCGCTATGGTCTGAGTATTTAACGCCATTCTTAGCAAGATAGTAAGCAAAGTTAATAACACCCACACCAAGCGTACGACGACCCATAGTAGCGTTAAACGCAGCAGGAACAGGGTAGTCTTGATAATCTAACAGGTTGTCTAGCGCACGCACGGCTAGGTCAGCAAGTTCTTCAAACTCGTCAAGCGACTTAATTGCACCTAGGTTAAAGGCTGAAAGCGTACAAAGGGCTATCTCGCCTTCTTCGTCGTTAACGTTCTGAAGCGGCTTAGTAGGCAGCGCAATTTCAAGACACAAGTTACTTTGACGTACAGGAGCCACTTCTGGGTTAAATGGGCTGTGGGTATTACAGTGGTCAACATTTTGAAGATAAATACGACCTGTACTTGCACGCTCTTGCATGAACAAGCTAAACAATTCCATCGCCTTCACAGACTTCTTGCGAATGGTTGGATCGTTTTCGTACTGCACGTAGAGTTTTTCGAATTCTTCTTGGTTTGCGAAGAAAGCAATGTAAAGCCCTGGCACGTCAGAAGGGCTGAACAAAGTGATATTGCCATCCTTCATCATACGCTGATACATAAGCTTGTTGAATTGAACGCCGTAGTCTAGGTGCCTTACACGGTTTTCTTCAACACCACGGTTGTTCTTAAGCACTAGAAGCGATTCTACTTCCATGTGCCAGATAGGGTAGAACAAGGTAGCTGCACCGCCGCGAACACCACCTTGCGAGCAACTCTTAACCGCAGTTTGGAAATATTTGTAGAAGGGGATACAACCCGTGTGGAAAGCTTCACCACCGCGAATAGGGCTGCCTAGCGCGCGAATACGGCCAGCATTTACACCAATGCCTGCCCGTTGACTCACATACTTAACAATGGCGCTTGAAGTTGCATTGATTGAATCTAAGCTATCACCGGTTTCAATAAGTACACATGAGCTGAACTGACGGGTAGGGGTACGCACACCAGACATAATTGGCGTAGGTAGTGACAGCTTGAATGTAGACGCCGCATCGTAGAATCGGCGGATATAGCTCATACGCGATTCTTTCGGATAGTTAGCAAACAAGCAGGCTGCAACTAGAATATATAGGAACTGAGCACTCTCATAAATTTCACCGGTTACTCGGTTTTGTACCAGGTATTTACCCTCAAGTTGTTTTACCGCCGCATAGCTGAAGTTCATATCGCGCCAATGGTCGATATAAGTATCCATTTCAGCGAACTCTTCCGCGGTGTAATCTTCAACTAAGTGCTTATCGTATTTGCCCATCTCTACCATGCGCGTTACGTGATCATACAGTGCCGGTGGCTCGAATTGACCATAGGCCTTTTTACGCAAATGGAAAATGGCTAAGTGGGCAGCCATGTATTGGTAATCTGGAGTTTCGGTAGAAATAAGATCCGCCGCAGACTTAATAAGAGTCTCGTGGATTTCACTGGTGTTAATACCGTCGTAGAACTGTATGTGAGCTTTAATTTCTACTTGAGAGACTGATACGTTACTCAAGCCTTTTGCTGCCCAAGTAACTACTTTGTGGATTTTATCGAGGTCGATAGCCTCTTTTTCGCCGTTGCGTTTAGTAACTAGTAAATTGTTATTCATTCTAACTGGCCGTTCTATAGTAAGCGCTGGTCTTATTCTATGAGCAAAAATGCTCGCCCCATGTAATGTAAAACTGTATTTTCTTATTCTTTACGCCACCTCTAACAACAACGGATAACGAACACACATATCCGTATTGCCAATAGTAGACTTGGCAATATTGGGATCGGAATGATCCTGATTATTCGTTTTGAGGGTAGCTATGGATCCCATCGGATCCGTCAATGTGATAACCACAAGATAGTGAGGTTTTCGCCGTATTGCAACCCACTATCTGGTGGTTATTCGAGCACTTAAATCAAGTATCGAATTTGGTTAGTGTTGACTCACGTATGAGCAACGAAAAAACCTGAAACGAAACAAATGCAAGCATTTTGTTTTAAAACTTATTAATTAAAAATAAATTTAGATTTAATAAAACTTTTGTCTTCATCACGATATATTGTGGTTAAACATTCATCTTAGCCCAATATATGGTGCACTAACGTCAATTACACACTATTGCTTCACCGTGCATAATAAATAGTTAACGTCAACATTTTTATCTGACAAATAAAAGCCTTGAGTAGAAGGGTCCATGTGAAGTCCGGTAATTGACGTTGCAATGAGATCTGCCGCATCGGTCATTCGAAGCATTTCAGATGGCTTGATAAACTTGCTGTGATCGTGTGTGCCTTTGGGAACCAGTTTTAGCAGGTTTTCTGCCCCCAAGATCGCAAATAGATAGGACTTTATATTTCTATTTAGTGTCGATAAAAACACATAGCCGCCGGGCTTCACCATTTTGGCACAGGCGCTAATCACAGAAGCTGGATCGGGCACGTGCTCTAACATTTCCATGCAAGTAACCACGTCGAACCGTGAGTCGTTATCTTCCGCAAATGACTCAGCTGTAGTGCATTCATAGTTCACTTTAACGCCCGATTCGAGTCCGTGAAGTTTCGCCACATCAAGAGATGCTTGTGCCATATCAATGCCAGTGACCTTTGCACCTGCTTTAGCCATGGCCTCGGCGAGAATACCTCCACCACAGCCAACATCTACTGTAGATTTGTCAAACAACCCACCACATTGTTGTTGAATAAAGTCTAATCTCAACGGGTTTATTTGATGCAGGGGTTTGAATTCTCCCTCTGGATCCCACCAACGAGAGGCGAGTTCAGAAAACTTACTGATTTCCTGTTCGTCCACATTTACCATAGTCAACCGCTTCCAAATTACCGATTCATCAATGACACATAAGATACCGCATGTATGTATGCGTTCGCACCTGCTAATCATGACTCTTTTCAGTTTTAAACCACCGTTTGGACGAATTTTAATCGCTTGATAATGAATGGTAAAAAGTGCGTAATTAAGCGCTACATAATTGCTTCATCAAGTGATACACTCAGAGGATTATGAACCCCATAATAAATAGTGTGACCTTAGTTATTAGTAGATCAACAATTAGTAAGTTGGGGTCACATCCAAATGAAATAATAGGGATTACGTAGTTTATGTCAGATAACGCTAAAGAAATTCTCCCCGTTAATATTGAGGAAGAGTTGAAGAACTCATACCTTGATTATGCGATGAGCGTTATTGTCGGGCGAGCCTTGCCTGATGTTAGGGATGGGCTAAAGCCTGTTCACCGTCGCGTGCTTTTCGCGATGAACGAATTGAAGAACGACTTTAACAAGCCGTACAAAAAGTCAGCCCGTGTTGTTGGTGACGTTATCGGTAAGTATCACCCCCATGGTGACTCTGCGGTATACGACACAATAGTGCGTATGGCCCAGCCATTCTCACTGCGCTACATGCTAGTAGACGGTCAAGGTAACTTTGGCTCTGTTGACGGTGATTCGGCAGCTGCAATGCGTTATACCGAAGTTCGTATGGCGAAAATTGCCCACGAACTGCTCGCGGATCTTGACAAAGAGACGGTGGACTTCGTTCCTAACTATGACGGTACAGAACAGATCCCTGAAGTATTGCCAACTAAAGTACCAAATCTGTTAGTTAACGGTTCTTCTGGTATCGCCGTTGGTATGGCGACCAATATTCCTCCTCACAACCTAACCGAAGTCATCAATGGTTGTGTAGCTTTAATTGAGAATCCAGAGATCTCTATTGACGATCTCATGACCTACATTCCAGGGCCTGATTTTCCAACGGCAGCTATGATCAGCGGCCGTAAAGGTATTGAAGATGCTTATCGCACAGGGCGTGGCAAAATCTATCTGCGTGCTCGCGCCGAGATTGAAACGGAAGACAACGGTAAAGAAACCATTATCGTTAACGAAATTCCGTATCAAGTTAACAAAGCGCGCCTAATCGAAAAGATTGCAGAGTTAGTTAAAGAAAAGCGTATCGAAGGCGTTTCAGCACTACGTGACGAGTCTGACAAAGACGGTATGCGTATTGTTATCGAAGTAAAACGCAACGAATCGGCAGAAGTATTGCTCAACCATCTATATGCCAATACCCAGTTACAAACTGTGTTTGGTATTAATATGGTTGCACTAGACAACGGTCAACCCAAAGTTTTCAATCTTAAAGAAACACTGGAAGCTTTTGTTCTTCACCGTCGTGAAGTAGTTACCCGCAGAACCGTATTTGAACTTCGTAAAGCTCGAGACCGTGCTCACATTCTTGAAGGCTTAGCGATTGCGCTTGCCAACATTGACCCTATCATCGAGCTTATCAAAGCGTCGCCTAGCCCTGCTGATGCGAAGAAAGCATTAGTCGCGCAAGGTTGGCAGTTGGGTGATGTTGCTGAAATGCTTGAGCGTGCGGGTGACGATGCTGCACGTCCAGATTGGCTAATGCCAGAATTTGGTATTCGCGACGGTAAATATTACCTGACTGAGCAACAAGCACAGGCAATTCTAGACCTACGTTTGCACAAGCTTACAGGCCTAGAACACGAAAAGATTCTTGATGAATACAAAGCACTTCTTGAAATCATTGCAGAGCTTCTTCATATCCTAAATAGCCCTGCACGTTTGATGGAAGTTATTCGTGAAGAACTTGAAGCAGTTCGTGAAGAATTTGGCGATGAACGTCGTACCGAAATTACAGCGGCAAGTCACGATATTGATATTGAAGATCTTATCGAGCAAGAAGATGTGGTAGTGACCTTGTCTCGTGAAGGTTATGTGAAGTATCAGAAGCTTACTGATTACGAAGCGCAGCGTCGTGGTGGTAAGGGTAAATCAGCTACTAAGATGAAAGATGAAGACTTCATTGAAAAGCTTTTAGTAGCAAATACGCACGATCATATTCTTTGTTTCTCTACACGAGGCCGTTTGTATTGGTTGAAGGTTTATCAATTACCATTCGCTAGCCGAAATGCCCGTGGTCGTCCAATTGTGAATATTCTTCCTTTAGAAAACGACGAGCGTATTACCGCTATTCTTCCTATTAAAGAATTCGAAGAAGGTAAATTTGTACTGATGGCGACAGCCAATGGTACGGTGAAGAAAACCGACCTAAGTTCTTACTCACGCCCCCGTGCGAATGGTATTATTGCCGTAAATCTAGCGGAAGGCGATGAGCTTATTGGTGTTGATATTACCCACGGTGATGACGACATTATGTTGTTCTCAGATGAAGGTAAAGTGGTTCGTTTCAACGAGAAGCTTCGCGATAGCGAAACAGGTGAAGTTAAGCGCGATCCAGAAACCGGTGAAGAACTACTAGCACTGCGACCTATGGGACGTACGGCTACCGGAGTACGCGGGATTAAACTGCAAGACGGTCAACGCGTGGTGTCTTTGATTGTTCCTCGTGGTGACGGCGCAATTCTTACCGCTACCGAGAATGGCTATGGTAAGCGTACTCCACTTGAAGACTACCCTGCGAAGAGCCGAGCAACACAAGGGGTTGTGTCTATCAAGGTGTCTGAGCGTAACGGTAAAGTTGTTGGTGCCGTTCAAGTTGACGAAAATAACGAAATCATGCTTATCAGCGACCAAGGCACATTGGTTCGCACACGCGTAGGCGAGGTATCTGTGGTTGGACGTAACACTCAAGGTGTACGTTTGATCCGTACCGCAGAAGATGAGCATGTTGTTGGATTACAACGTATCGAAGAAGTTGAGAGCGATGAAATCGAACTTGATGAAGACGGTAATCCAATAGTGCAAGAAGCCGAAACAGCGCAAGAAGAAAACGCTGCAACAGACAGCGACGGCGCTACGACAGAAGAGTAGGGATAGCGCCTGAAAATATTACTCAGGCACTTTCATGTTTCTCTTATTCAAGCGGCTTTATGCCGCTTGTTATATTTATAGGTGTTGAAAAATCCAAATGAACCAAGTGTTTAACTTTTGTGCTGGCCCAGCAATGCTGCCTCAGCCTGTTATGCAAAAAGCACAAGCTGAGTTCACCAATTGGCGGGACTCTGGCTGCTCTGTGATGGAAGTCAGCCACCGTGGTAAAGACTTTATTGAAATAGCTGCTAAGGCGGAGCAGGATCTGCGTGATCTTCTAAATGTACCGTCTAACTATCATGTGTTGTTCACACATGGTGGTGGCCGTGGACAATTTGCCGCAGTTCCACTTAATCTTTCTAAAGCTTCTGATACCAGCTTGCATCTAGTAAGCGGTTCTTGGTCTAAAGGCGCAGTGTCTGAAGCTAGCAAATATAACAAGCCAGTAGTGGTTGGTGAGTTGTCTGATAAAGACGGCTTACAGTACGTGGCAAATCCAGTGTTAGATGAAACTACAGCCAATGCCGCATATTATCATTTTTGTCCAAACGAGACGGTTGATGGTATTGGTTTTGATTGGTTACCAGACAGTGGTGATATTCCTCTGGTGGCGGATATGTCATCTACCATCTTATCTCAACCTCTTGATGTGGCTAAATATGGTGTTATTTACGCTGGCGCGCAAAAGAACATTGGTCCTTCTGGCTTATCCGTAGTCATAGTTCGCGATGACTTAGTTGGTCATGCAAGACAAGAAACCCCGTCGATTTTTGATTATGCATTAGCCGCGAAAAGCGATTCAATGTACAACACGCCACCTACCTTTTCTTGGTATCTTGCTGGATTGGTGTTTGAGTGGTTAAAAGAACAAGGCGGTTTAACCGCGATGGCGGCAAAGAACGACGCAAAAGCCGCTCTGCTTTATAGCGCCATTGACAGCTCAGAGTTTTACGCCAGTCGCGTACATCCTGACAATCGTTCCAAAATGAATGTACCTTTCCAGCTAGCCGATGCTTCTCTCGACGCTTTGTTTTTAGAAAAAGCAGAAGAGGCGGGTTTGCGTGCGCTTAAAGGTCACCGTATGGTGGGTGGTATGCGTGCGAGTATCTACAATGCGATGCCAATTGAAGGTGTAAAAGCCCTAGTAGCATTTATGCAGGAATTTGAGCGAGTAAACGGGTAGTACTATGGAACAATTAACTTTATCTCCCATTCAGCGAGTGAATGGTGAAGTCAACGTGCCTGGCTCAAAGAGTTTGTCTAACCGTGCTTTGTTATTAGCCGCTTTAGCAGAAGGTGAAACTGAGCTTACTAATTTGCTCGACAGTGATGATATTCGTCACATGCTAGATGCGCTCACAACATTGGGGGTGTCTTACACCCTAAGTGAATGTAAAACTCGTTGCACGGTTGTTGGTTTAGGCGGGCGTTTTTCCGTTGACGAGCCTATTTCTCTGTTTTTAGGCAACGCCGGTACCGCTATGCGACCACTGTGTGCAGCACTGGCATTGAGTGATGTTAAGGTAACGCTCACTGGCGAACCTCGTATGGAAGAGCGTCCTATTGGCGATTTGGTTGATTCACTTCGTGAAGCCAATGCCGATATTACTTATTTAAAAAATGACGGCTTTCCTCCTCTAGAAATTAACGGAAGCGCGCTACCTGGTTGCAAAATGTCAGTAGATGGTAGCGTGTCGAGTCAGTTTTTAACTGCTTTATTAATGGCCGCCCCTTTGTTTGAGGGTGATGTTACTATTGAAATTAAGGGTGAGTTAGTATCCAAGCCTTATATTGATATTACCCTAGATACCATGAAGAAGTTTGGGGTTAGTGTAATCAATAACAACTATCAAACCTTTGTGGTAACCAATGAACAAGGCTACACGTCCCCTGGTAAATTCCTTGTTGAAGGCGATGCGTCCTCAGCCTCTTATTTCCTAGCCGCTGGTGCTATTAAAGGTGGCACGGTACGAGTGACAGGTATTGGCAAAAACAGTATTCAAGGCGACATTCGTTTTGCTGACGTGTTAGAAGCTATGGGTGCTACTGTTAATTGGCATGAAGAATACGTCGAAGTTGTTGGAGCACCGCTCAAAGGTGTGGATATGGACATGAACCATATTCCAGATGCCGCAATGACTATCGCAACTACTGCGCTATTTGCAGAAGGCCCTACGTGTATTCGCAATATCTACAATTGGCGTGTTAAAGAAACTGATCGTCTTCATGCGATGAGCACTGAGTTGAAAAAACTGGGTGTAGAAGTAGAAGAGGGCCATGATTATATAAAAGTTTGGCCGGCAGACTCGCTTAATCATGCACAGATAGACACATACAACGATCATCGCGTGGCTATGTGCTTTTCGTTGGTTGCGTTGAGTGACACTCCGGTAACGATTAACGATCCAGGTTGCACTAGAAAAACCTTCCCTGATTACTTCGAGCGTTTTTCTACACTCTACTAAGCGACATCATTTAGCGCCGTAATCCTTATCATAAGCAATGCTACCATGTTAGTAGCATTGCTTATCTCCCATTAACGCGTATAATTGCGCGCGATTTTTTTAACATTTTATCTTCTGGAGCAGGTATGCATTCCACACCCGTTGTCACGGTTGACGGCCCTAGTGGCGCTGGTAAAGGTACTTTGAGTAGCTTACTGGCAAAACAATTAGGATGGCACTTCTTAGACAGTGGAGCAATTTATCGCGTATTAGCCGTAGCTTCATTACATCATGATCTTCCCAGCGATGACGAGGAAAGCATAGTCCCCCTTGCTACCGGCCTAGACGTAAGTTTTGAAACATCGGAAGGTGGTACACGTATTATTTTAGAAGGTGAAGATGTTACTGACGACATTCGTACCGAAGAAGTAGGTAGCGTTGCATCAAAAGTCGCTGCGTTACCTCGAGTTCGCGAAGCGCTACTTAGACGTCAACGAGCGTTTCAGCAAGACCCTGGTCTAGTGGCCGATGGTCGAGATATGGGAACCGTGGTTTTTACCGACGCACCGGTGAAAATATTCTTGACAGCTAGCCCAGAAGCGAGAGCAGAAAGGCGCTATGCTCAGTTGAAAGCGAAAGGCATGGATGTTAATATTGCGCGCCTTTTAACCGATATCAAAGCAAGAGACGAGCGTGACACTAATCGTGCTGTAGCTCCATTGGTACCGGCAGAAGATGCAGTAGTAATAGATTCTACGGGCTTGGATATTAACCAAGTCTTTGAAAAAGCGATGGAAGTTATCAATTCTAGACTCTAGAAAAGTCTACTTTCCTCGCAGTGACTACCTTAGGAAGAGGTAGTATTTGTTAATAACCCCACGTTAACAGGAATGAAGCGTGGATATCAACTAAATTTAATTTGAACTTATGACTGAAAATTTTGCACAACTTTTTGAAGAAAGCTTACAAGAACTAGAAACACGCCCAGGTTCTATTGTAAAAGGTACTGTTGTTTCTATCGACAAAGACATCGTTCTTGTTGACGCTGGCTTGAAATCAGAAAGTGCTATCCCAGCTGACCAATTCAAAAACGCCGAAGGCGAACTAGAAATCGAAATCGGTGATCAAGTAGACGTAGCTCTTGACGCTGTTGAAGACGGTTTCGGTGAAACTATCCTTTCTCGCGAAAAAGCGAAGCGCCACGAAGCGTGGGTTGAGCTGGAAAAAGCGTACGAAGATAAAGTTACTATCAAAGGTGTTATTAACGGTAAGGTTAAAGGCGGTTTCACTGTTGAAGTTAACAGTGTTCGTGCGTTCCTACCTGGCTCTTTGGTTGACGTTCGTCCAGTACGCGACACTACTCACCTTGAAGGTAAAGAGCTTGAGTTTAAAGTTATCAAGCTTGACGCGAAGCGCAACAACGTTGTTGTATCTCGCCGTGCTGTTATCGAAGCAGAAAGCAGTGCAGAGCGTGAAACGCTTCTTGCTAACCTTGAAGAAGGTCACGAAATCAAAGGTATCGTTAAGAACCTTACCGATTACGGTGCGTTCGTTGACTTGGGTGGCGTAGATGGTCTTCTACACATCACAGATATGGCTTGGAAGCGCGTTAAGCACCCAAGTGAAATCGTAAACGTTGGTGACGAAATCAACGTTAAAGTTCTTAAGTTCGACAAAGACAAGCAACGTGTTTCTCTAGGCATGAAGCAAATGGGCAACGATCCATGGCAAGAAATTGCTAACCGTTACCCAGAAGGTACTAAGATCAACGGTCAGGTAACTAACCTAACTGATTACGGCTGCTTCGTTGAAATCGAAGACGGTGTTGAAGGTCTTGTACACGTTTCTGAAATGGATTGGACTAACAAGAACATCCACCCATCTAAGGTTGTTAACCTAGGTGACACAGTTGACGTTATGGTTCTAGAAATTGACGAAGAACGTCGTCGTATTTCTCTAGGTCTTAAGCAGTGCATCGACAACCCTTGGGAAACTTTCGCTAAGTCACACGAAAAAGGTGACAAAGTGTCTGGTAAGATCAAGTCAATTACTGACTTCGGTATCTTCATCGGCCTTGACGGCGGCATCGACGGTCTTGTTCACCTTTCTGACATCAGCTGGAACAAAACTGGTGAAGACGCAGTTCGCGACTACAAGAAAGGCGACGAAATCTCTGCTGTTGTACTACAAGTCGACCCAGAGCGTGAGCGTATTTCACTAGGCGTTAAGCAAATCGAAGAAGATCCTTTCAACAAGTATCTGACAGATAACAAGAAAGGTGCTATCGTTACTGGTACAGTAACCGCAGTTGACGCTAAAGGTGTTACTGTAAACCTAGCTGAAGAAGTTGACGGCTACATCCGTGTTGCAGACTTGTCTCGCGACCGTGTTGAAGACGCAACTGAAATCGCTAGCGAAGGTGATAGCATTGAAGCGAAATTTATGGGCGTTGACCGTAAGAATCGCGTAGTTAACCTGTCTGTTAAAGCGAAAGATCAGGCTGACGAAAAAGAAGCTATCGACAAAGTTAACCAACAAGAAGATGTTGGTTTCGCTAACGCGATGGCAGAAGCATTTAAAGCTGCTAAAGGCGAATAATGATCTGCGTGGGTGTAACTTGTTGCACCCATAGCGCGCTAGCTGTTTAACAATAATAGTGATAATGAGGTTAAAATGACCAAGTCTGAACTGATTGAACGGCTGGCGGATCAAGCGCGTCACGTTCCTGCAAAAGAACTTGAGCTGGCAATTAAAGAAATGCTTGAGCAAATGGCTCAAACACTTCAAAAAGGCGATCGTATTGAAATTCGTGGTTTTGGAAGTTTCTCACTCCATTATCGCGCACCAAGAGTAGGCCGTAATCCTAAAACGGGAGAAACGGTGAAATTGGACGGTAAATACGTTCCGCACTTTAAGCCAGGTAAAGAGCTAAGAGAACGGGTAGACGCGTCAATCGCTTAGTTTGTTTAAAGCCGCACTTGTTGCGGCTTTTTAATATCTATTAACAAAACGTTTACCATAAGGCAACGAAAGTATTGACCGTCACAGCGCTATAGTTTTATATTGGTATTTGAAGCAGTAGAGTATCCATTATAAGAACAAATGTCAGCTGGCGACGAAGACAATATAATAAAGCAATACCAGCCACTTATTCGAGCGCTAATTCCTTACGAGCAGCAAAATAGATTGCTAGAGGGAATTAACAAATTTTCTAGGCGCTTACCAAGCCAAGTGCGAAAGGTAGTAAAAGACGAAGTAGTCAGACTCACTTCGATTACTGACGCGCCCGCAGATAATTCCGCTTTTGCTCAATTCCCAGTTATGAAGTTCAAGCATCGTGGCGTTCAAATGCGCCTTGATAAAGTGGGTGCTGAAATTCTCAAAAATGAAACCTCTCTGTATCAAGACCGCTATACGGTGGGTGTATTCGAATCCATCATGAACTCCGATTTTTATCAAACTCAGATAAAAAAGGACCAATTCAAGAAAATTGTTGATGCATTTAAAGTAGAGAGTCAATCCTTTACCGATATTGATTTTGGTGAGGATATCGCGATTAAACCGAATTTCTCGGTCTCTTCCATTGACTTCGACAAAGGGCGTCATTGTGCGGTAACCGCGTTAGCTTATGACTCTATGTCACTGGAAACTAAACGCCCTCCGGCTAGCAGTATTGGCGATAAAGTGTCATTTTGTCTTCCCGAGGTATTGGGTTCAAGCCATGAGAATACAGAAGTAGAGTTTGTACTAGAAGGCATAAAGTTCAATAAGGCACTGGGGAAGTATGAGTCTTATTTCGTATTAAATGATGATACACCCGAGCAAATCAAAAGTTTACTCCAGAACTACATTAACACCAGTGCTTACAAGCAGCCTTTACAACGTGATCTCGAAATTGAGCGGACTCTGCAAGATTTAGAGCGTGACCGAATTCTAGAAAATTGCCCCTGGCTACCAGTTTTTGCATCGATAACTAAAAATGAGCAGCGGCCTCTGATTGCCTTATTTACTCGAACCAGTGTAGAACAAAATAGAACACAGTCTTTGTTGGACAGTATGTCAGGAAAGCAGTTTTTCAAAGCACTAGTGCAAGAGCTGTCCACTTATGGTGAGGCTTATGTTTTTCAAGGCAACATCAAGACAAGGTCTGGTGATGTGTCAATTACTGTTACTCATCGACAGTTGTTGGCGGCAGGGCAACTCAGCGCAATTGTATTTTTGCTGGCCAAAAATGGTGATTTTATATGTAATCAATGTCGATTAGATACCATCACCTCTCAAGACAAGGATAAAGCTTTAGCAATTCACGATGTGGCCGTTGATGAGAATGAAAACCTTAGTCAAATCAGTCACGTTATTTATTGTAGAGAAATCACTTCTCACATCGAGAATTTAACACTACTAGAAAAGTGTGATTTTAAACCATTGTCGAGGAACTTCCGTACAAGCTCCGATAAATGGCATATCGGCTTTGTAATGGAAGAAGCGTTGGATCGTCGTTCAGAAACCCGTTACGTGATGGATAAAGCTGCATCGGTAAAACTAGGTTTGCTATCCACGTTAGATGTAAGAGTGAAAGATTTGTCAGCGAGTGGAATGAAGATATTTGTTCCCACAGAGTGCGACATGCAAGATGAAATACGAGTAACTATTCCAGATTTCAAAATAAAGAGTGAAAGATATAAGGTTGTTCATTACAGCCCAGAAACGGGGATTGCTCGCTTATCGTTAGTGAATGCAAATAAAAAGTCAAAAACGGTGAGTCAGGTTGACGCTATGGTCGAAGTCAACTCTACTTATTTTAAACTTCGAGATGTGGCTCGAATCCAAAGAGCCACACATAGATTCCTGTGGGAGTTAGCCGTAAGGCATTTGCCTTCGTTGGCTGTGCTGTGTGTTATTAATCGTCATATCTTGGATAGGTTAAAGACCGTTTACCAAAGTGACAGCTCTGATGACCTTTATCCTTTTTCTCGCACGCAAAATATTACTCCTCTCCATGGTTTTTTTGCTGACAAAGCTGAAAGTAAGCCTAAGTCAAAAATGCTCGAGAGTATGTTTAGCGGTGAAATTAACCAAAGCTTGGTGGTTCATTGCATCAGAAACTCTGACAAGCGTTTGGTATTCATTAAAGAAAAAGACTTTTTAAGTAGTAAACTTCGCGGTCAAATTCAAAATCAACTGGAAGACAAAAAAGTACAGGTAAGCACAACAGACGTAGTGGCGGTCCGCTGTAACGGTGCAACAACACCACTGACGAAAAAGCGTTTTGCACAACTTTCAAAAGTCGATAAAACTATGTACAACAAGCTGTATGCCATGCAAGAAGGCTACACTCATTGTATTTTTGTTACTAACACATCTGCATTACATCATGATTTGGTGCTTGCCAAACTGATTGAAAAACCAACTGCTCCACAAGGTAAGAAAGAACAAGTCGCATAGCAGCAAGATAATCGCAAATCCTGACCAATCTGCTAAATCGTGATAACATTAGAAAATGTGCGTTATTAAGTAGTTTCTTAAAGGATGAGACGTTGAGAGTTATTGGGCTGGTTTTAGTTATTTTATTTCTGGTTTTACTGGCATCTGCGATAGGTACGCAAAATGATCAAGTGGTCACCGTAAATTATCTTATTGCTCAGGCGAATCTTAGTCTTTCCACTATAATTGCCATATCTTTAGTGATTGGTGTAGCGATAGGAATACTGCTAATGTCGGTAAGTTGGTTGTCATTACGCGTTAAGTTGCTCGCCGCACGAACTAAGTTAGAAAAACTTTCAAAAGACCAATAATATGCTTGAGCTGCTGTTTTTACTTTTGCCTGTAGCCGCAGGCTATGGCTGGGTGATGGGGCGTAACAGCGTACGCCAAGCTCAGCGGAAACAGTCAAGTATCCTTTCTAAGCATTACTATAAAGGCTTAAACTTCCTCCTTTCAGATCAGCCCGATAAAGCCGTCGATACGCTTATTAAGATCATAGATGTAAATAGCGATACGGTAGAGACTCATATTGCTATGGGTAACTTTTTTCGACACAGAGGCGAAATCGACCGAGCAATAAAGATCCATCAGAATATTGTAAGCCAAGAAGAAGTCATTGCAGAACAAAAAGAAATAGCGCTCAAAGCCCTAGGCCAAGATTATATGCAAGCCGGCTTTTTAGAGCGTGCTGAAAATACATTTTTGCGATTGCTCGACAGCGATAAACATTTTCTTTACGCGCAACAGCAGTTGTTTTCTATTTACCAGACGATGAAAGAGTGGGATAAAGCCATAGGTTTAGCCGAACGTATGGTCAGCTGTCATGGGGATAATGACGAACTTAATGCTCGCTTGGCTCACTTATATTGTGAGCAGTCTATTCTTGAACTCAAGAAAGAGAATCATGCCAACGCTCTTGATTTGCTGCAAAAGGCGGTGAACTCAGATGATAAAGCGGTGCGCCCATGGTTGATGTTAGGAGAGCTTGCGCTAGAACAACAACGCTTTGATGAAGCTATTGCGTATTTTACTCAAGTTGCCGAGCGGGACATTACGTGGTTTAGTGAAGCTGTTCCGCACCTAGAGAAAATTGCCAAAGAAACTGGCGATTGGGAAGCGTTCGAGAAGAACCTATCAGAACATTGGCAAGCATGTGCTACATCATATCTTGCTATGGTTGATGTTTTGCTATCGAAAGGCGACAACGACAAAGCAGCAGACTATTTACTTAAACAATTAAAAAATCGACCGACCATGCGCGGTTTTAAAACGCTCATGGGATTATACATAGATAAAATTGAAGATAAGGCGTCGGCTGAGAGCCTACGTTTATTAAAGTCCTTGGTTGAAGACCAAATGAAACAGCGCCCGACTTATCGTTGTCAGCGCTGTGGTTTTTCGGGACGCAAGTTATACTGGCTATGTCCTTCGTGCAAAACGTGGGACGGTGTTAAACCCATTAAAGGCTTAGATGGAGAATAAATCTGTTATGCAAGACGCGCGAGTCATCGTAGCTTTAGATTACGATAACAAGAAAGACGCAATGGCTTTTGTTGAAAAGTTAGACCCTGCTATTTGCAAATTGAAAGTGGGCAAAGAAATGTTCACTTTATTTGGACCAGAATTTGTAAAAGTACTTATTGCCAAAGGATTTGATGTATTTCTAGACCTTAAGTTTCACGATATCCCTAATACTGTGGCAAAAGCTTGTAAAGCGGCGGCTGAATTGGGTGTGTGGATGGTTAACGTTCACGCTTCAGGGGGCAAACCAATGATGGAAGCTGCAAAGGCGGCAATAGCTGGCAGTGCTAATCCATCCACTAAGTTGATAGCGGTAACCGTGTTAACTAGCATGGACCAAGAGCAACTCAGTGATCTTGTAGACGGCGTTACGCCCGCTCAGCAAGTTAAGCGTTTAGCCGCTCTCACTAAAGCTTCGGGTTTAGATGGCGTGGTGTGCTCAGCGCAAGAAGCGCAGTTGTTGAGAGAAGAACTTGGAGACGACTTTCTACTGGTAACGCCCGGAATTAGGCCTATCGGCAGTGATCAAGGTGATCAAAAACGGGTAATGACACCACCAGATGCTATACGAGATGGGGTAAGTTATTTGGTGATGGGACGTCCAATTACCAAAGCGGATGACCCTCTCGCGGTTTTACACGCGGTGAATCAATCAATCGCATAAAAAAACGGAAGCGTCTCGCTTCCGTTTTTCTTATCAAGAATGAATCTTAGCCGTTAAGGGCTTCTGTTGCTGGTGTATAAGTAAGGCCAAGCTCTTCACCTAGTGCATCAACTACGGCTTTGTAGGTGACTTTACCTTCGTGTACATTCAAGCCATTAAGAAGGTGCGGGTCGTCTAACATGGCTTTTGCAGGTCCTTTGTTGGCAAGCGCTAATCCAAAAGGAAGTGTCGCATTGTTTAATGCCATTGTTGAGGTACGAGCTACACCGCCTGGCATGTTAGCAACGCAATAGTGAACAACGTCGTCAACAACATATACTGGCTCTTGGTGAGTCGTTGCTTTTGATGTTGCGAAACAACCGCCTTGGTCAATAGCCACGTCAACCAGCACTGAACCCGGCTTCATTGCTTTGATTTGTTCACCGTTTAACAGTTTAGGTGCTGCTGCGCCTGGAATAAGCACTGCACCAACCACTAAATCAGCATTTGATGAATAGTGCTCAATAGCGTCTACGGTTGAATATACAGTCTTTACTTGGCCAGCAAAAATATCGTCTAGCTCTCTAAGGCGAGGAAGTGAACGGTCGAGAATAGTCACATCTGCGCCAAGACCCAACGCCATCTTTGCCGCATTAGTGCCAACAACACCACCACCAATAATCAACACTTTACCCGGCGCAACACCTGGCACACCGCCAAGTAATGTGCCGCTACCACCATGTGCCTTTTCTAGATAATGCGCCCCTGCTTGCACTGACATTCTGCCTGCAACTTCACTCATGGGTGCTAACAAAGGTAAACCACCGCGACTGTCTGTGACTGTTTCATAAGCAATACAAGTAGCGCCAGATTCCACAAGAAGTTGTGTTTGTACTGGGTCTGGTGCCAAATGAAGGTAGGTGTAAAGGGTTTGGCCTTTGCGCAGCATTTTGCACTCGTTAGGCTGAGGCTCTTTCACTTTAATAATCATTTCAGCTTTTTCAAAAATGATCTCAGGAGTTTCTTCTATAGACGCACCAGCGGCAACATACATGTCATCGCTAAAACCAATAGCGTCGCCCGCTAAGGTTTCCACTAATACTTGGTGCCCGTGGCTTACAAACTCTTTTACCGCGGCTGGTGTAAGTCCAACGCGATATTCGTGATTTTTTATTTCTTTTGGTACACCGATAATCATGTTTCAACCTTCTAATTGTTTATGCTAGGCGCTACTACGCAGCTACACTAGACACGAATGGGTTTATTTGTGAGCAGAAAGTATAGGATAACTCCAGAAGAAGTTTTTGCTGTATTTTGAGTTGGAGCGTTATATTATTCTGTAAAATGTTGTTTTAGCGAAATATCATATGTTAATAAAAACACCGAAAAACCTTGATAGAATCGATAGAAACATACTGATTGCGCTGCAAAAGAATGGGCGTATTTCTAACGTTGAATTGGCTAAAAGTGTTGGACTTAGCCCCAGCCCTTGTTTAGAAAGAGTTAAGCGACTAGAGACTCAGGGCTATATTACAGGCTATCACGCCCTTGTTGATCCGGAGAAGTTAGGCGCAGCCATGTTGGTATTTGTAGAAATTACGCTTACCAAAACATCAGTAGATATTTTTGAAGAATTTTCTGCTGCGGTTAAACTTCACGACGATATCCAAGAGTGTCATTTAGTATCTGGTAATTTTGATTTTCTACTAAAAGCGAGAGTAGCTGATATGTCGAGTTATCGAAAATTACTAGGAGACACGTTATTGCGGTTACCCGGTGTGAGCGAGTCAAGAACCTACGTTGTGATGGAAGAAGTAAAAAGCACAACAGCTTTACACATCAACCGAAAGTAATTGAATCCTTGGCTCAGTGTGACCGTTTTGGTACGCTGTGCATATAACCAGTGGTTAAATAATAAGTTGAGTACAATTAATGCGCCGTTCACATTTACTGGTGTATAAAAAGCTCACATTAAAAGTCCCATTTTTGATGGGAATAAGCAAATAATTAAAAAAAGTGATTTAGGGCTATGGCGCGACTAACAGGAGTTCAGCGATTGTGGGAAGCAGGCATGATTTTCGCCTGCGTTTTTGCATTTTTTCTATTGCTGGCACTCGTATCATTTCATCCCGGCGATCCTGGCTGGAGTCAGGCGGGTTTGCAACTAGACATTCATAATTGGGTGGGCGCAACTGGCGCATGGGTTGCTGATCTATTACTCCTTACTTTCGGGTACATTGCTTATGTAATGCCTTTTGTGGCAGCGTTTATTGGCTGGTTTATTTTTCAGCATGTAAAAAGTATTCAAGAACTAGACTACCTTACTATTGGCCTTAGAATCATAGGCAGCTTTTTATTGCTAGTGGGGGCAGCTGGTATTGCCAGCATAAACTTTGACGACGTCTTTAACTTTTCGGCTGGCGGTGTTGTTGGAGACGTTATTAGCTCTGCGCTAGTGCCGTACTTCAATACGGCCGGTACCATACTGTTACTTCTTTGTTTCTTTTGCACTGGGTTTACGCTTCTTACTGGGGTAAGTTGGCTTGCTATTGTAGACAAGCTTGGCGAAACTAGCCTGTGGTGTTTGAATAAACTGATTGCAATGCCGCTCATGCTCATTAACCATGTGAAAGCATCGATAGCAATGAATCAGGAAAAAGTGGTTGCTCCTGCGCAATCTATAGACATTACCAGTTTAAGAGCCGAACCTGAGGCTGAGGGCGAGAATGCCGATACTTCTGGTGCGCAAGTGACAAGAAGTGAACCAGTGTTTTCCAGTGATATATTAGAAGAAGACACCTCAGATACACAAAACAGTGAACCCTTCTACGTATATAGCGAGCCAAAAGACGATCAACCGTTAGACGATGACCCCCCTTTTGTCGTTGACGAGGATAAACCTGTTGCCAGAGAAGAAACTTCACCTATCGGTGATGTTGAATTGGAAGAAATCACTCCAGAGCCTGCCAAAGTACTAAGCTCTACATCGCCGCCTGAACTACAGCCTAAGAAAGTAGAAGCTAAGACGTTAACAACACAAAGCAGTGATAGTGAGGGTAGGGGAGATGAGATAGAAGCCATGCCTTCTTTCGAACTGCTTGACCGTGCTGACAAACACGAAAACCCGTTAACGGAGGAAGAAATCGAAGGTATTTCGCGGCTTGTTGAAGAGAAACTAGCCGACTTTAATATCGAAGCCACCGTTGTTGGCGTATATCCGGGGCCAGTAATCACCCGCTTCGAACTCGACCTAGCTCCTGGTGTTAAGGTAAGTAAGATCACCAGTTTGGCTAAAGACCTAGCACGTGCCATGTCGGCTATTTCGGTGCGTGTAGTTGAAGTTATTCCCGGTAAATCCGTTATTGGGCTTGAGCTTCCGAATAAAAAACGCGAAATGGTAAGACTAAGCGAAGTAATTACATGTAATACCTTCCAGTCGAATAAGTCAGGCCTTACTATGGTACTTGGTGCGGATATTTCAGGTAAACCCGTAGTAGTCGACCTTGCCAAAATGCCTCACTTGTTAGTGGCGGGTACCACGGGAGCGGGTAAGTCTGTTGGGGTTAATGTGATGATTCTGAGCTTGCTGTATAAAAGTACGCCAGAAGACGTTCGCATGATAATGATCGACCCCAAAATGCTTGAGCTTTCGGTATACGAGGGCATTCCACACCTTTTAGCCGAAGTGGTAACCGACATGAAAGAGGCCGCTAATGCGCTGCGTTGGTGTGTTGGCGAGATGGAACGTCGTTACCGCTTAATGAGCGCATTAGGCGTAAGAAATTTAGCGGGCTACAATGCCAAAGTATTACAGGCTATTGAAAACGGTACACCCATAAAAGATCCATTATGGAAAAGCGAACACAGTATGGAGCTTGAAGCGCCAGACTTGGGTAAGCTGCCGAATATTGTAGTTATTGTAGATGAATTTGCTGACATGATGATGATTGTGGGCAAAAAGGTGGAAGAACTGATTGCCCGTATTGCGCAAAAGGCACGGGCAGCAGGAATACACTTGGTGTTAGCCACACAGCGTCCATCAGTAGACGTAATTACTGGCCTAATCAAAGCCAACATTCCTACAAGAATAGCGTTTCAGGTGTCGAGTAAAATTGACTCGCGAACTATCTTAGACCAACAAGGTGCCGAGACCCTACTTGGTATGGGCGACATGCTTTATCTACCTCCGGGCAGTCCTGTGCCTACCCGTGTACACGGCGCATTTGTGGATGACCACGAAGTACATGCCGTAGTTGCTGATTGGAAAAAGCGGGGAGAACCGGAATATATTGATGAAATACTCAATGGCGAAGCGTCTGCCGAAGTACTTTTACCCGGAGAACAGCCCGAAGGTGAGGATCAAGAGTACGATGCCTTTTACGATGAAGCCGTTGCCTTTGTTACCGAAACCAGACGGGCGAGTGCGTCTAGTGTGCAACGTAAATTCAGAATTGGTTACAATCGCGCAGCCCGGTTAATGGAACAAATGGAAGCGAGTGGCGTCGTAAGTGCACCGGGTCATAACGGTAACCGCGAGGTTATCGCACCGCCACCACCGAAGGATTAATATGAAAAGATACCTCACTTCTTCATTCACAGGTTTTGCAAAAGCAATGGGCAGCGCTCTTTTAATCAGTGCAGCGTTAAGCGGTACTTTTGCCAATGCACAAGTGTCAGAAGTTGAAGAAAACTCAAGTGAAACGACCACTGCTGTTACAGCGAAAGATGCGTTAAAAGCCAGCTT
>JALUXV010000032.1 GCA_027013165.1 Alteromonadaceae bacterium
GTGGTTACCTGGCAATGTCAATTTAGCCCAGCGTGTGACCATTGGTTGGCGAAGATTGAATGTGCCGGTCATTGCCGTGTTACATGGGAAATGTTGGGGCGGAGGGATGCAAATCGCCTTGGGTGCAGATTTTAGAATAGCGTCGAGTGATTGTTCTTTAGCGATAATGGAGAGTCGATGGGGACTCATTCCCGATATGGGAGGCACCTTGGCGCTTTATGAATGTGTGCGAGGTGATATGGCAATGCAGCTAGCTATGACTAGCGAGGTTATCGATGCATCACGAGCACAAAGTCTTGGTTTAGTAACCCATGTAGACGATGAACCGATAAAAGCCGCTGAAGCCTTGGCAGAAAAGCTACTCAATCGCTCTCCTGATGCCATCCGAATAATAAAAGGTATGTATCATAAGATTTGGTGTTCTAAAGGTCGCAGAATCCTAGCGAAGGAGAGTCTCAATCAAGTAAAAATTTTATTGGGTAAGAATCAGCGTATTGCCGTAAAACGAGAGACAGGTAAACCAGAGACGCCTTATCATTATTGATGCTTTAGCTGCTTAGAAGCCCAGAAACACTATAGATATAAAAAATATATAGCGTTAACTTTTGCACTTTTTATCTTGTTGAGCACGAGCATCTTCTTCTTGCTCGTGCTTTACTAAAATAAATGTGAGGTACATTTTTGTTGGCAGGCTCATAGCCATTCCCACCGCAACTAAGCATGCGCTTATCACTATGCCAGTCACACCCATTTGCTCAATAGTTTCACTAAAGTTGTGACAATATACTCCGGCAAGTATCAGTAGTATGCCCACGCTCATGATGATTTTTAGCAAGGTAATGAGTTGTTGATTGTTCATGTTTCCCCCTTAATTCACGCTGTACCAGGTTATTTTATTGCGCCGCAATATGTTGGGGGTTGACGCAGATCATCCCTAGCTCTCGGATCTGTGGAGTGTGCGAGCAGTAATCGTTAGCTTTTGATCTAAATTAAACTTGGTCTCATCTTCAATGGCACGATAGAGGAGTTAAGAGTAGTGTTGGAAATAAGCTGAGGACCAAATATCGTGTTGAAAGAAGTTTTTACGCCTATTCCGGTGACTAAAAAAAGCCTTACCTTAAACTTGAGTGTGGCTTTGCTTTATATTACTTCTGGATTACTGGGCCAGATGTTCGCTATTCCTCCAGGAAACATCACGCCTATTGGGTTACCTTCTGGGCTGATGTTTGCTCTCGCATTAAAACATGGCCCCAGAATATGGCCTGGGGTATTTTTTGGGGCATTTTTCGGCAACATTTGGGCGTATTTTTCTTTAGACAATATAACTGTGTCGATTAATGCCATTTGCGCGGCCACGTTAAATGGCTTCGGCGATGTATGTGCTGTTGTTGGCATGGTCTTAGTGTTATGCAAAATTTTGAAAAACACCTCGCCTTTCATCTCGCTTTTCAACTTTGCCGTATTTGTCGCCATTGGTGGCGTGCTAGGGGCGTTCATTAGTGCCGTAGTTGGTGTTACTGGTTTGGTATTATTTGGCTTTATAGAAGCTACCGATTACCTAGTTGCACTTACAAACTGGTGGATCGGCGATGCAGTCGGTGTGTTGCTATTGGCACCTTTTTTACACTCTTTTATATCGAATAAAAACCCAAAAGTTCGTTTCTACGCCTTCTATTTGCTGTTCAGTTTGTTTGTTTTTAGTGTGCTTTCAGCAGAGGTGTTTGAGTTTGTGTCTTTAAATGCCAATCTTTTTAAAATGCTGATTGTGGCTACGCCTTTAGCTTTTGCTGCAATGGTTTCGAGCGGGCAACAAGTGGTTTATTCCGTACAACTAGTGGTGGTATCTATTGCAGTGGTTGCGACTTACCAAGGGCTAGGGCCATTTGCAACATACCATATTGTGTCGCCTTTGGTTGAGTTACAAACCTTTATCGCTGTGTTTTCTTTGATGGTTTTTTCGCTGGCTCTTATCGTAGAGCAAAAACGCCTTATGCTTATTAAGCTCACTGAGCAAAAAAAGGAACTGGAAACCCTTTATACCCACGATAAACTGACCGGCTTGTACAATCGCTACCGAATTGAAGAGCACCTAAAAGCCGAGTTGGAGCGATTTAAGCGAAATAAAACCGGTTTTTCTGTATTGATATTGGACATTGACAATTTTAAATCAGTCAACGACAACTTTGGTCATCTAGAAGGAGACAGGATCCTTATTGAGCTAAGTGAGTTGTTGAATACACATACAAGAAGTATTGACTTGGTTGGGCGATGGGGAGGTGAGGAATTCATTATCTTTACAGAAGAATGTGAGAAAAATCACGTTAGCGATTTAGCAAACAAACTCCTAAGTGTTATTAGGTCATACGACTTCAAGATCGGTAGAACAATGACAGTGAGTATTGGTTACACCATAAGCATTGAAAACGACACGCCTTTGAGCATAGTACAACGGGCAGATGAAGCTTTGTACTACGCAAAGCGGCATGGGAAGAACCAAGCACACTTTACCTAGTTAACGCAATTTTTAGCCTTCGGCATGGACATTTCATACGTAGTCTATATAGTGCTCGCTTCGACAATAGTCCTTCTTATACTCAGCTTAAACCTTTGGGATTTCTATGATCACTGTATCTAACGTTACTATGCAATTTGGTAGTAAACCGCTATTTGAAAATATTTCCGTTAAGTTCGGTAACGGCAACCGGTATGGACTCATTGGTGCCAATGGTTGTGGTAAATCAACCTTTATGAAAATCCTTGACGGCAGCCTGTCGCCTTCTGCGGGTAATGTGTCGATTACACCAACCGATCGAGTTGGTAAATTGAACCAGGATCAATTCGCCTTCGAAGAATTCACTGTTATCGACACAGTGATCATGGGTCATAAAGAATTGTGGGAAGTTAAAAAAGAGCGAGACCGTATATACAGTCTTCCTGAAATGAGCGAAGAAGATGGTATTAAAGTCGCAGAACTTGAATCATTATTTGCAGAAATGGATGGTTACAGTGCTGAAAGTCGTGCGGGTGAAATTCTTATTGGTGCAGGGATCGAACAAGACGTTCATTACGGTTTGATGAGTGAAGTTGCGCCGGGCTGGAAACTTCGCGTGTTGCTTGCACAAGCGCTGTTTTCGGAACCAGACATTCTGTTACTGGATGAGCCAACTAACAACTTGGATATCGATTCAATTCAGTGGCTAGAGAATATTCTTAACGAATATAAATCGACCATGATCGTTATCTCGCACGATAGACATTTTCTTAATTCAGTGTGCACGCACATGGCTGATATCGATTACGGTGAGCTTCGTGTGTATCCGGGTAATTACGACGACTTCATGTTGGCCTCAACCCAAGCCAGAGAAACCATGATGGCTGCAAACGCTAAGAAGTCGGCACAAATTGCAGAGCTACGCCAATTTGTGGCTAGATTCTCAGCAAACGCGTCAAAAGCAAAGCAAGCTACTTCTCGTGCCAAGCAGCTCGACAAAATCAAGTTGGAAGACATTAAGCCTTCAAGCCGTGTGAATCCATTTATTCGCTTTAACCAGCAAAAGAAGCTGCATCGTCAAGCGCTCGTGCTTGAAAACCTAGCCCATGGTTTTGATGGAGAGACCTTGTTTGAAGGTGGAAATCTGATTCTTGAAGCGGGGGCAAAACTTGCGGTTGTGGGCGAAAATGGTGTAGGTAAAACCACCTTTCTACGCTTACTCATGTCTGAACTTGAGGCAAATACGGGCGTTATAAATTGGTCTGAAAACGCAAGCTTAGGTTATTGCCCACAAGATAGTAATGATATTTTCGACAACGACATGAACTTGTTCGATTGGATGACTCAATGGCGCAAAGATGGCGACGATGATCAAGTGATTCGAGGTACACTTGGACGTATGTTGTTTTCAGCGGATGACTTTAAGAAGCAAGTAAAAGTGTGCTCGGGTGGCGAGAAAAACCGTCTATTGTTCGGTAAGTTGATTCTTCAAGAAACCAATGTATTGATTATGGATGAGCCGACAAACCACTTGGATATGGAGTCGATTGAGTCGTTAAATATGGCGTTAGAAATGTATGAGGGTACACTTATTTTTGTAAGCCATGACCGTGAATTTGTATCATCGCTTGCAACAGAAGTTATCTCTATTCACGACAAGCAGCTAGAGCATTTTAAAGGTACTTACGACGAGTTTTTAGCGCATCGCAATACCAAGTAACTCAATGTTAGGCTGTCTACAGGTTCTTTTAGGTAGGCAGCCTAATGAGTGGCTAATATTTTATCTTGCCAGATGTCTGTTGATAGTGGCTTGTCAAAGTAATATCCCTGAAACACCTCGCACCCCATATCTTTTAGGTATTCTACCTGTTCAGGTGCTTCAACCCCTTCTGCTACGCAGCGCACATTCAGTGCTTTTGCCATTCCTAACACAACGTTGACAATAAGCGCCGGATGCTGAGCATCAGCGTCGATAATATCGTCCACAAAG
>JALUXV010000033.1 GCA_027013165.1 Alteromonadaceae bacterium
ATCGGAATGGGCCGGAACATGCAGCTAACGTATAAAACCACTATGTAAACTCATTCAGGGATGGTTATGCATATTATTTTACTCTCCGGTGGCGTTGCTGTTTTACTCTTTATTTCGGCAGTGATTTACAACCGAAATGTGAAGCGCTATCGAGAAAAGATGATTCGAACCTATGCGTTTCCCGAGGGAATAAAAGCGAAAGTTCTCAAGGTTTATCCTCATTTGTCTGATGATGATCTCAATGGCGTTATGCGTGGTCTTCGTGAGTATTTTCATGTGATTAATCTTGCAGGGAAAAACCGCCTAGTGGCTATGCCATCTCAGGTTATCGATGTGGCGTGGCACGAATTTATACTCTTTACCAAAGAGTACGCCTATTTTTGCAAACAAGCGCTGGGGCGATTCATTCATCACACACCTGCCGAGGCAATGGAATCGCCAACAGGGGCCCAAGCGGGTATTAAACGCGCGTGGCGAATTGCGTGCTTTAGAGAAAACATCAACCCGCTGTCACCGGCAAAATTACCCTTTATTTTTGCCATAGATTCAGCACTTGCCATTGATGATGGTTTTACCTACGAACTCGACTGTAAAAAGTCCGATGACGGTAGTGGCAATAGCGGGGCTGGTGCTAGCTATTGTGCTACCCATATTGGTTGTTCGAGCGGCTGTTCAGGTACTGCTGGTGACGGCGGGTGTACAGGTGGTGGCGATGGCGGTGCGGGTGGTTGTTCGGGGGGCGGATGCGGTGGTAGCTAACTGCTACACACCGCAGTGCTTGTTAATAAAACCTTGGTGCGTGTCGGCATTGTCTGCCGCTTGACGAATAGCCTCGCGCATTTGTGCTAAATAGGGTACAAGCTTTTCTTCTTTGATTTGCTCTGCGCGAATATCAAGCTGTTTGGGCTGAATACCAAACCCATTAAACATAGTCAGCCAACTCGCTGGCTCAAACGACTCATGGGCGTACTCAACAATGTTTCCTGTGTCTTGGAACATCGCTATTTTGTGAGCAAGGCTGTCGGGTACTGCCATGTCTCGGCAGGTTTTCCAAAATTCACTGTCATCACGATTGTTCAGCTTGTAATGCAATATTATAAAGTCGCGAATGCGTTCCAGTTCCTGGTTGTGAAGGCGGTTCACTTCGTCTTCGCTGGCTTGGCTAAAACCTGCATGTGGGAAAAAGGTTTGTAGCTTGGCTATCGCCGTTTGAATCAGAGAAATACTGGTAGATTCCAATGGCTCTAAAAAGCCAGAGGCTAAGCCCAGCGCAAAACAGTTTTTATTCCAAATCTTTTTACGTCTTCCCGGTGTGAAGCGAATAGTTTTTAAATCGGTAATGGTTGTATTGTCTAAGTTGCTTAATAGGCTTGCTTCAGCATCGGCATGGCTTTCAAAAGCACCGGCAAATACATAGCCGTTGCCCGTACGGTGCTGTAGCGGAATACGCCACTGCCATCCTGCTTTTTTAGCTATACAACGCGTGTAGGGTAGTGGTTCGCCGCTGCTTTTGGTTTGCACCGCAAGGGCTGTGTCGGTCAGTAAATGCTGGCTCCAATCTTCGTATCCGGTGTGCATGGCTTGTTCTATCAACAACCCTTTAAAACCGGTACAGTCGATAAAAAAGTCGCCTTGAATTTGTTGTCCGCTCGCTAACTGTATTGCCTTGATAAAGCCGTTACTATCATCAATATCCACATGGGTAAGGCTATCGGTAATGTGATGAACCCCGCGAGACACCGACAGCTTTTTTAAGTACTCAGCATATAAGCCTGCATCTAAGTGATAGGCATAGGCGTAATCGGCAAGTGGATTGGGTGGCGGATTTAAAGGTTGTGCAAACTTGTTGCGTTCGGCAAGGGCACACACTATTGAGTAATCGGCTAAGCGAAGCTTATGGCCTGCGCGATGTAGGCGGTTTACATAGTGATGAAAATCAATGCCGTCTATGGCAATGCCGTAATCTGAGAAGGGGTGAAAAAAGTGACTTCCTTGGTTTGCCCAATCTTCAAATTGAATGCCTAATTTAAACGTTGCTTGGGTTTGTCGAATAAAGTCAATTTCGTCAATACCAAGGTTGCGATTGAAGTTAACAATGTTGGGAATCGTTGCTTCGCCCACGCCAACGGTAGGAATATCGGGTGACTCCACAAGCGTAATCTCAAAAGCACCTAATGAAGTAAAGCGCTGCATACTGGCCGCTGCCATCCATCCTGCTGTGCCGCCACCGACAATAACAAGGTGTTTAATTGCTTTACTCATTTTTTGGTTCCCCAAATTTATGGCTTGTTACCCACGCACTGGTGAAGCTTTATAACATCTGTTTGCAATTAATGTAACATTTGTTAGTATGAATGACAACGTTGTCACGGTGGTTGTCATAAAGGTACTTTGTGCAAACCATTGTGATGTAAATTTTAACGATAGATTTTGCAATCGGTATTAAAGACGGAATTCATATGAAGGTAATAGCAGCAAGGTTTGCATTAAGCGCACTGTGTGTTGGGTTGATGGGATGTGAGCCGTCATCGTCTACACAGGTGGAAAGCAGTACACAAGCTGCGCCTGTGGTTTCGTCTGCACAAGTGGCTGACAGTCTCGATGTTCACTATGAAGTGGTGAGTAACCTTAACAACAACTGTCAGTTTGACGGTGACTGTTTTGATGCAAGGCTAACGCTTACGTTACCCATTGATGCCAATCATACCGACTGGGCGATCTACTTTAGCAATACTAAACCCATTAAGTACGACAGTAGCTCTTTATTTGATATTGAGCATATCAATGGCGATTTACACAAGGTTACGCCAACTGCTGAGTTCACTGGGTTTGAGGCAAACACTGCCTACGTTATTCCGTTTCAAGCCATGGGGGCAACGGTGACCAAGAATGACGTAATGCCCAATTTTATCTATCAACACGGTAACGACGCGCCAGTGGTGATTGCTTCTACTCAAGAGGTCTTTAACGCTGAAACGTCATTATGGGAGTTGCCTCACGCCGGTGAATTTACCACACCGGAACAGTGGCGTAGAAGCGCGAACGACAATGTACCACTGGCTACTGCACAGTGGCTTTACGAGCAGTATCAAGGGCAGCAGTCGGATGCTGCAATCTCTGAAAATCGCGTTATACCCTCGTTGCTCGACACTCAATGGACGAACGAGCGAGTTAAGCTAGAAGCGGGCGTTAACGCTACTTTTGAACTACCTAAAGTACTTGAAGATAGTTTAAATGCAGTGGGTGTTACAGTGAGTGAAAATGGCTTGCCCGTTCACTTTACTCAGCAATCTATGGCACCGGAAAGCTATGGATTAGCAATAGCACAAGATGGCATTGTGATCACCGCAGGTGACGATGCAGGTTTATACTATGCCGTACAGTCGCTTACACAACTTTTTGATACACAAACTCAGAGCTTTCCCATAGGGCAAGCGACTGACGCGCCTCGATTTGCCTTTCGTGGTGTACATACCGATGTTGCCCGAAACTATCACGACAAAGCGTTTTTATTGCGACTGATTGAACAAATGGGCGCGCTTAAATTCAATAAGCTGCACTTACATTTGGCAGAAGATGAAGCATGGCGCATACAAATTCCGGGTTTACCCGAGCTGACGGAAATAGGTGCGGTACGCTGTTTTGATTTGGAAGATAAAACCTGTTTACAGCCTCAACTTGGTGCAGGTACTGATCCCGCCAGTCAGGTGAATGGCTATTTAACGGTAGATGATTACAAAACACTGCTACAGGTAGCACAACAACATCATATTGAAGTGATACCGTCGCTGGATATGCCGGGGCACTCTCGTGCTGCGGTTAAAGCAATGAACGCACGTCACGACAGATTTATTCAACAAGAAATGCCTGAACGTGCGAATGAGTTCATGCTGATTGAACCGGAAGATACCACTGTGTATTCGTCGATTCAGTATTACAACGACAATACCATTAATCCGTGCTTGCCATCGTCTTATCACTTTATTGATAAAGTACTGACCGAAATAAAAGCCATGCACGACGAGGCCGGCGTGCCGCTTCAGCGATACCATATTGGCGCCGATGAAACCGCCGGTGCATGGGTTGAATCTCCCGCCTGTAAAGTACTTATGGAAGAAGAGGGGATTGATGAAGCCAAACACCTTACCGCGTACTTTGTTGCTAAGGTCACCAAAATGGTGAACGACATGGGAGTCATGGCAGGAGCGTGGAGCGACGGACTGAGTCATGTTGAGCCCATGAAACTCGGTAGTCGCATTCAATCAAACTTGTGGGAAACGTTACCTTCTGGTGGTCAGCACAAAGCTCATGAAATGGCTAACTTAGGCTGGGATGCGGTGTTATCACTGCCAGACGTGTTGTATTTTGATTTTCCTTACATGCCTCATCCAGACGAAAGCGGTTACTACTGGGGATCTAGATACACTAGCACCTTTCAAGTGTTCCAGTTCATGCCAGAAAATTTGCCCGCACATGCTGAATTCTGCCAAGACAGCATGGGTAACTCGTATTCCAGTGATGATACTTCACCATTAACCAGCGGCAGCAGGTTCGCAGGTATTCAAGCACAAGTATGGAGCGAAACCCTACGGCACGAAGCGCAAGCAGAATATATGTTGTTCCCACGTTTAGTGGCAGTGGCGGAGCGGGCATGGCACAAGGCGGACTGGGAAGTTCCCTATGAGGCTGGTAGAAGCTACGGCCCTGCAACTCGCTATTTCACCGACGATATGAAAGCGCAACAAAAGGCCGACTGGCAGGGCTTTATTCATGCCTTTGGCACCAATATTTTGCCGAGCTTAGAGCGTGCGGGCGTGTTTTATCGATTGCCTCCACCGGGAGCTGTGATTGAAAACAACAAGCTTAAAGTCATTAACTCTTGGCCAATGCTTAATGCTGAATACACATTAGATGGCGGTGTAAGTTGGATGGCCTATTCAGAATCTGTGGAACTTGCAGCAGAATCAAAGGTTGGTGTTCGCAGCTTTACCCATCTAAACAATCGTCGCAGTCGCACCCTGTGGCTCAACGCTGGCCAGGAGTAAGGAGCTAAACATGCAGCAAAGAGAACGCAGCTTAGATATGTTTCGCGGCTTAACGCTAGCCGCCATGATCATGGTGAACACGCCGGGTACGTGGGCGCACATTTATGCCCCGCTCAGACACGCATCGTGGCATGGTATAACGCCAACTGACCTTATTTTTCCCTTCTTCGTGTTTATTGTGGGGGCTGCCATGTTCCACTCAATGGGAAAGTTAGTAGGTCAAGCCATTCCATGGAAGCGCATAGGTAAACGCGCTGGCTTGTTATTTCTAATTGGGCTGGGCTTAAATGCATTCCCATTCACTGAACCTTTTGACTCGTTACGCTATATGGGAGTGCTGCAACGCATAGCCATTGCTTACTTTATTGGTGCTGTGTTGATTGTAAGCTTGCCCAGAAACGGTTTATGGATAGCCTGCGGTGGGATTTTGTTGGGGTACCGGGGGCTGTTAAATACAGTACCTGAACCCTATACCTTAGAAGGGAATATCGTAAGGCAATGGGATTTAGCATTGATTGGTGCTAATCACCTGTATCAAGGCTTTGGCGTAGCCTTTGACCCAGAAGGGCTATTAAGCACATTACCTGCGGTAGTCACTTTGCTCATGGGCTATCAAACCAGTGCCATGCTTTCTAACACCAGTGGCGCACAAAACAAGTGTAAAAAACTGTTGGCGCTAGCCGTTATTGCTCTTACAGCCGGTTATGTGTGGAACACGGTGCTGCCCATTAATAAAGCGCTATGGACAAGCTCATATGTATTGGTAACCACTGCATGGGCATGGATCATATTGGCTGCTATCATTTTTGTGGTTGATATTGTGAAGCAAGACAAAGGCTTTAAATGGATGGAGATTTACGGCACAAACCCGCTGTTTATCTATGTACTCGCGTGGATTTACGCCAGCGTATTGCTGCTCATCCCAATAGGCGATACTTCTGCCTATGGTGCAATTTATCAAGCGCTTACAATTCCACTGAGTGAAAAGGCCGCGTCACTCGCTTTTGCGCTCATCGCAGTAAGTATCTTTTACGCATTGTCTCATTGGCTGTATAAAAAGCGCATATTTATCAAGCTTTAAAAACCAATAATGGGGTCAGAGTTAATTACGCTGGTTTAATTTACTCTGACCCCATTATTACAAATTGACTGGTTGTTGAAATTTGGCTAGTCTTCCGACAATGAATGTTAAAAACCCCATCTTTATTCTCTCTGCGCCGCGGTCTGGCAGCACGCTTCTTTTTGAAACACTCATGCGCCATAAGCAAATATGGTCATTTGGAGACGAAGGGCACGCATGGATCGAACGATATCCGCATTTACGACCTGTGCCGGGTGGTGTGGAGTCTAACCGACTTACTGGTGAACATCTTAACCCTGCGTTAGCGCATCATTTGAAAATTGACATGTTGCGCGGTCTAAAAAGTAGGCAAGGGCAAAGAGTAACACCAAATTCTGGCATTATTCGCGTGTTGGAAAAAACACCGAAGAACTGCCTCAGAGTGCCTTTTATTAATACACTTTATCCTGATGCTCGCTTTATCTATTTATATAGAGATCCCAAAGAAAGCATCAGTAGCATTATGGAAGGATGGCGTCATCAGCGTTTTGTTACTTATGGCGATGTTAGAACGGCTCACGGAAGATGGTGTTTTCTTAGGCCGCCCCATTGGAAAGCCATGATCAATCGCCCGATTCATGAGATTGCAGCGTTTCAATGGAAGTCGTGCCAAGATATTATTCTCAACGATCTTAAAGCGCTAAATGCAAATCGTTGGACAAGTTGTTCTTTCGATGAGTTTTTATCTGATCCATTAACAACCGTTCGTCGATTAGTCAGTTTTGGAGACCTAGAAGTCGACACTGAACTTGAAGCATACTGCACGTCACCATTGCCCAATTCTAGATATACGCAAACGGCGCCTAAGAAAGGCAAGTGGAAGCAACATCAAGGTCATATTGAATCTATATTCCCATCGTTAACGTCAACTATCGATAGTATTAATAAAATAGCCATTGACGGTTGGGAGCTGGACACCGCGTTACCCAAAAACGATGACTAAATACAGCTGCTACAAATATTATTAGTTTTTTATGTTTGTCACATATAGACGATATGTAATTGTAGGTATGTCGTACACCGTTTCTCAGTTAGGAAATACGTTATGAAAATGGACAGTGAATTTATCAAGCTACCCATTAAGTTTGATGTAGAAAAGTTAGTCCAAGAACTTAATCAATTTGAGGAACAGTCTTGGCAACCTCATCCGGGAAAACATAAAGGAAACTCGGCTTTGCCACTTATTTCTTACCGCGGCCAAGACAATGATGATTTCAGTGGTCAAATGGAAGAAACACCTCACCTACAAAAGTGTGAGTACATTAGGCAAGTTTGCGCTAGTTTTGGAGAAGTTCTAGGCCGTTCTCGCTTCATGCGGTTGGCAGGGAAAAGCGAGGTGCCTATTCATGTTGATGCTATTTATCACTGGCATCGACATGTGCGTATTCATATTCCTGTTGTTACCAATGACAAGGTTATCTTTCATTGCGGAAATCAAACTGTAAACATGAAAGCAGGCGAGTGTTGGTTGTTTGACTCGTGGCGAAACCACAAAGTGGTAAATCACAGCGATGAAACTCGAGTTCACCTAGTAATAGACACCGCAGGTTCAGGGCGGTTTTGGGAATTGGTAGATAATACTTTCAAGTATTGTCAAGAGAATAATAGTTATCCGCCCTCAAAGCTTATTGAGTATACCCCCGGTAAGCCCGCCGACATCTTATTAGAGAAGTACAACATAACGCCCGTGTTATCTCCAGGTGAAGTCGAAGGACTTGTAGATGATATCATTGACGATATGCAGACTAACCCAGTGAATCAAGTTTCCCATGTTGACGCATTGGCAAAATTAATGCGTAGGTTCTGCCAAGACTGGAGAGCAGTATTTTCACTTTTTGGCTACGAGCAAAAAGGCATGCAGCAGTATGCAATGTTATTGAAAAATTACAGGGCAACCTTAATTAGAACACCTTTTGACGTTCAATTAAAAAACGGTCAGGCCTCGAAAACAATCATTTTTGCAAGAGTCTTCAGTGCTGCAATTAGTCCAGTGGTGCGCCAAGATTTTGAAAAGGCCTTGAGAAACTAATCTAGGTTATTTTAACGTTACATGTTTCAGCAGTGTTTCATAAAAACTGGTGTTTCGCTTTACTGAATTAGCAACTTTGGGTGGCATACTTGGGAGTACTTTTGAGCCTTCGCGAGCTTCAAAACCCTGACTATTGATAGCATCTGTGTGCCACGACTCGCGGCCTTTCCAGTCGTTACGTGAACCCTTGGGCCAATTGAGAACATCGGTTGGTAAAGGGTGTTCAATCCACCTAAAATAATCGGCAACGACTTCCGATGCTCTTGTTTTCAGTTCTTCTGCATCAATTACATATGGTGTGTTGCCAGTGACTTCTACAACTTTTTGGAACATTTTAAGCTGCCCTTCAAACCCCGGTTGGTCTTCGGTAAATTCTGGTCTCATTTTATAGAGGGACGGGATACTAAATTGTGGGGCGCGGATAAGGAATGTATGTCTAGCAGAGCGAATTTGCTGATCCGTTATAAAAGGTTCAGCGTGATAGCCCATATCTTTTACGAAAACAGGTTGCTGATGACTTTGATTCATTAAATCGCCATATATCTGGCTAAAGTGCTTTAGCGAATCTTGAAAATGGCTTTTTGAAATTAGGCTATTCTTGTATACGTCTATAAACGGCTCTCCAATAACCGTAAACTGATTCGAGTGCGCCATCATTTTTTCAAATGCGGTTGAAAGAGATCTAGGCACGCACCACAGGAATATTAAACGCGCAGGAGTGTTAGATTCCATTATGTCACCAAACCAAAAAATAATGGGGTCAGAGTAAATTAAAACCTTCCTTATTGTACACTGACCCCTTAATTTTCAGCTTACGTAAAAATAATACATGCGGAATAAGTAGTCTCGGTTTTTTCGATAGTCATAGACCAACCGAATCTTCCTGATAATTGCCTACACAGATTTAACCCTAACCCAAATCCTATTTCACTTGATTCATCATCCATTTTCGAAGACCTAGTGTTTTCTACTTTGAGTTGATTTGCTGACTGGGTGATCTTTATGGAACCTTCGATAGTGTGCTGGAGCGCGTTTCGAATGATATTACTGATAATAACTCTACAGGCTTCTGGAGATACAAAAATAGAGAATACTTCAGTAGATACAGACACTTCGATGTTTTGCTTTCCTTCCAGCAAATAACCCATATCGGCATATATATCCTCAATTAAACTATTGAGTTTAACTTCGCGAATGACAATTGATGAGCCATCTTCCCTACTTAGCCAAAGGAGTATTTCAGTAAGATTTTTCATTGTCTTTCCCGCCCGTTCGATACGCGCGACAACGTTAACAACTTTCTCGTTTTCGACGTCATAGAGCCGCTTCAGCAGCTCCACACTGTTACTCACTGTTGCGATAGGGGTTCTCAGTTCGTGACTTGCATGGCGTAAGAAGGTTTGTTCTCGTTCTATACTAGTATGCGCAGCATTCAAACTTTTCATCATAAGTTCGGCGAATTTGTTTAGCTCTGTGTATCTAAAATCTGGTGGGCTTTCGCAGAGCGATTCAAAAGAGAGCGATTTAGTCCAAGTATTTAGCGATTCTACGGGGCGAGTAATCGACCGAATCATTAAGACGATAATCACTATGAATAAAGCTGAAATGGCAACCCCTATACTAATTGCTTGAACAATAATAGAAGAGGGGGAGTCACCCACTATCGAAAAGGCGTTGGTGTCGACCAATTTCGAAATGTAAACTAGGTTTCCGTCGGGTGCGTCAACTTTCATCAGAAACGATATTCTATTGGGACGTGACCAGAAGTTTTCACTTTCTACATGCTTGTACAGGATATTTTTATCTATGGTTCGATTTGCAAAATGCTCCCGTATGTTTTGAGGAACGCTTTCCCAATTGTCAGAATAAGTAAAATCCGATGTAATTGATGCCCCTTTGGTATCGTGGATCGACTCTATCATTGAGATTCTTGTGATGCTGTCTAATCCATTGACGAAGTATGATGTTGTTACCATAGTAAATAAAACAATGATGCCAATAGCGAATACAACGATGGCGCTTAACAAGTAAAGTCGTAAACTGAGTTTTATCTTCATGTGTGACTCATTCTTCGTACATTGCAAAACCAAAACCGGGTCGAGTATGAATTAATTTGGTTTCGTGTTGGTGCTCTAGTTCTTTTCGCAAATTAAAAATATGGACTTTGAGGCTATTGCTGTCTGGCGCATCGTGTCCCCACACTCGTTCAACTAGGGATTGGCGAGACACAGGATTTGGGCTGGCCTGCATTAACGTCTGTAACAGCGATAAACAGGTAGGAGACAGACGAAGCTGACGATCGCCTCGTTTGGCTAATTTAGAGTTTAGGTTTAACGTTACATCAGCCACTGCTATTTGGTTTGCTCGGCTACTTTTTCTGCCCGACAGTGCTTTGACTCGTGCAACTAGTTCAGACAGTTCAAATGGTTTAACCAAGTAGTCGTCGGTTCCCACTCTGAAGCCTGTTAGTTTGTCGTCGAGTGTATCTTTGGCAGTGAGCATCAATACGGGAACACTATCTCCCGCATTTCTTAGCCGCTCACAAACCGAGAAACCGTCTAGTTTGGGTAAGTTGATATCGAGAATAACCACTTGATAGTTATTCTCTTCTATTAGGTTGAGTCCCGCGATACCGTTGGCGGCGTGATCACACTGAATGGACTCTAACTCTAAATAGTCAACAACAGTGGCTGCTAAATCCAAATCATCTTCTACTAAAAGTACATCGAGAGTTGTCATAGTGAACCTCTATTCGTTGTGTACCCATTGGGGCGTTTGAAAGCGCGTTTTTAAAAGTAATATGACGCGCTGTATATCGTTTCGAATTACCAGCAAGCAAGGGATCAGAATCAGCGTAATTGCGGTGGCGAATAAAATTCCATAGCCAAGCGCTGCCGCCGCTGGTATGAGAAATTGTGCCTGAACTGATGTTTCACTTAGCAATGGGGCAAGTCCTGCAAACGTGGTTATTGATGTAAGAAGTACCGCACGCAATCGGCTACCACACGATTGTACAACGGCATCCAAAAACTTAGTGCCCGACGCTTTCAATGTGTTGAATCGAGAAACTAATAGTAAGCTATCGTTAATAACTACTCCACTTAACGCCAATATGCCATTCAGCGATAGAATGGAAATAGCTAATCCGTTCATCCAATGACCCAAAATTGCGCCTATTACCCCAAAAGGTATCACAGACATAATAATTAATGGGAGGGTGTAAGATTTTAATGGGATAGCAAGCAACAAGTAGATTGCCAGCAACGCCATGATAAACATCTTAGCCATTGAAGAAGTGGTTTCGCTCTGTTTTTCCGCTTCACCTGCAAAATGAAATTCAATGGTTGGGTTGTTCTCTTGAATGCGCTGCACAATACCGGTTTGAAGTAGGTTGACGAGTTCGTTCGAGGCAATAACTTCTTTGTCTACGGCGGCGGAAAGATAATATGCTCTTTGACCATCAATGCGTGTAACTTCATTCACTTGATAATCAGGAATGACATTGGCTACCGATGTTAAAGGCACAACCGTACCGTTAGGCGTACGAATATTAGCTTCAACAATATCTGCATGAGATTGGCGAGCTTCTTCGGGGTACCTTACGCGTACTTTTAGCTCATCTTTGTTTCGTTGATAACGCTGAACAATATCCCCGCCAAAATTCTGAAGTAGTTGTTCAGACAGTGTACTTGTATCCATACCCAAGGCGATGCCTTGCTCATTCAATTCGAATCGATAAAGCGGTTCGCCAGCAGACAGATTGTCGTCTATACCACTAACTCCATTGATAGACTGCAACGCCTGTTTAAATTGATTTCCTGCTTGAAGCAAGGCTTCATCGTCCCAGCCTTTTATTTCTACTTTAAAGTTGTCACCCATCGCCATTGACGATACCAATTTCAACTTTTTAGTTCCTTCCAACGAGCCAATACGCTTTTGCCATTCTTGCTTTAAGGCGTTTACATCATAGGGGGCATTGGGAGCTAACTCTACAAGCACTTTTCCCGACAAGTCGTCACTGGCTGAAACTTGTATGCTTAAAATCCCTGAGCTGTCGGCATTGTGTTGTTCTACAAGGTAGGCGTCGGCGTCAACGACTGCACTTTCTAAATCTAGTAAGTTTTGATGTGTTTGACCAAAGGCCGCGTCCTCTTGCATTGTCATTTCAGCTTGAGCAATATCGCCAGCAATATCAGGGAAGAATGACACCTTCACTGCGCCAGAAAGTGGAAGCCCTGCAATTAACACAAAAATAGCAACAAACCCCATAACCGCGGCATAACGAAAGCGCAAAACAGCTCTTAGCAGTGGGGTGTATAAACGGTGATTGACCCACTGTAGTCCCATGTCTGCTTTTTGTTGAATATAAGCGAAGCCGTGTTTGAAAGAAGACGCCGCTTTTTTGTCTGTTTTCACATGAGCCAGGTGAGAGGGCAGAATAAATTTCGATTCAACAATCGATAAAATCAGACAGAGTGTAACAACGGTGGCAAATTGAGCATATATTTGTCCTAGCGTTCCTTCGACTTGTGTTAATGCTATAAAGGCAACCGCTGTCGTAGCTACACCAAATAGCGTTGGTGTTGCAACCGCGTGAACTCCTTTAATTGTGCTGTCGATATTATCTCCGTATTTTTGACGGGTATCGTAAACACTTTCACCTATAACTACGGCGTCGTCCACGACTATGCCCAGCGCCATTATGAACCCGAAGGTTGTCATTTCATTTATTGTTAAGCCAGTAAAAGTATCTGTCATTAAGAACAAGGTGCCACAGAATACAAAGGGCAAACCGGCTGCCACCCAAAAGGCAACGCGCAAGTTTAAAAATATGGCCAGAATGAAAAATACAATAACAATACCCGACAGAGCATTCTTGAGAAGAAGGCCTAAGCGTTCAACAATGAGTGTGCTTTTGTCATACCAAGTGACTAGCTCCACGTTATTAGGTAGTAAACCCTGCTTTTGCCACTTTTCAACAACACTATTTGCTTGTTCTACTATGGTGGTAATGTCGCTGTATTCGTCCATTACAATCTGAATACCCAGCCCATTTTTGCCGTTGTATCTAGAAAACACGTAGGTATCATCAGCAAAGGTGTCAGAGATAGTGGCGATTTCTCCCAACCGAACAATCACACCGCTTTGGCTTGATACAATAGGTATGTTCTCGAAGTCTGTTTTCGTGTACGCCTGTTCTGAACCTTTTAAGCGAATTACGCGTTCACTGTTGCGTAAACTTGAAGATATAGCCGTCGACGATTCATTATTTATGGCATTGGAAACATCAGTGATGGTCAGCCCATAAGCAAGAAGTCTTGCTTCATCAATTTCGATAGACATCATAGGATCAGCTTTGCCAATGATTTCAAGATCACTGATGCCTGATTGTGACAGAAGGTCGGCTTTTAATCTTTCAGCTAGGGGCTGCAATGTTGCGCGATCAACATCGCCATATAACTGTACCCAAATAGCATGATCTTGCCGTCTTGCTTTGGTTATCACTGGTTTTTCGGCTTGCTGCGGAAAATTGAATATTCCATCCACGTTTGTTTTGACATCTTGAAACAGTACGTCAAGGTCATAGTCACTGTCTTTTTCAATGACCACGCTGCTGCCCGATGCGTTAGATGTAGAGGTGATCCGTTTTATCCCCGACACAGTTTCTAACGCTTCTTCAATTTTTATCGCGATGCCTTCTTCTGCTTGCTCTGGGTCGCCGCTATCATACGTTACTGAAACCCGAATATTGTCGGGTTCCATGCTTGGGAAGGCTTCTTTGCGTATATCAGTGAATGAAATAAGTCCCATAACAATAACACTAAACATAAAGAGGTTCGCAGCAACGGGGTTTTGCACGAACCATGCGATTACGCCTTTGTGAGAGTGATTGTTCATCTTATTCTCCCTCTATCGCTTGGTATTGATTGGACGATGCTAAGGTTAATACAGGTGTAACTTCGTTGCCCACAACGTAACTATTGAGAGGGCGAACTACCGCTTGCAAGCTAGACACCGAATTATTTAGCGGGCGAATATAGATAAATTGATCATCTTCATAAACCAGTTCTGCTTCGTACTTGTTCAACTGATTGTTGTTGTCCACATACCAAATATCGCCGTTTTTAGACAAAGCAGTTTGCGGCAGTTGTATGAGTGAATCATGTTTTTTGCCTGCTATTTGTGCTTGAAGATAGGTGTTTGGAAGTAGGGGCTCGTCTAAGTTTAGAGGCTGATCTACTGCTACGATAACAGAGCGTTGTCGCGTTTCTTCATCAAGATGGTTTTCCACACGAGTGACATACCCTGTCCAAGTGTGTGATTTGTCGAAGCTAGACAAAATTACTTCAATGGGTTCTCCGTTGTTATATGCTTGAAGATCAAACTGAGACCATTTAGCGGCCGACAGAGGGATCTTAATTTCGATAACGTCGATACCCATTAACGTTGCAATGACGTCACCTGATTGAACATAGCTACCAAGTTGAATATCACGGGTGACAATCAATGCGTTAAATGGACTCGAAATTTGCGTTCGACTGAGATCCCGCTCGGCATTTTCTAATGCCACCTTTGCGTTATCCAGTTCTGCTTGTGCAGCGGCCAATTGTGGTGCTCTTAGTACAAGGGGAGACAGGTCTGAAGAGGCTAACCCAGAAGATTGCCACTCGTTCAGGGCTTGTTTAGCTTGATGCTCTTCTTCCATCAACGCCACGGTGGCATTGGCCAAGTTGGCTTTTGCTGAAGCTACGGCAGCACGATAAGAAGTGTCGTTAAGTGAAGCGAGTGTATCGTCAGGGGTGACAATATTACCCGTGGCGAACTGATTTGAAATCATATCAATAGCACCAGAAATGTCTGATGTTAACTCTAGGCTATATCGTGGAATTGCTTCACCAAACCCTTGAATCGACGCCGAGTACGTCTGAGCTGTAGCTTCAACAACACTTACCTTTGGCGGTGGGCTAGCTAGCAATGGTAAGGCGCTGTCTTCTTCTTGGCTCATGCTAAATGCATTAAACCCTACTGCACCAACAATACTTGTTGCAGCTACGAAGGTGATGATAATTGTCGAGAGATGTTGTTTCAAAATTATGCTCCTATACCCAATGCAAGTCCCAAGTCGACGCGATTAGTCAATTGCTCAAAATGCAATTGAAGCGCCTGAACTTCCAGATTGAGGGTTTGTTGTTGAACGGTAAGCAAATCAAAGATATCGGTGAGGCCCTGTGCATATTGTTCTTGAACATGAGTTTCACTGCTTTTTGCGTGAAGCAAGGCATCTTGTGTGTGTGATTGCCTAGTCGCGAGTGACCTTTCTAATCCCAGTGCGTTGTCAACCTCGTTAATTGCTGTTAGCAAGGTTTCTTGATATTGCCAAAATGCGATTTCTCGCTGGAATTCAGCAATGTCTTTTGCTGCTTTTAATTGCCCGCCCTGAAACAGCGGTGCGCTAATTTGACTTAAAAGCCCCCACAGTGGAGAAGCCAAAAGAGCGTCGTTAACCTTGCCGCTACTGTCAGTTAAAGAAGCCTGAAGATTGATGCTGGGTAATAGATTTTTGTAGGCGACATTGACGCTATAATCTGCCGATAAAATTGACGCATAGGCGTTTTGTAAGTCTGGCCTATTGGCTAAGTCTTGAGCTGGAAGCGTGGCGAGTGGCGCCAAAACGCTTGGAAATTGGGAGAGGAAAAGTGATTCAGATGAAGACTCAGTTTTACCCAAAAGTATTGCCATTTGTCTGGTAGTTTGGGCTAAATCCTCTTGGTACTGTTCAAGTGTAGCTCTAGCCGTTGCAGTATCGCTTCTAGCGGTATCTAAATCCTGTAAACTGCCAAGGCCGTTTAAGTACCGTGATTTAATTAAAGACTCATTATTTTGCAGCGTAGCAATACGCTCTTCTTCAAGGGCGATGAGTTGGATTTGGTAGCTTCCTGTTAACCATGTACGAATAACCGTTGCGATGAGCGAGTCTTTCACTGCTTGTGTGTCAGCCATTGAGGCAATTACCTCAAGTTTCGCTGCTTGCGTTTGGTCACTTAATTTATTCCAAATGTCGATTTCCCAACTAACACTCAACTCTGATGAATAATATTCCTGCTGGTTTTCTTGTTGGGTCTGATTGAACGCCAATGATGCAGTAGGTAGCTCAGCACTAAAGGTTTGTTGTTTTTGCGCTTTAACTATCTCTAAGGAAAGTATGCTTTGTTGCAGCGAAGCATTGTTCGCAAGCGCTTGGGTTACCAGCGCCTCAATTTGCTCGTGATGAATTAAGTCGAGAAGACGGTTAGCTGATTCGGCGGTGTATTGAGCCGTTTGCCATTGTGATTTGTTTTGCAACTGCGTTTGAGTATACGCGTGAATATCGAAGTTAGGTTGCCCTGCTAGAGTGCTGCATCCCGACAGCAACAATAGAACGAAGGCCGGTATAAAACCGTTCTTTGCTTGCAGAATCTGCCTTTGTGTGGCCATTTTTAAGCCCCCCTTTCATTGAATAGGTGCCACTATAATGAAAGGGGGGTTAAGGAAGAGTTAAGAGTACCAACAGGTCATAATGAACAATAGCAATTCACCTAGCCTATACACTGGTGTTATGAACGAATGACCTTAATTTACCACGCGCTCTTTTTGTGTCCCCACAAAGCGTAGTAACCAATAAACAAGTAACAAGGTAACATGATCCAGTAGGCAGATTGCCCGCCTAACCACTCGCTAAATCCGCCGTAAACCATGGGTAGAATGGCGCCGCCTGCAATACCCATAATTAAAATGGCAGAGCCTTTGGGGGTAAGTTTACCCAGCCCCGCCAATGCTAAAGGCCATACTGCCGGCCATACCATAGCGTTTGCCAAACCCAGTAGTGCGATAAGTGTAATGCTATCAGGTAGAGTTTGAATACCTGACCAGCCCCACAAAACATCACTAATTGCGGTGGATGAGTTAGACGCAAAGGTTATGGCAATGGTAAGTACTGCACCGAGTACACCCGAGCCCAGTAGTGCATGACTTTGTGAGATAACCTTGGGGATCAAAAACAGGCCCAAAAAGTAGCCAATAACCATAGCGAACATAGTGTAAGAAGTAAGCGCTGTGGCGTTTGCAACACCGATAGATGAACCGTACAGGCCAATAGTGTCACCTGCAATAACCTCAACACCCACGTAAAAAAACAGAGTAACCGCACCCAAAATTAAGTGAGGGAAGTTGGTAATACGCTTGCCTGATTCGGTAGTGTCTTCGGTGGCTTCGTCTTGCGCAATAGTGGGAAGTTTTAACAAGCTGAATAAATAAGCAAGTGCCAGCAGAGCAATGGCCATAGCAACGTATGGCTGAACAAGCTGCACTGACATTTGCGAAATTTGCGCCTCTTTGGTGGCTGCGTCCATAGACGCAAGTTCTACTTGAGTAATACCAGAAAACTCGCCCAATACCAGTGCTGTAAATATCATAGGCGCTAGCACACCGGCGGCTTTGTTTAGTAGCCCCATAAAGGCAATACGCGCTGCGGCGCTCTCTTCAGAGCCGAGCCTTACAATAAAGGGGTTTGATGCGGTTTGCAGAATAGTCAGGCCCGAGCCAACAACAAATTGGGCAATAAGGAATATGGCAAAAGTTTTACTCATGGCCGCAGGTACAAAAAGCAAACACCCCACAGCTATAATAACCAAACCCAGTGACATACCTTTCTGATAGCCGGTTTTTTCCAATATTTTCGCCATGGGCAGTGCCATCACCACATAGGCTACATAAAAACAGAAGGCAATGAAAAGAGCTTCGATTTCACTGAGTTCGCATACCATTTGTAAGAACGGGATCAATGCGCCATTAAGCCAAGTGACAAAGCCAAATATAAAAAACAGTAAGCCGATACTGAGTATTGGCATTAGATTACTGGAGGCTGGTCTGTCTATAGGGGTAGCCGTGGTATTCATTGGTGAACCTCTTGTTGTTATTTAGCTTAGACTAGCTCTCCCTTGAGCCAAGTCTTTTCTATGTTCAGGTTGTCATCTATAAGCAGAAAGTTTGCCTGCATGCCCACACCTATTGCACCATGGGTGTGGCTCATACCAAGAAACGTCGCTGGTGTTGTACTTGCCATAACTACAGCGTCTTCCAGTGCTACATGTAAGTCTTGGTGGGTGTTTCGCACGGCACCAATCATGTCTAGGCAACTGCCCGCGAGGGTGCCTTGTGGTGTGGTTAACTTGTCGTTGGTACGGCGTATTTCTGTATTAAAGAAAGGGATCTTGTCTAGGTCAGTACCCACATGAGCCATAGCATCGGTAACCAGCATGGTTTTGTGTTTACCTTTTGCTTTTATCGCGAATTCGGCGCTTTTGGGGTGCACATGATGGTGATCCACAATCAAGCCACAATAGGCGCTATCGGCCAGTAGAGCAGCCCCCACCATGCCGGGTTCTCTGCTAGTTAGTGGTGACATAGCATTGTATAAATGAGTGAATCCAGTAGCGCCTGCTTCTATCGCATCAAACACTTGCTCAGCATTGGCATTAGAATGGCCCAAACACACTAATACGTCTTCAGCCACGAGTTCTTTGATAAAAGAGGTTGGTACTGATTCTGGCGCTAGAGTTACCATCACTTTGCCAATGTCTTTACGCATTAAGCTAGCAAGCTCTTTGTCTGTGGGTACACGAATAAAAGACGCATCATGCACGCCCTTTTTCGCGGTAGACAAAAACGGCCCCTCGTAGTGAATACCCAGTATAGTGGGTAAATTTTCACTCATGGCCTGAGCAACAGCATCTGCAGCCCGTGCCATCACGTCGGCGCAGTCGGTTATCAAGGTTGGCAGCATACCCGTAGTGCCAAAGCGCAAATGCGCTTTGGCCATACATTCAATGCCTTCAAGTGTAGGGGTTTGATTTAACAAAACACCGCCACCACCGTTGACTTGAGTGTCAATTAGCCCAGGTATTAAAGTGCCCTTTGCCGTTGAGTCACTGTCACTAATAGGTGAAATAGACGACACTACACCTTGGCTTACTTCAACAACTTGATTTGACAGCCAACCGTCTTTGGTCAGAACTCGTGCTACAGATAATTTCATGATTAATGGGTTTCAGTTACTTTGTTTAAGCCAGGAGGCGTATCAGGATTGAGCCCAAGTTCAACTGCAATGGCTTCAATGTCAAGGTAAAAACGCTGAAGTGAAAGCAGTGGCAATAGCCTTTTGTGTAACGCTGGTGAGCCGATATCAATAGTTTGCAAGTCTGCACCACGGCGCTCAACGTCTTTGATAATTTCGTCGTGATACGGTTTGGATTCGTCGTCAACAGGAAGGTTGATGATCTGTAGCTCGTTCTCTACTAGGGTTACCGGGCCGTGAATGAACTCTGCACTACTAAAGGCTTCGGCGTGAATACTCAATACTTCTTTTAACTTCAGGGCAACTTCGCGACCTACGGCATAACCGAATCCTCGCCCCAGTACTACGGCGTTTCGTGTATCTTTTAGTTTTTCTGCACTTAGCTGCGCTGGATGATTAATCACCTCAGCCATAGCATTGGGTAGTGCGTTTAATCCTTCAAGTAGTGAAGTATTTTCCGACCATGTGGCACAAAGCTGACATAGCGCAGAGAGTGTTGCCAAATAGCTTTTTGTTGCCGCTACCGCTTTTTCTGGACCAGCGCGTAATGGGAGTACTGCATCAACCATATTAGCTAACGGTGAAGTCTCGTCATTCACTAATGCAATGGTAAAAGCGCCGCCAGCTTTAGCTCGTTCGGTTTTCTTCAGAATGTCGGGGCTTCTGCCCGACTGCGAAATCACAATGGCGACACTATTTTTTAAGCTCAGCGTTTGATTGAAAACCCCAGACACCGAAGGGGCAGCACTACTGACAGGTAAACCAAGTTCCACTTCGAAAAGGTATTTAGCGTAAACACCAGCATGATCTGACGAGCCGCGACCAATCAAAAATACGAGGTTTGGTTTTATCGCTTTAAGTTTTGACGCAATAGCTTCACACACGGGCTTGTTGGCACTGAGTTGTTCACGAATAACGTCAGGGCTCTGCTTTGCCTCTTTCGCCATAATAGTGGTGGTCATACAATGATCTCTTGTAAATTTAGGGATTGTTTTGCAAAGGTCAGGGCACCTTTCTCAGGTGAAGCCACGCCGTTGCGTAATCTGTGTTGTGTTTTTGGAGATAAACGTTCTGCAATGATGTGAGACAGGCCGCCAATCAAGCATAAGGGGAGGTCGTTGTCACCGATAAGCTTGTCAGCCATTTTCTGTATGTAGGCTGCTGCTTGGTCGAACAGATGCGATGCGGCCGGATCCTTATCGCCTAATAGTGGAGCAATCTTAGGCACTACAGATGCGTAGTCACAGGGAACAAAGCCAGCGCAGGTTTGTACCAAGTCTAAAGGGGTCTTCGCGTTAAAGTGGTCTGCCGTTGCTCTACTCAATGCATCGCTCGCTTGCAGCCCATCGAGTGATAGTAGTGTGTGCTGAATGGCTTGTAGACCAAGCCATGCGCCGCTACCGATATCTCCTATAGGAAAGCCATGTCCACCCACATCTTCGAATTTGCCATCGATAAATGATGCGCCGGTAGACCCTGTTCCTATGATAATAGCTGCGCCGTTTTCACCACCGTGAGCCCCGATACAGGCGGCATGTAAATCGCTGAGTACATAAATTGAGTGAAATGGATGATTCCATTGTTTAAACAACTGGGCAGCCGATGGCACGTTAGCACCAGCGAGTCCTGCGCCCACCACGCACTGTTCCAAAAGGATAGGGACAGGAGCGTTTGCTACGGCATGCTCAATGGCATGCATAATAGACGATTGAGCGAGTGGCATATCTCGCATAATGTTAGCAGAGCCACTTGTGGCTGCACTAAGATGCTTTCCGTCAGCATCTTCAATGCGCACTCTACACTTAGTGCCGCCACCGTCTATTCCTATGTAAAACGTTGCTTGAGTCATTTATGTACTTACACTTTTTTGCTGTTGATATAAAATGACAGCGTTGTCATTTGCGATAAAGTTACATTACAAAAAGTAAACTTGCAAACAAAAAAATAACAAATTGCTAATTTTTTGAACATGCAATAGTGAAGGGCAGGTGTTGCGCAAAGGTTTAATCTTTGCCCCAATCGTAATAGACTCGTGGGATAACGGCCTGCGCTTGTACCCTTTACGCAGGCCATTCAATAATAAAAATAGTGCTACAGCATCTTGGAGAAAACGTGGCTGCAACAATAAAAGATGTCGCCGAATACGCGGGAGTGTCATTTAAAACCGTGTCTCGAGTAATTAACAACGAAGGCTCGGTTAAGTCAGAAACTTTGGCAAAAGTACAAGAGGCCATCGAAAAATTAGACTATCGCCCTAACAAAGCCGCTAGGGATTTGGCTGGACGAGACAACTTTGTATTAGGTTACGTGTACGACAACCCCAATGCTTATTACATTATTAACATGCAGCAGGGTATTTTGGATGAGTGCCGCAATAGTGGCTATGAGTTGTTGATACACCCATGTGATGCTTCAAGTGACACCATTATCAGTGAAATACTTAGCATGGTAGCCAGTGCTAGACTCGCTGGGCTTATTTTGTCACCGCCACTGTCTGAAATGCCCGACGTATTAGAAGCCCTCGACGAGAAGGGAATATGCTATGTGCGCATTCTTTCTGGAAGCGAGTCACCACAAACAGATTTGCCTTGTGTATTGGTAGATGACTTTAAAGCGGCACATGCAATCACTGAGCATTTAATTTCGCAAGGGCACCAACGTATCGCTTTTATCTCGGGTGAAAAAGAGCATAAATCAACCATTGAACGCTTGGAAGGATACAAGGCCGCATTGGCAGAAAATCAGATTACCTTTGATGAATCTCTTGTTATTGATGGTAGCTACTCATTTGAGACCGGTGTAAAAAGTGCCGATACCATTGCCAATATGGAACACAAACCTACCGCAGTGTTTGCGTGTAACGACGAAATTGCAGCGGGTACATTGTTTGGTTCGCGTATGAAGGGGCTAGATGTTCCTAAAGATTTAGCTATTGCAGGGTTTGAGGATAGCCCGCTTTCTAGCCAAACTTTTCCCCCACTGACAACCGCGGCGCAGCCAACCAGCTTGATTGCTCAAAGCGCTGCATCTTCATTGATTCAAAGTTTGAAATTCAGGAAGAAAAGCGGCAAGACTCAACAACCCTCAACTAGGTTCTTCGTTCCTGAATTGGTTGTGCGTGCCTCTACGCAGGCCTAAAGCATCACGATAATATTACTGTCACCATCATTAAACTTTGTCTTAATGAGACTAAGTTTAATGGATGGTGCCTTTGATTTTTACCTATAAAAACAGTGATTTACTATATAGTTAAGCACCCGCTTTTAGTGTTTTTGTTTACTCTGTGAAGACTTTTTTAAATTTTTATTTTTTTTAAAAACAATTAGTTAGCGGTAATGAAAACGTTTACTTGTAAATTAATTGTAACTTGGTAGTTGCAGGCTTGATTCGATTGATGTAGTTTTATCCAAAAGCAAATGACAGCGCTGTCAATTATCGTGGTATGACAACGTTGTCATAAAATTTAAAAACA